>NZ_REHJ01000001.1:0-61817 GCF_003692825.1 Lactobacillus sp. ESL0228
TTGTTTGATATCAATAAATTTTGGCAGCATTTTAATAACGAAATGCGCGAACGCTTCAACGAGGTTGCGTACAACGCCTGGTTCAAAAATACTAAACCACTTTCCTATAATAAGGACACTCATGAACTGCGGATCGCTGTCCAGAACCCAGTAACCAAGGGCTATTGGGAGAAGAACCTGTCCTCACAGCTGATCCAGTCGGCTTACGGCTACTACAACATCGAGGTCTTGCCCGTCTTTCAGATCGAGGGCAATTCAACTAGCGAGCGCCTAGTCACACCTAAGCCGCAGACACAGACAACACGTGAACGGCCTCGGCAAGAGAGCTCCAACGTTTTTGTGCGCAACCTCAAGCTTAACGAAAAATATACCTTCGACAACTTCGTCCAGGGCGAAGGCAACAAATTGGCCGCTGGTGCGGCGCTGGCGGTAGCCGACAGTCCCGGGAGCTTCTACAATCCGCTCTTTATCTTCGGCGGCGTCGGGCTCGGTAAAACCCACCTGATGCAGGCCATCGGCCACCAGATGCTGGCAGAACGCCCGAGTGCCAAGGTTGTTTACATTCAAAGTGAAACTTTTGTTAACGACTTTATCAATTCCATCAAAAATAAAACGCAAGATCAATTTCGTGAAAAGTATCGTACCTGCGATTTATTATTAGTCGATGATATTCAATTTTTTGCTAAAAAAGAGGGAATTCAAGAAGAATTTTTCCATACTTTTGAAACACTTTATAACGATCAAAAACAAATTGTGATGACTAGTGATCGCTTGCCAACCGAGATTCCTGATTTATCAGAACGGTTAGTATCACGCTTTACTTGGGGATTACAGGTCGAAATTACTCCACCAGATCTAGAGACACGAATTGCAATTTTACGCAAAAAAGCCGAAGCCGAGAATTTAACGATTGATGATAGCACTTTAGATTACATTGCTTCTCAAGTTGACACGAATATTCGTGAACTAGAAGGTGCGCTCGTTAAAGTGCAAGCACACGCGACGATTGAACATGAAGACATTAATGTTAATTTAGCTCGTGAAGCATTAGCAGACTTAAAATTGGTTCAGAAAAATCAAGGACTTCAAATATCAAAAATTCAAGAAGTAGTTGCAAATTATTTTCAAACTTCCACCTATGAATTAAAAGGAAAAAAGCGCGTGCGGCAAATCGTGGTACCACGACAAATTGCAATGTACCTATCACGAGAATTAACAGACTCAAGTCTTCCTAAGATTGGTCAGGAATTTGGTGGCAAGGATCATACAACTGTCATGCATGCATATGAAAAAATTAGTCGTGAAATTAAAACCAATTCCGAAATCAAAACAGCAGTATTTGATTTAAAGCAGATGCTTGATCGTTAAAAAGTTATTAACTGTGGAAAAATAATAGACTTATTCACATTTTTTGAACCAGTCGAATTACGTTATTTTAAGCGTAAATAACCTTTTCAACAGAAATCACAGGACCTACTAATACTACTAACTTATATATATAATTAACTAAACATGATTATCATCAGGAGGCAATTATGAAATTTACAATAAACAGAAATCTTTTTGTAGACAATCTCAATAACGTTATGCATGCAATCTCATCGCGGGCAACTATTCCAATCTTAAGCGGTATAAAGCTTAGCTTATCTGAAAATGAATTACTTCTAACTGGAAGTGATACAGATATTTCTATCGAAATTCGTATACCAGTAAGTGAAGATTTATCAGTTGAATCAACTGGATCAATTGTTTTACCAGCAAGGTTTTTCAGTGAAATTATTAGACGACTACCAGGTAAAGAATTTTCACTTGAAGTAAAATCCAGTTTTCAAACGCAAATTATTTCAGAAACTAGTGAATTCACGATTAATGGATTAGACGCTAATAATTATCCAAGATTACCGGAAATTCCTGATGAATCAACTTTTACAATTTCTGGTAAAACCTTCCACGAAATTATTAATGAAACTCAGTTTGCGGTTGCGACTCAAGAAAGTCGACAAGTTTTAACGGGAGTTCATTTTACTTTTAGTCCAACTCAAATTCATGCTGTAGCAACTGATTCACACCGGTTATCTAGTCGTGCAATAGATTTGGAAAATGGACCACAAACTAAGACTGATTTGATTATTCCAGGTAAGTGTTTACTAGAACTGGCGCGTATTATCGGTGAAACTGATCCTGAAATTAGAATTTGTCCTGGAAATAATCAGGTATTATTTGAAATTGGTAATATTTTATTTTATTCTCGTTTGCTTGAAGGTAGTTATCCAGATACTGAACGATTAATTCCCAAAGAAAGTACTACTAGTGTGGAATTTGATTTAGTAGAACTTTCAAGTGCCTTGGATCGCGCTAGTCTGTTAACTCACGCTGGTCGCAATAATGTAGTTGATTTGACAATCGATACAGAGAAAAAGACGGTAATACTTTCTGGTGAGTCCGCTGAGATTGGTAATGTTGAAGAAAATGTTAGTTTCAATAAACTAACTGGAGAAAATTTAAAAATTTCGTTTAATCCGGATTATTTGCGTGACGCACTGAGAGCTTCAGTTTCTGACACTATTGTGATGGATTTCACGCAACCGCTTCGACCTTTTACAGTTAATCCTAATAAAACGGACATCAACTTTGTACAATTAATCACACCAGTTAGAACTTTTTAATTACAAACAAAAAAGTCATCGAATGATGGCTTTTTTTATGATCATCTTTGTCAGATGCGCTTAAATAAGTACTTGTTTTTACTTTTTAGCTATTTACTGTTGAAGTATTTGTTTTATAAAAACCGTTTAAACGGCTTTATATTGGCTTTTGAGTTGTCTTTTACTTGGGAAACGAATATACTTATTATAGGTATTTATAGTGGTGAAGGTGGATATTATCAAAGAATTTAAAGTAAGGGGTAATTATATTACCTTGAGTCAATTTTTGAAGGAAGAAAGCATTATTTCTTCTGGTGGACAAGCCAAGTGGTATTTGCAGAATAATCCCGTTTTACTGAATAATGAAACAGAAAATCGACGGGGCAAAAAGCTCAGACCAGGGGATAAACTAGAAGTTGCACAAGAAAAGTATGAATTTCGGTAACTAAGTAAATGTACCTTAAACATTTTAATGCACAAAATTATCGTAACTTACAACAATTGGATATTGAATTTGATCCCAACGTCAATATTTTTATTGGACAAAATGCGCAAGGTAAAACCAATATGCTTGAAGCAATCTGCTTTTTGGCGTTAACACGCTCACATCGGACTAGTAACGACAAAGAACTCATTGCTTTTGGCAAAGATTATGCGAATATTACTGGGCACGTTTATAAGAGTCAAATTGATTTGTCATTACGTGTTTTGCTTACTAAAAAGGGGAAGAAAGTTTGGATTAATCGGATAGAGCAATCCAAATTATCCAAGTATGTTGGGCAACTGAATGCAATTCTATTTTCGCCTGAAGATTTAGAACTTATCAAAGGAGCCCCCTCATTGCGCAGGCGCTTTATGGATCAAGAATTTGGTCAAATTAGTGCTGAATATTTGTATTTTGCTGGTAAGTATAAACAGGTTCTCCAGCAAAAGAACAATTACTTAAAGCAATTAGCCAATGGTTCCGCACATGATATGATGTTCTTAGATGTCTTATCCGATCAGTTAGCAGGAGTAGCTGCAGAAGTAATTGTTCGTCGGTTTAAATTTTTAACTTATTTAGATCGGTATGCTCGCGATGCCTATGCTTATATCAGTGCTGGTAATGAGGAATTGAAACTTGTTTATCGACCATCGGTACGAGAAATTAATGAAACTGATAGTGTTGAAGAAGTTTATCGCAAACTACTGATCAGTTTCCAAAGAAATCAATCAGGTGAAATTGTCAAAAAAACCACTTTAAGTGGTCCACACCGTGATGATGTTGAATTTGAACTTAACGGTAAAGATGCTCATTTGTATGGTTCGCAAGGTCAGCAGAGAACAATTGCTTTAAGTATTAAACTTGCAGAAATACAATTGGTTCACCACTTAACTACTGAGTATCCACTGCTTTTGCTTGATGATGTGATGAGTGAACTTGATCACAAAAGGCAGAGTGCGCTGCTTAATTACATTCATGGTAAGACGCAGACCTTTATTACTACGACAGATTTAAGCGGTATTTCCTGGGAAATAATTAAAAAACCAAAAGTATACCGAATTGAATCTGGACAAATTTATTTAGAAGAGGGGAAATTGAATGGCCGATAACGACAATCAAAAAGAAAATTTTGAGCAGATCAAGCAATATGAAAAAGAAGCTGATAAATATAATGCCAGTCAAATTCAAGTTTTAGGTGGACTTGAAGCAGTTCGAAAGCGTCCAGGGATGTACATTGGTTCCACTAGTTCTCAGGGCTTGCATCACTTAGTCTGGGAGATAATTGATAATGGAATTGATGAGAGTTTGGCAGGCTTTGCAACTAAGATTGAGGTAACAATTAATAGTGATGGCAGTGTTACAGTTCAAGATGATGGTCGTGGGATACCTGTCGACATTCAAAAGAAGACGGGTAGACCGGCGCTTGAAACTGTTTTTACTGTTTTGCACGCTGGTGGTAAGTTTGGCGGTGGCGGATATAAGGTTTCTGGTGGACTTCATGGTGTTGGTGCATCAGTTGTTAATGCGCTATCAACTAAACTTGATGTTACGACGATGAGAGATGGGAAAAAATATTATATTGATTTCGATCACGGTCGTGTTAATACTGAAATGAAGATGACTGGGACAGTTTCGTTATCAGAACATGGTACAATTGTTCATTTTTTTCCAGATCCAGATATCTTTACTGAAACAACTTCCTTTGATGACCAAGTATTGAAGAATCGAATTCGGGAATTGGCATTCTTAAATAAGGGCTTAAAGTTGACTTTTACTGATCAACGCAAAGAAAGCGCTGAAACAGATGTCTATCATTACGAAGGTGGTATTCAAGAGTATGTTTCTTTTTTGAATAAGGGAACCGATGTTTTATTTAATGAACCAATCTATGTTGATGGTGACTACAATGATATTAATGTCGAGGTAGCACTACAATATACCACCGGTTATAAGACAACTTTAATGACATTTGCCAATAATATCCATACTTATGAAGGCGGAATGCACGAAGCAGGTTTTAAAACGGCATTGACTCGTGTAGTAAACGATTATGCGCACAAAGCAAAATTGTTAAAAGATAATGATGATAATCTCTCTGGTGAAGACATACGAGAAGGTATGACAGCTGTTGTTTCGGTTAAGCATCCAGATCCACAGTTTGAAGGACAAACTAAGACTAAACTTGGCAATTCTGATGCTAGGACAGCAGTCGATCATTCATTTTCCGAAACTTTTAATAATTTTTTGATGGAAAATCCGCAAGTTGCACGCAAAATTGTTGAAAAAGCACAGTTAGCTGAAAGAGCGCGGACCGCTGCCAAGCGGGCTCGTGAGGTTACTCGGAAAAAGTCGGGGCTTGAAATTGCCAATTTACCCGGTAAATTGGCCGATAATACTAGTAATGATCCAAGTATTTCAGAATTGTTTATTGTTGAGGGGAACTCTGCTGGCGGTTCTGCTAAGCAGGGCCGCTCACGATTAACTCAGGCAATTTTGCCTATCCGTGGCAAGATTTTAAATGTTGAAAAAGCTTCAATGGATCGTATTTTGGCTAATGAAGAAATTAGGTCCTTGTTTACTGCTCTTGGAACCGGATTTGGAGCTGATTTTGATGTTTCTAAGGCTCGATATCATAAATTAATTATCATGACGGATGCCGATGTCGATGGTGCTCATATTCGAACGTTACTTTTAACTCTATTTTATAATTATATGAGACCTATGATTGAAAAGGGATATGTCTATATTGCTCGTCCGCCTCTATATCAGGTTCGTCAAGGAAAGGTAATTAAGTATCTTGATACTGACGAAGAATTGCATGATTATTTAGGTAGTTTACAACCAAGTCCGAAAGCAACAGTTCAAAGATACAAGGGGTTAGGTGAAATGGATCCTGAACAGCTATGGGAAACAACTATGAATCCTGAAAATCGGCGGCTTGATAGAGTAAGCCCTGAGTATGCTAAAGATATTGATGATGTATTTGAACTATTGATGGGCAACGATGTTGCACCACGACGCAAATTCATTGAGACCAACGCTAAGTACGTTGAGAATATAGATGCATAGGAGGTTTAAATGGATAACGACAATCAAGGTCAAGATCATAGAATAAGAAATGTTGATCTGACTAGTGTAATGAATAGCTCATTTCTTGATTATGCCATGTCAGTTATAGTAGCGCGGGCACTACCTGATGTTCGCGATGGGTTAAAACCAGTACAACGGCGTATTTTATATGGAATGAGTGAACTAGGCGTTACACCGGATAAACCATATAAAAAATCAGCCAGAATTGTTGGTGAAGTCATGGGGAAATTTCATCCTCATGGGGATTCTTCAATTTATTTAGCGATGGCACATATGGCGCAAGATTTTAGTTACCGCTATATGCTAGTAGATGGACATGGAAACTTTGGTTCTGTTGATGGCGATGAACCAGCCGCAATGCGTTATACTGAGGCGCGAATGAGTAAAATTGCGGTAGAAATGCTTCGCGATATCAATAAAAATACGATTGATTGGCAACGTAATTACGAAGACTCAGAAAATGAACCAGTTGTACTGCCGGCTCGCATTCCCAATCTCTTGGTAAATGGGACTAGTGGAATTGCAGTTGGTATGACAACTAATATACCACCACATAACTTATCCGAAGTTATTACAGGGTTACATATGTTGATGGATAATCCTGATGTTACAACAAAGGATTTAATGAAAGCAATTCCCGGACCTGATTTTCCTACTGGTGGAACCATCATGGGTCGTGGAGGAATCTATCGTGCTTATGAGACCGGTCGTGGCAATATTGTTGTTCGGGCTAATACAACGATCGAAGCAGAGAAAAATGGTCGTGAGCGAATTGTTGTGACAGAATTGCCTTATTTGGTAAATAAAGCCGAATTGATTAAAAAAATTGCCGACTTGGCTCGTTCAAAAACAATTGACGGTATTACTGGGGTACGGGATGAATCTGATCAGACTGGTATGCGTGTTACAATTGATATTCGCCGAGATGCCAGTGCTAGTGTCGTTTTAAATAATTTATTCAAACTGACTCAAATGCAGGCTAATTTCGGCATGAACATGGTGGCTATCGCTGATGGTGCCCCACACTTTTTGAGCTTAAAACAGATGCTGGAATATTATCTTAAGCATCAAGAAGATGTTGTTACTCGTAGGACTAAGTTTGAATTAGAAAAGGCTGAAGCTCGAGCACATATTTTAGCCGGCTTAAAAATTGCTCTAGATCATATTGACGAAATAGTTCATATTATTCGTCAAAGTGATTCGAGTGATATTGCTAAAGCGGCTTTGATTAGTCGTTTCGGACTTGATGATAAGCAATCGCAAGCTATTCTAGATATGAGGTTGGTTCGCCTTACAGGGTTAGAACGGGACAAAGTTGAGGCAGAATATAAGGATTTACAACTTAAAATAGCTGATTACAAGGATATTCTTGCAAAAACTGAGCGAATTCATGAAATAATTTACAATGAACTTCTCGATACACAAAAGCGTTTTGGTGACGATCGCCGGACTAAGATTAGTGAGGGTGATGTTATTTCAATTGAAGATGAAGACTTAATTGAAAAGCAAGATGTCTTATTGACCCTGACTCATAGTGGTTATATCAAACGGATGCCAATTAATGAATTTAAGACTCAAAATCGCGGTGGTAAAGGTATTAAAGGAACGGGCATTAAGGATGGAGACTTTATTGAAAAATTGATCTATGCCAGTACGCATGACCTGTTGTTGTTCTTTACTAATAAGGGTAAAGTCTATTCCAAGAAAGCATATGAAATTCCTGAACTAGGTCGTACAGCCAAAGGATTACCAATTGTCAATCTTCTTCAATTTGAAAAAGGGGAGAAGATTGAAACAATCATTAATATACCCGAGGATGCATATGACAAGTACCTCTTCTTTATTACTAAAAAAGGAACTGTTAAACGCACACAGGTGAGTGAATTTGCTAATATCAGAAATAGCGGATTAATTGCATTAACTTTGCGTGACGGGGATGAGTTAACTAATGTATTGACTACTGATGGTAAGCAGGACATTTTGATCGGTACACATTTGGGTTATGCAGTACGTTTCAGTGAAAAAGCAGTTCGTTCTATGGGTAGAACAGCCGCTGGAGTACGTGGTATTAATTTGCGTGACCATGATTATGTGATTGGATCCGACATTATTCGTGATCAAGATGAAGTTTTAATTGTTTCTGAAAATGGTTATGGTAAGCGGACTTCTGCTACTGAGTATCCAGTTAAGGGCCGAGGCGGTAAGGGAATCAAGACCGCAAATATAACTGCAAAGAATGGGCCACTTTCTGGTGTAACTGTAGTCGATGGTACACAAAACATTATGGTTATTACCAATGACGGAATTATGATTCGATTCAAGATTGAAGATGTTTCGCAAACTGGCCGTAGCACGATAGGCGTTCGCTTAATTAAGGTTAACGATGGCAACAAAGTTGCTAGTTTGGCACTTGTTCCGGTCGAGGATCAAGTGGCTGAAGAGTCTAAAGAGTAGATGGACTAAAAAGAATAAATAATTAAATAAAACAAAAAATTATCAAATATTTTTACGTACTTGTTACTGGAGAAAACGAAATTTCTCATAGGATCACGTGAAGATACTTTGGTAATTTTTTATTTATGTGCTAAAATTAGAAATTGTGAGTAATGAATGATTACTCTCCTTGTTCTTGAATTTTAGCAAGAACCATTTAGTCCAGAAGGAGGTGCACTAGTATGACAACTACTAAGTACGAAATAACTTATATTATTAAGCCGGATATTGACGAAGAATCAAAAAAGGCTTTAGTTGAAAACTATGATAAGGTTATTACCGATAACGGTGGTACGATGGTTGAATCAAAAGACTGGGAAAAGCGTCATTTTGCATATGAAATCAATAAATATCGTGAGGGAACTTACCATATCATGACTTTCACTGCTGATAATGCTGACGCAGTTAATGAATTTGATCGTTTATCTAAGATTGACACTGCTGTTTTACGTTCAATGACTGTTAAAATAGACAAATAGGCAAAGCTTTATCTTTATCGTTTTCGTGATTTAGGAAAGGGAGGACCTATAGTATGATTAATCGAGTTGTACTTGTTGGCCGTTTAACGCGTGATCCTGAATTACGTACTACTGGGAGTGGAATCTCGGTTGCTACGTTTACTCTTGCCGTTGACCGTCAGTATACTAACGCTCAAGGTGAGAGAGGTGCAGATTTTATCAGTTGTGTCATTTGGCGTAAAGCTGCAGAAAATTTCTGTAACTTTACGTCTAAAGGTTCACTTGTGGGTATTGATGGCCGGATTCAAACCAGAACATACGATAATAAAGACGGGCAAAGAGTGTATGTGACTGAAGTTATCGTTGATAATTTTTCACTACTTGAATCACGTAAAGATCGTGAAACTCGTGGCCAAAATGGTGGTTTTACACCAAATAATAATGGCGGTTTTGGTAATCCAAATGCCACTAGTTCGCCAAATATGGGACAATCAAATCAGAATACTCCGATTAATAATCAGCCGGATACAACACAGGATCCATTTGCTGGTTCGGGAGATACAATTGATATTTCTGATGACGATCTTCCATTCTAACTTTTAAAAGAAAGGATCTAGGATATGGCTCAACAAAGAAGAGGCGGCCATCGTCGTCGTAAGGTTGACTTTATCGCAGCCAACCATATTGATTACGTTGACTACAAGGACGTTGATCTGTTGAAACGTTTTATCTCAGAAAGAGGTAAAATCTTACCACGTCGTGTCACTGGCACTAGTGCTAAGAATCAACGTAAGGTAGCTAAGGCAATCGAAAGAGCTCGCATTATGGGCTTGTTGCCGTTTGTTACTGAAGATTAATTAGCTGAATAAAATAAAATACACTGAGCCAATATTGGCTTAGTGTATTTTTGTATACAGAATTTAAGCTTTATGGTAAGAGTTTCTTATCCCGTGAATACAAGGTATAATAATACTAATGTAGTTTACATTAATTTAGGAAGGATCTTACATGAAAGATTTTTTACGTAAGCTTGAATTTCCTGCTTTTATCAAGGATTCACGGTTAACGGCTTCAGTCCTAGTTATCTTGATTCTGTCGCTATTAGGCAGTATTGTAGCTATGATTATGAATCCATTATTCGGATTAGCAATGGTTGTAATTTTTATATTAACTGTTGCCTGTACCGTTTATGGTGCCTATGTCTTGGCTGGCAATGCCAATAATTTTGCTGTTAGCTTGTCATATCGAATTAAACGTAGCGAGCAAGAAGCGATGATCAAGATGCCACTGGGAATTTTGCTTTATGACGAAGATAGGCAAATCCAGTGGGTAAATCCATATTTACAACTTTATTTAAAAGATGATGATTTGATAGGACACACAATTAAATCGGTTGACCCAGATTTAGATGAATTAATTGACGATTCAATCAAGTCTAAAACTGCAGAAAATCATGTTGTTAACTGGGATGGACATCAATTTGAAATGGTCATTCAGGATAATTTAGGAGTTGTTTATTTATTAGATATTACGCGTTACGCTAAAATTGAACAACGCTATAACAACGAACTATTGGCGATTGGTCAAATCTTTATCGATAATTATGATGAATTAAGTGAAACAATGGGTGATCAGGAACTAACAGCGACGAGCTCTTATGTTCAAAATACTTTGAGTGAATATGCCAAAAAATTTAATGCATACTTAAAGCGAATAGATGAAGATCATTTTTTGTTGTTAGTTCATATGCAAGATTTGACAAAGATGGAACAAGATAAATTCTCTGTATTAGATAAAATGCGAATGGAAACGAGCCGTAATAATACACCATTGACTTTATCAATTGGGATTGCCTTTGGAAGCAGTCTGATAACTGAACTGGCTGATCAGGCACAATCTAACCTTGACTTAGCATTGGGACGTGGTGGCGATCAGGTTGTTTTGAATCAACCTGGCAAGGCTGCGCGCTTTTATGGTGGAAAATCTAATCCGATGGAAAAAAGAACCCGTGTGAGGGCTCGTATGGTTTCGCAGGCAATTAGTGAGCTGTTTAAAGAAGCGGATCAGGTTTTTGTTGTTGGTCATGCCAATCCAGATATGGATTCAGTTGGTAGTGGTATTGGTGTAGTTAAAATTGCTAGATTACATGGTGTTAAAGCAAATTTTGTCTTAGATCTTAATAAGACTAATTATGATGTAGGACGATTAGTGATCCAAATGAAGCAGGCTAAAGATAACGCAAACTTGTTTGTTTCGCCTGATCAAGCTCTAAATAGTGTGACAAATAAATCAATGTTAGTAATGGTTGATCATTCAAAATACTCAATTACGTATTCGAAAGATTTGTATGATCGATTGAAGAATCGAATTATTGTCATAGATCATCATCGCCGCGGTGAAGAATTTCCAGAAAATCCAATGCTGACATATGTTGAACCATATGCTTCTTCTGCTAGTGAATTAGTAACAGAAATGGTTGAATATCAACAACCAAGTTCTGGTAAACGAATTTTAACTGATCTTGAAGCAACAGCAATGTTAGCTGGAATTACGGTTGATTCTAAGGAATTTTCTTTACGAACGGGAACAAGAACCTTTGATGCTGCTAGCTATCTGCGTTCAATTGGTGCCAGCTCGGTAGGTGTAACTGAACTGCTCAAAGAAGATATTGAAAGCTTTTTGGAAAGGATTCGTTTAGTTAGCAGTCTAAAGATGATCAAGCCGAAACTGGCGGCTTTATGTGGATCGAATGATAAAATCGTCGATCCAATTGTTACGGCACAAGCAGCTGATACTGCTCTTGATATAGAGAATGTTGAAGCGAGTTTTGCAATTACACGTCGTGATAAGGATACAATTGGTATTTCTGCTCGTTCAATGGGTAATATTAATGTTCAGGTTATTATGGAAAAATTAGGCGGTGGCGGACACTTATCGAATGCTGCAACTCAGTTAAAGAATATAACGATTGAGCAAGCACTTGATAAATTGGTCGCAGCGGTTGATACTTATGAAAAAGAAAATGAATAAAAGGAGAACAAAATGAAAGTTATTTTTACTGAAGACGTTAAAGGTCGCGGCAAACGCGGTGAAGTTAAGAATGTTCCTGATGGTTATGCGCAAAACTTTTTAATTAAACGAGGATTAGCCAAGGCTGCTACCAAAGCTAATATGCATACGCTTGAAAGAATTAATGCTAATGAAAAGGCTGCATATGAAAGTGAAAAAGCCGAGGCAGAAAGGATTAAAGCACTTCTGGAAAAAGATGAAACAGTTGTCAATTTCAAGTCAAAGGCCGGTTCTGATTCACGTTTGTTTGGATCAATTTCAAGTAAGAGAATTGTTGAAGGATTAGAAGAGCAATTTGATATTAAGATCGATAAACGTAAATTAAGCTTATCTGAGCCAATTAAAACATTGGGGTATACAAATGTCCCAGTTAAATTATTTAAGGGTGTAGAAGGCAAAATTCGCGTTCATATTACACAGCAAGATTAAGCTTTGAATTAGATTCTGATAAAAAGTGGTCATAACTAATGGATAATATTGTCTCACAGCAAATACCGCACGATGATGAAGCAGAGAAGGCAGTCTTAGGTGCAATTTTTATTGATCCTAAATCAATTGCTGATGCCAGTGCGGAAGTACAACCTGATGATTTTTATAAAAAGGCTAATCAGTTAGTTTTCCAAGCAATGTTGGACATATCTGACCGTGAAGATGGAATTGATCCGCTAACTTTGCAGGATGAATTGACCAAAAAAAATCAACTGGATGATATCGGTGGAATTGCATACGTTTCTGAACTAGCAATTGCGACGCCAACGGCAGCACATGTTGTCTATTATGCAAAAATTGTCCACCGTAAAGCTCTTTTACGCCGGTTGATTTCCGCTAGTCAAAAAATCATTACTAATGCTATGCAGGATTCTGATGATGTGACGGAAATTCTTGATAACGCTGAAAGTGAGATCATGAATGTTTCTTCAGAAAATAGTACAAATGGTTTTCGAAGCATTAAGGAGATTGTTAATTCAACAATTGAGGAAATAAATGATATTCCTGAAGATGGAAACATGGTTACAGGTTTGCCTACAGGATTTGTCGAACTAGATAAAATGACAACTGGTTTACATGACGATGAACTTGTTATAGTGGCTGCACGTCCTGGTGTTGGTAAAACCTCCTTTGCTTTAAATATTGCCCAATTTGTTGGACTACATACTGAAAAAGCAGTTGCAATGTTTTCCCTAGAAATGGGAGGCGAGCAGTTAGTTCAGAGGATGTTGGCTTCTGAGGGATTAATTAATTCTCAACATTTAAGAACAGGACAATTAGATGAAGAGGAGTGGCGTAAACTAATTGTTGCATCGGGCTCCTTAGCTAATGCCAAAATTTATATTGATGATACTCCGGGAATTAAGATGAGTGAGATAAGAGCGCAATCTCGGCGTTTGGCCAAGGAAAAAGGTAATCTTGGGTTAATTGTGATTGACTATTTACAACTTATTGAAGGTCCACGTAGTGAGTCTAGGCAACAAGAAGTTTCGGCCATTTCTCGGCAGTTAAAAAAATTAGCAAAAGAACTTCATGTTCCTGTAATTGCATTATCGCAATTGTCGCGCTCTGTCGAGCAACGACAAGATAAGCGTCCAGTTTTGTCTGATATCCGTGAATCAGGTTCAATTGAACAGGACGCAGATATTGTTTCATTTTTATATCGTGAGGACTATTATCGTGAAGAAGATCAAGACGAAGATAAAAATCCCGAAGTTGGTGCAGAAGAAGATAATGGCGAAGTAGAGGTTATTATTGAAAAGAACCGTTCAGGAAGTCGAGGGACAATTAAGTTGATGTTTTCAAAACCGTATAATCGCTTTTCAAATCTCGATTATACTCATCATCAGCCTGAATAATAAAAAACAATATAAATTATAATCATCAAGCTCCAAGATGATGGTTTGAGGCTTGATGATTTTTTGATTACAAAATTGAGCGTTTTCAGTGACAAACAGTTGTTTTAATTGTACTATTAATAGAGTAAGAGAAATTTTCACTAATTTTTTTAGGGAAAGGACATAATATTATGGCTGATAAAGGATTTAAAGATAAGTTAGCTGGTAAAGCTAACGAAGTTAAAGGCAAAATGCAACAAGCTGCAGGCGATGTTAAAGACAAAGCTCAAGACGCAGCTGAGAATGTTAAAGATAAAGTCGAAGATGTTAAAGACAATATGAAGAAATAATCTTCAATTAAATAAGGCTGGGAAACAATTAAGTTTCCCAGCCTTATTATTATGTTCCACATGAAACAACTAATGAAGTTTATCTTGAACATTAGGAGGTAATTCTAAATTAGGACGCTCAGAATCATAGAATTCATAGAAAACGGGTGCTTTATTAGAATCGTTACTCTTGGGGTATAGCTCATAATTATTGGTCATTAGAGGCATAGTTACGTTGTTTTTGTATGAGTTCCAGATATTGCTGAAAATTTGGGCAATTAGTTTGCGCTCTTCTGGATCAAGAGTCATGAGCACCTTGCTCAGGCGGTAAGTACCAACTAGCTTATTATTGGTTAACTGATGCAATTCATGGATATCAGAGTTTTCAAATGCTTCAAATAAATCAGAAAAAGTTTCATCTCTCTTTTCTTGAGGAATAGAATTGTTAAAGTTAATTAATGCATGACGAAATACGCGACTGCCAGCAGATAAACCATCAGCTAAGGTAAAACTATCACGCCCTACTGACCAGCGACGTGGATCGTGCTGATTACGCATGGCAGCTGTGCTTTTGACAACGATAGTTTGTTCGGGATGGTCAAGCATTGCTCCAAAAATTGAGCCTTGAGGGATATATGTTCTCATTTTTGCCATCGTTTTAATAAAACCGGGACTAGTATAAACTTTGTGAAAATATCCTGGTCCATCAAAATTAATTGCCTTAATAACACGTTCTTGAATTTCTGGTTTGACTGCGCTCAAAGCGTATTGCGCAAAATTTCCTCCTTTTGAATGCCCGACTAAGTAAATCCGTTGGTTAGGAAATTTCTTAGCAATTGTTTCCAAATATTCGGCTGCAACATTTTGTCCGTAAATTTCGGGCAAAAAATTCATCCGCATGTCTTCTCTCCAGCCAATCATCGTACCGTCAGTTCCACGAAAAGCAATTACAATTGTCCTTTTATCGATAGCAAAAGTCGCAGCACTAAATTGTAATGGGTGAGGTTCTTTTTCTAAGCGATTAGTCCAATCAAGAATTTTTATTTTACCAATTCTTGGGCTCTCCGGTAATAACATAACTTCAGAAGCAGTTTCTGAATGCATCTGGTTTTGGAAGGTAGGTAAATCTTGTAATTTACCTGCCAATTCGCTAAGTGTATGCTCAATAACAGAATTATCTGCAGGTAAATATACTAAGGATGATAATAAAGAAGCGTCAACGCTATTAAATGGTCTTTCGGAAAATGTAATATCGCCACGCCAACGTAAATAATCTAGTGAACCAGCCATAATATTATTACTCCTTCCATTAATAAACTATTTCTATTGTATAATCCTTATGACAATAATGATTAAATTAAGACTAAAAAAGCAATAGACTTAACTATTGCTTAAAGATTAGTACTTAACTATTTATCGATAGTGGCATAACTAATGCGCTTAATGTCTGGATACTTGCGCAAGGCCATAATGATATTATTTTCGTCGATATTGTTATTAATAATTCCATCTACAAAAAAGATAATTCGTTCATCACTAACATACATGATTTTAACCGAAACATTCTCTACATAATTAGCAGTTAATTCTTTCTCAATTGTCTGCAAAATATTAGGTTGATTTATTGCTTCAATTTGAATATTAAAGCGAATGTGGCGAATAATTTGATCAATTAGGTTGTCATCATGAAACAGCATTTGAATTATAAACAAGAATATGGTTGTAGCTATTCCTAACAAGTAAAGGCCAGACCCTATCGCCGTTCCGATGGCTGCAGTGGCCCAAATCCCAGCAGCAGTAGTTAAACCAGAAATTTGCTGTTTTTTAACCAAAATAGCACCGGCGCCGATAAAAGAAATGCCAGTAACAATTTGAGCAGCAATTCGTGATGGGTCCAAGGCAATATTCGGAGTTTTCAATAAATCGGCAAAGCCATATTTGGAAATAATCATAAAGAGTGCAGATGAAAAAGCAACAACAATATGGGTGCGGACACCAGCACTTTTTCTTTGAATAGCACGTTCATATCCAATTAATGCGCCGCATAACGATGCTACGATAATTCGCAGTAGCCATGAAAATTCCATGGCAAATTGTGATGAAACAAAAGACATTCTATCCCTCCAATTTTTAGATCATAATGGTATTATAACGCTAAAAGACAATAATAATTAGTACATGAAAAAATTGGAGAAATAATTGAAAAGCACTTGCTTAATCTTTAGGAATATGGTTAAATAAATATCGTTGTTGAGTTAACAACGCTGACTTAGCTCAGTTGGCAGAGCACGTCACTAGTAATGATGAGGTCGGAGGTTCGAATCCTCTAGTCAGCATAATTTAAATTTATGTAAGTTAGTTATCCTTTGTGTATCAAGGTTTTAAGTAGATACGCAAAGGATAATTTTTGTTTGAAAGGATAATTAAGAACACAAACAGAACATAAAAATTACTATGTTCCGTGGCTGATTTTTTGATAGACACAAAGATTGATATATTAGTATTTGTAGCAGCTTTTTTTGTGTGCAAAATGACATTTTTATAAAGTAAGAGGATGCTCACAATTTTGATGAGAAGCACTTTTATTTTATTGTAACTTTATGGTTATAGATTTTACTGCGAGCGTCACCATTGGCTGGTTGCGGTAAATTATTATCTTCTTTAGCACTCGCAGTCCGAATAGCTTTTTACTCTTATAGAAAACTTAGAATGGTGTAAGTTTTTGTTATCACTTTGTACGACAATGATAGTACAATTAAACTGAGATAATTATAATGGCACAAACAGCAAGAATGGATCCTAATATTAAAGCCAAGGCTAGTAAAGAATTAGAAAAACATCGTTTGAGTATTTCTGATTTTGTTAGAATGAGTTTGACTGAAGTTGCAACTGAGGGTCTTTCGAAGCAATATGTTGTTCCTACTCTTAGTGCAACTGTTCAAGCATCGCTAGCAGAGATAAAAGTAGATATGAATGGCACTAAGAAATTGGCTTTTCTAGTCAATTTAAGAAACAATTTGCTATGAGTCAGGTTGATCCTAATTGGAACGATGTTTTTAAAGAACAATTACTAGAAGAAATTGATTCTGAAAGACACACAGCCTGGAAATATATTGTGAATCAGTTAATAGAAGGCAAACGTATTCCAAGTTATTTTAAGCCTCACCCGCTTCATGCTAAACTGAAATTAATTAAGCAAATTAAAAAAGGCTTAGGTAATCCACAAGGTATGATCATTAAAATAATTGATATTCATCTTAATGGTCAAACAGGCGATCACTTATTAATTTATTCGCAGTCCAAAACGATAGTGTATTTAGTTGCTATTGGAACTCATAGTGAATTGTTTTAATTAATTAGCTGGAACCAAAAATGGAACCAGCTAAGCGATTTAGAGTCGTGTAAACATTGATATATAAAGGTTTGAAGTCGGCAACCTTCTGGTTTCTAGTCCATTAGTTTTATGCTTTAATAAATTGAAATAAGTAAAAAGTTTGGAAAATAAAGAAATTATTTGAAATAACCACACAGAAACACATGAGGTATTTTTAGTAGTTGAAATTAGAATTTTAGAGAGTAGTAAAATGGCTTAATAGCAGGCTTATGCCTGCTATTTTTGTGTTCATGTAGAAATAAACAGTAATTCCTGAAGCACAGGCTATATAAAATGTTTACATTAAGAATAACATGAGTATAATATTAATTATTAATGGGAGGAATGAGAGAAAATGATCAGACTAGATAATGTCTCATTCGATTATGTAACATTTGAAAAAAATCCTGGGTTAATGGGTTCAGTGCATGATTTTTTAAAACGCAAGAATAAAAAAAAGCGGGCAATTGATATATTAAATTTAAACATTCCTGATGGTGAATTAATAGGATTGATTGGACCTAACGGGGCAGGAAAAACTACTTTTGCAAAATTATTAACGGGGATAATAGAACCAACTGAAGGCGGTATTAGGATTGATAATATGAATCCAGCTTTGCATCGGAGATCATTTTATCGAAATATTGGTGTAATGTTTGGCCAAAAGACCCAGCTTTCTTGGAACTTGCCACCTATGGATACGTTTAATATGCTCAGTGCGATTTATCAATTAAATGATGAAGATTATGAAAAAAGATTAAATTATTTAATAGAGGTGTTGAATTTAAAAGACATCATCAAAACCCCTGTTCGGAAATTATCTTTAGGGCAGAGAGTAAAATGTGAGTTATTATGTACACTTATTCATTCACCCAAATACTTATTTCTAGATGAACCTACTCTAGGCTTGGATATAGGGACTCAAAAAAATATATATGATTTTTTACTTGAAGAAAATAGAGTAAATCAAACTACGATTATATTTACGTCACATAATTTACGTGATATTGAAGCGATTTCTAAGCGATTACTTATTTTAGCCCAGGGGCACATTGTTTTTGATGGATCTTTAAATTCGTTACCAGTGGATATAAACGATCATCAAAAATTTAAAGTTAAATTCTTGGATCCAAATAACAATATGGTTTCTAAAGAAAAAGTACTATCAATTTCAGAATTACAGAATGAAATTGATAGTGTAGGAGAGCAAAATATAATATCTGTTAATCGACAAGGAATGACAATCGAAGATTTGGTTTTATCAATATATAAAGAATGGGATAAAGCTAATGAAAAAAATTAAAAAGTATATGCCTGTTTTATATTTAGGAATGAAAGATAATGTGATTTTTCGCTCTAATATAATTCTTACAATAATATTGCAAATAGCTAACTTGGCGGTATCTTTATGGGTATGGAATTTATTACTACCACATTCTGATTTTATAAATATGGCCAGGTATTTGATTCTTACCAATACAACCGCCTTAATATTTACAACTACTCCACTTTACTATTTGGCAAACTTAATTAGCTCTGGAAGATTATCAATGTATATAACTAAGCCTATATCACTTTTTTGGTATATTTTTTTGTATAGCTTTGGTAAGCAATTTTATATACTAATATTCTATTTGGGCTTACTAGTAATACTATCTAACAATTTTCTTATAGTTGTTTTTTTATTTTTCTATTTTATAGTTGCAAATTTTATGTTTTTTAACTTGATGTTGTTACTTGGAGAATTAAGTTTTTGGATTATTAATATGTGGCCTTTGCGTAACGGAATAAATGCAATTTACTTACTTCTGGGCGGATTGTACTTTCCCTTAAATATGCTAGATAAAAGAATTTATAGTTGGCTTCAATATAATCCCTTTTCTTTGGTTACTGATGTACCCGCAAGATTAATGATTAATGGAGTTGATACGAATTCAGTTAAGTATTTTGGGGTAGTTCTTTTATGGCTAGTTAATTTTAACTTCCTTAGAAAATATATTTTTAAAATAGGGATTAAAAAATATGAAGGTATAGGTGCATGATAAGAATTGTTAAAACAATCTGGAAGACAAGTATTGAGGAATTCTTAATTTATAGAACAACAAGTATTATAACTTTTATTTTAGCCTTGATATTTTTGATTATTGAATTAGTAACAGGGGATATCTATTTTGCTGATGATCGGAGTATTCCTGGGTGGACTGAAAATCAATATTTTATTCTAATAACTTTTGTTAACTGTTCTACATATATCTATAACATATTTTTTATATTAGGACATGAAGAACTAAATGATGATATCTTAGAAGGCAATTTAGATTATGTTCTAGTCAGGCCTATCTCTTCGTATTGGCTATCTGTAGGTAAAAGTATAGACATTCCAAGTATTTTCAATTTTATAATTACGTATATTTTGTTAATCGTTTTTCTAAATAAAGAAGCAATAACACAATTTCAATTTATAGTTATTAATATTTTAATAATTGCAACTGCTTTGATGATTTTTGTCCTGAATCAAATATGTTTAACTCTGCTGTTTTGGTTTAATGGATTGGTAGGATTAGGTGGAGTTATTGAAGACTTATTCAATTTTGCATCTAGACCTAAAAAGATATTTCCTAAAATAATACAAAATATTTTTGTATTCGTGATACCTATATTATTAGCAACGAATATCACTAATGAATTTTTGAAATATGGAATACAGTCATATTTTATTTATTATTTGATTTTACTAGTTATTTTTTATGTAATTTCTAAATTCTTATGGAAATTAGGAATAAAAAAGTATGTTTCGGCTAATTAATTTTGAAAGATAGTATAGTTATAAATGGGTACACAATTAGTGAAAAATACTTAGTAATTTAAAATTTGATTGTAAATATCAAAGCTGGTTCTTAAGTGATTTAAGATTAAATGTGGTAGTCTGCAAGTTGTATGGTTTATTGTCAGGTGATTTAAAGTCATTGGTATAGAGGAAAAGGTACAAATTTCGAATCGTTACTAAGATTAGAGTTTGAAGTATTAGAGCATTATTTTTATGAAAATTAAAAATATGAAGATAAAAAATTATATTATATGATTTGCTTCAACAAGATCTAGCGTTACTTAAGGCCCCAGCTTTATGTGAGTTATCAAAAGCGAATTCAATTATGGATTTGCAAGTAGATGAATTTAATAATTATGCGACGGGTAATGTTTTTTATCGCTAAAACCGCTATTCACATGAACGATGGTGAAGATGACTACCCAGTTTATTGGTGATGGCGACTTAACTGTCTGATTGCCGATATTGATCAATTCGAGCCTGCTACGGTAACCTACAACCTAAAATCATTGAATATAAATGATGTAATCGGTAAACAAAAGGTTTATGAGTTATTAATAGATGATAGGGATAGCTTTAAATATAAAAGTGTATCAAGTATATGTGGATATCGCATTATAGAATCTAGTATACAGTACATGCATAATAAATTCTATTTTGATAATGATATGGAGATTACTTTAAAGGTGGATTCATATCCTATTAATTTATGTTTTAATGATAAATATTTATTTGATTATGTTAAAAGAAGATTTTTTAAAGGAAAAGATAATGTTTGGCCTACAAAAATAGTGATAGGATCTTCATGGACTTTAAACAGGGATAATGATGATGTTTTAGAGACAACTATTACGAGTAAAAAGCAACTAAAATTTTTGTATCCAGAAAAGTAATGTAATTTTGATCTAAAAGTATTTAAAAGCAATAGTTCCTGAAAGACGAACGCTTGGCAAAGTAAATAGAGGATAATTAAAAAAATGCAGTTGGAACTTAAAAATTATTGCTGTCACATAGCCTTTAATATTATTATGTATCTTAAAAAAAGTAGTCGTGAGACTACTTTTTTGGTGTTCTAAATTTGCTTTGTTTATTTTTCAAGTAAATCAATTGTGCTCTTTTTAAAAATATTCCAGGTAGAACCACATACAAGGCCGATAATTAAACAATAAATGATGATTATTAAAGAGTTAGGGAGCTGACGCAAATAATTGATACTATGACAAAAGTCAAATATTTCTTGTCGAAATAGGTTAGCCACTAATGCCCAAAAAAATGACCAAAGCATCAAAATTCGATTAACAGCTTTTTGCTTAGGTGATCTGTTTTTATATTTTATTTGATTATTTGCTAAATGTGATTTAAATGCATTCAATTTAAGTCCCCCTGACTAATTTGCTAATTTTAAATTAAAGATATTAAAGCACAATTAAGCGCTATAAGCAACTGCTCATTTTTAATTTGGATTAATAGCTTTGAATTTTATTAAAGGGATAGTACCGAAAAACAACTTTTCCAATTAATGCACTACGTTTAACTGGTCCAAAAAAGCGGGAATCTCTGGAAATATCACGGTGGTCGCCCATTACAAAGTAATAGCCTTGAGGAACTTTATAAGTAAAATTAGTGGTAAAGGTTTCACCTGCATCATTATCAGCTTTTTTAAAATGGTTGTTTAAGTATGGTTCTGGTAATAATTTGCCATTGATATACATTTGATCATTTTTAGAAACAATGGTATCGCCAGGAAGTCCAATAATTCGTTTTACGTAAAAGGCTCCGGGAACGTCTTGGGGAGTTTTTGGGGCACGTAGCACCACGACATCATTGTGCTTAGGTGAAAAGTTGCGCCATGTAACTAAGCGGTCATTATCTTCAAAGTTAGGTTGCATAGATGCACCCGAAACGCGATCATTTGAAATTACAAATCGTAATAGAAGGAAAAAAATTCCCAGAGTAATTGTCGTCATAACGATGACATCAAAGATAAATTTTCCCCAACTTTCTTTTTTAGTGGTTTTATTTGTATTCATAAATTATTCTCCTTTTATTTTTTATTATATCTCAAATTAAAGTGTATTTTAAGATCCAACCAACTTAATAATTTGATTGATTTTTTGATATGTATTTAATAAAATATTAATTACAGATTAACATAATCATCTGAAAAAGGAGAGGATAATCATCAAAAACTTAGTTAAAAAAGAAAGAGAAAAGCGAAAATTAACCCAAGCTTCACTTGCTGAAAAAGTAGGGGTAAATGAACTGACAATAAATTCAATTGAGCAAGAACGCTATCAACCATCAATTATTTTAGCTTATAAGTTAGCACAGATTTTTGATACTAATATTGAAACCTTATTTTGTTTGCAGGAGTACTTTGAGAATGAAGAAAAATAATCAAAAAAGGAAATTAATGTACTATTTAGAAACATTTTTCTTTTTATTATGTTCAGTACTGAGCCTGTATGAATTAGGGCGAGATTTTTTATATAAAGTTGAGTGGATTAAACTGCTTAAAGATAGTGTATGGTTAGTCTTAGCTATCATTGTGACTATTGGTAGTTTTTTGCGTGCAAAAGATGTGGGTACCAGTGAAGATGATGATGAACGCGATAGGTATCTAACGATGAAAGTAGATCAGCAGGCATATAGAATTACTAAGGTATTATTATTTGTGATTGGCTTTGGTCTTTTTGCTTGGGGTATGATTTTAAGTAAGAGTGTAGGATATAATGAACAAGTAATGGTTATAGTTATTATATCTGCAGTGTTGGTAGGGTTATGGAATTTATTACTTTTAATTGAATTAATTTTGGGTCTATATAATTACCTACGAAAATAAGTATTATTTATGATGATTAGTAAAAGCTAATTTCTCATATACAATGAGAAATTAGCTTTTTGAGTTTTAATTTTAAATAATGATAGTAGTCAATTAATGCTGAATGCTCTAAACTGAAAAATAGATATAATGGTTAAAGTCATAGAAGAAGAGGCATAATTATGAAAAAAATTGATGGACACTTGCATTTAGTGCGTGCATTAGCTGGTTTTTCTGCTAAAGGAAGAATGACTTCTTTAGGTAACGGACAGGCGATTTGGGACGATGGAACATTTCTTAATTTAATTCCGAATGGCTGGGGTGATCATGATTTTACAGCGCAAGCAGCAATAAAAGTAATGAAAAATAATCAAGTTGAAAAAGCCGTCTTACTTCAAGGAAGTTTATACGGTTTTCAAAACTATTATTCTTACCAAGCCGTAAAGAAATATCCTGATAAATTTATAGCAGCCTTTTCCGTTGATCCATTTGCCGACAACGCAATGGAGATTGTTCATCGGCATGTTGAAGATCTAGGTTTTAGAGCAATTAAGCTTGAAATTAGTCAGGGAGGTGGTCTACATGGCTACCATCAGCCATTTCGATTAGATACTTCAGCAGAATTAGGAAAAATATTTCATTATTTTGCTGATTATCCCGGATTTGTGATTACAGTCGATTATGGCGACTATAATCAATTTAGCTATCAGCCCGAAGCAATTGCTAATTTGGCACAACGTTATCCTCAATTAGACTTTGTTGTGTGTCATTTGTCATTTCCAAATGCCGATCATTTAAATCGTTTAGCTAATGCTTTAGTGCAGTGGGCACCTTACGCTAATATCAGCACAGAAATTTCCGCAATTCAAGACATTGAAAAAGAAACTACATTTTCGTTTCCTCGATGTCAAAAAGATGTTGCACTGGCTAAAGATATTCTTGGAGCAAAGCGTATTTTCTGGGGTACTGATTCACCTTGGTCAGCCACATTTAATTCATATCATAACTTAGCAACTTGGCTGGAAGAAACGAATATCTTTACTGAGTCGGAATTAGAAGATGTTATGTACAATAATGCTAATCGAATTTATTTTAAGTCACCAAATGTGCAAGCAATGCGCAATAGTAGTGATCCCGTTTTTAAAAAAGAAGGTTAAAGAATGAATAAAGCAAAAGTGTTAGTTACGGGTATTATTCCAGAAGCTGGGTTATCTGAACTGAAACAGAATTTTGATGTCACTTATGAGCCTGAAAAAGAAACACGTAAATGGGTCTTAGCACATTTATCTGAATACGATGGCTTATTATTAATGGGAATGAAAGGTGATCGACAGCTAATTGATGCTGGTACCAAGCTCAAAATTATTACTACTAATGGAGTGGGGTTTGACCATATTGATCTTGAATATGCTAAACAAAAAAGAATTATAGTAGCAAACTGTCCACAAAGTGTGCGCGTACCAACAGCCGAAATGACCTTTGCCCTTTTGCTAGCGACAGTGCGCCGACTTCATTTTTATGATCATGCGATTCGCTTGGGACAATGGCTTGATGTTTCTAGATCGGAAAACATGGGCATGGGCTTACAGGGAAGAATTTTAGGAGTATATGGAATGGGAAGAATTGGCTCTGAGGTAGCCAAATTTGCCCAAGTTTTTGGTATGAAGGTTATTTACAATAATCGGCACCAATTAGATTCTGTAACAGAGGATAATTTAAATATTAAATATGTAGATTTTGAAACTTTGATTCAAATAGCAGATGTAGTTACCTTGCATGCACCAGCTATTCAAGCAACAACTGGTATTTTTAATGCACAGGTTTTTAATAAAATGAAAAATTCTGCTTATATTATTAATGCTGCACGAGGACAATTAATTAAGCAAGATGATTTGATTGCTGCTCTTAAAAATGGTGATATTGCTGGTGCTGGACTAGATGTCTATGAATCTGAACCCAAGGTGCCACAAGCTTTGCGAGAATTAGATAATGTGGTTTTGTCTCCTCATGCTGGTACAGGAACTCTACAAGCACGTACAGCAATTGCACAGGAAGCATCACAAAATTTAATTTCTTTTTTACGTGATAAAAAACCGTTAAATCAAGTTAATAAGTAATATAGTTTAAAAATAGATTAGGTATTAGTAATGCAATTATTTTATTGAAACTTGTTTCCAAAAAATGTTGACTTTATGAAACATAGTGATATCATAACTTAATGTAAGCGATATCTTTTAATATGATATAAACTATATAGGAGTAATTAAAATGGCAGAGAAAAAAGAAAATAGTTTTCTTACCAAAAAAATAATTCCGCTATTTAATAGAATTTCCAGTGCTAGGCATATGGTTGCCTTGCGTGATGGAATGACTGCAGCGGTGCCAATGATTATTATTGGTTCGATATTTATGATTATTGGACAATTTCCGGCCCAAGGGTATTTGGATTTTATGGCACATATTTTTGGTCCTAACTGGGCTAATGTAGTGCAATATGTGACGAATGCTTCATTCCATATTATGGGTTTGGTTGCTGTTGCGGGTATTTCTTATAATTTGGCTAAAAGTTATCAAGGAATTGATCCTTTTTCAGCAATGATTGTGGCAATAGCAGCTTTCATTCTGACTATTCCCATGCAGGTTGGTAAAGACGGGGGCTTATTGATTCCACTGAAACAATTTGATTCGTCTGGTTTGTTCACTGCTTTATTAATTGGTCTGTTTGTAACCGATTTATATGTTTGGTTAATGCATAAAAATCTAATCTTCAAAATGCCAGATACAGTTCCACCTGCAGTAAGTAGTTCCTTTGCAGCTTTATTCCCTGGAGCAATTTCACTATTTGTAGTTTGGTTAGTTCGAATTGGTGTTGAAGCTACACCAATGAAGAGCATTCCTAACGTGATTACATTCTTCTTACAAGATCCGATGAGTAAAGTAACAAATTCTTTGGGTGGAGCAATTATCATTGAATTGATTGTATGTGTGCTGTGGTTTTTTGGTATTCATGGTGCCAATGCAATTTCTGGTGTAATTGATCCAATGATGTATTCTGCATTAGCCGCTAATGCAGCGGCTTTTAAGGCTCATGAAGCTATTCCAAATATCATTACCAAAACTTTTTTTGACAACTTTGTCAGAATTGGTGGTTGTGGTGCGACATTGGGATTTGTTATTTTAATGGCTTTCTTTGCCAAGGATAAGGAATTAAAAGCAATAGGTAAGCTCTCAATTGGACCTGCAATTTTTAATATTAATGAACCAGTTGTTTTTGGTGTACCGATCGTTTTGAATTATCAGATTGTAATTCCGTTTATTTTGGCGCCGATGGCAAATATTATTACAACCTATACAGCTATGAAAATGGGGTGGGTAGCTAAAACTATTGGGATTTATCCGCCTTGGACAACTCCGCCAATTTTATCAGGAATTCTTTCAACAGGACATATTTCTGGTGGAATTATGCAATTATTTAATTTAGTAATGGACACAATTATTTACTACTTCTTTTTCAGAAGTATGGATCGGACTAAATTAAAGGCTGAACTGCAAGCAGAAAAAGCTAAAGGGTCAACTAATTAATTATAAGAACTAAATCAGGAAATAACTATTGCGGAAAAAATATAAATTAACGTCGACACAATTACGAATTTATAATTATATTGTGGCGAACAAGAAAGAAGTAATGGAATCAACTTTACGGCAATTGGCTCACACTTTGCAAGTCTCGCCTGCATCAATTGTGCGCACTCTAACTGCACTGGGATATAAGCATTATTATGACTTACAAAGTGCAATTGCATCTGAAATGAAAAGAAATAAAGTAGTTGATGATATTACTTACCAGGCGCAATATTATTTTTCTCAAGATGTTTTACCAGATTATGATCAAAAAATAGATTGTTTTAAAAAAATTGCCAAGAAGACAGCTGAGTTTATTTTCTTTGGCATTGGTACATCGGGCGATTTATGTGATTATGGCGCGCGCCAATTTGTTAATAATGGACGCAGCGCTTTTGCGATTGATGATCCTTTTTATCCTGTCAATTTAAGCCGAGACTCCTATCGAAATAAAACGGTTATAGTTTTATCAGTAAGTGGTGAAGGTCAGCCAACGATCGACCAAGTAAAAAGTTTTAGTAAGTTAGGTGCTAGGATTGTCAGTATTACTAATGAAGAGGACAATACAATCGCTCATTTATCTGATTTAAATTTTGCTTATCATTTGGAGTACAAGATTATTGGACAAACGATTAATTTAACTACGCAGGTTCCTGTTGTATATTTACTTGAAAGATTATCACGAGCTTTATAAATTGTAAAAAAATGATATGTTCTCAAAAACAAATTTGCGGAGAACATATCATTTTTCTTATCTCGAGCGATTTTTGAATCTCAACATTTTTATTCAATTAATAATGCGATTGCTTCGTATGGTTTCAAATTTAAGTGATTTAGTATTTGAGTTAATTTTCGCTTAAGTAACTAAAAAACCAAGACTTTCGGTCTTGGTTTTTTAAGATTGTACCCTGCGTAGGGCAGTGTACAAAATTCAACAACCGTCTAAAACATATAATACAGTAACAAGAACAGCATTTTAACTAAAAATACTATCTATTTAATAAAACAATGTTTTTAATGGACAATTAAATTATAGCACACTAATTTTGCTTTATAAAAAATACAAAAGTTGTTTTACTTAATTGCTTTTGCTTGAATACTTAAAGATTATAATGATAATTGTATGTTTAGATTTATTAAGTTTAGGAGAAAGGTGTTGTAATATTTTTTTGATATAATCTATTATTTTCTTGATCATAAGTCTTTTTCCTTATTTTAAATTATTTATATATAATACAGTAATCTTCTTTTGATAAAAAATATACGCTAATTATTGTAGCTTTGCAAGCAATTTATGAAATAAAAAAACAGCTAGAAAATTTCTAGCTGCTTTTTACTTAATTATTAACTAATTGATCTTTGAAAGAGCATTATTTACTGCACTCTTAACTGCACTGGATGTTAGTGAGGCACCGGAAACAGTATCAACATTGGTAGAATTAGCATTAATGATTTTGTTTAGTAGAGGTGTGATTATTTTTTGACCAATTTCCTTAGTCTCACTTTGTTTAACAACGTCAATTTTTTCTATTTTGTTTTTGGTTTGGTTCATAGTAACTTTGACAACTAATTCATTACCCATTCCCTGATCACTTTTACCAAGATATTGGTTTGGTTCAAGTTGAAAATCAATTGTCGTTTCATCGCTCGCTAGAATATCTTCTTGAAGAAGCGATATTTTTTCGGCAGTATCTGCTTGGAGTTTTGCTACATTTTCGCCAGCAATTTTACCAAAGATCAACAATTCGGCAACGTCTTGTCCAGCTTGATATTGATTAGTAGTGATACTACCAGCCTCACCTGCGCCGAATAGTCCTTTGATTACAGAACCATCTGGTCGCAAGATAGCAGCATGTTCATTTCTACGAGGCCCACCTTGCGTATTTAAAGTCGCTGGTTGTAATTTGATAGCATAAATATGTTGGTCAGTGCTTAATTGGATTATTGTACGGTTGTCGCGGTTAAATTGATAATCTTTACCCAACTTGGCAAAAGTATTGTAATCATTGACAGTTTTTTGAAATGTATCAGAATCAAAATTTAATTTTTGAGCTAATTCAGAAACAGAACTTGCTACAATAGCTGTTTTAATAGCTTTTTGTAAAGCATCATCCTGAATATTAGTTAATTTATCCTTTTGTTTATCATCAAAAATAATCCAAGATTGTTCAGTCAAATATGGATGACGACCAAAACCATGCATGAAAAGATAACCAGCTTTAGAATGCTGGTCTTCAGGAAAGTAGCGTGTACCATCATTACCAACGACAAAAATGCTCCCTGTATAAAGCTGAGGCCATGTGAAAGATAAGATTCCACGTTCGCCTTCGGGAACAGCATAGGTTAGACCGTGGTAAATTCCACCTCCATTATAAATTCCGGTATGCCATTGGTCTGCACCAACTTCAATACTTAATTTAATTGCATCCCCTTTATTATATAACGTACCCATTGGGATCATTTTAGGTACATTTAAATAATCTTGAATTTTCTGCGGATTATTTTCAAATCCACCTGCAGTAAGAATAACTCCTTTTTTAGCATGAACATAAATATCCTGATTATTACGTTTAATAACTGCACCTACAACTTTACCTAAAGCATTTTGTAATAAGTGAATTGCGGGGGATTCATACCAAATTGTAATCTGATCAAGTCGCTTCATTACTTCGTTTCTTAAAGCTTTCCATAACGCACCATCTTCAATTTGCTTGCCATCATGTACAGTATATAAGTTATATTCTGAGGCTCCGGGATAGTCTGGATAGTCTGGGAAGTCTTCTTTAACTGATTGAACGGCTGGACGATCAGGATGATCTAAAAAACTAAACGGTTCAATGTGTAAGTGTTTTTTTAAGTAAATTGGCATGTTAGCAACGCCTTTAACAAAGGTATCAATTATCTTGTCATCAAGATCAAGGGGAGCTGTCAGTTGCGAATAATATTTTTTATAAGCTTCTTGATTTTTGGTTCCAGCAATCAGTTGTCCGCAATAACGTGTATTACCACCTTCGTGCCCTGCTGGTGCTACATCAGTTAGTAATACTCGACAGTCATTATCGGCTGCAAAACGTGCAGCTGTAGCACCTGCACCACCAAAACCGATAACAATAACATCATATTCGGCTTGCCAAGCAAAACTTTTGATCTCAGTAATTAACATCTTTTTCTCCTATACTATATAAGAATAAAAACATTTCTGATATTTGATAAAAGAAATGCTTTTATTATTTAGTAATTTTTATTCTAAACCTAACGCAGATAACGCTGCTCGCCGACCTTGATGAATAATGCCACCAATAGCTGTTCCAGAGCCAGGATAGTATGAACCAAGCCAACCACCAGCATTAAGACCAGCAGCATAGAGGCCTGTAATAGGCTGGTTGTAAACATTTAGCACATTACATTCTTTATTAATCTTCAATCCACCAAGAGCACCAAGGTTGCCAGGAGTATTGCGGTAAGCGTAGTAGGGACCTGTGAAAGACTTCACCCCCATTGTTCTATTGAACTCAGGGTCGTTACCATTTGCTGCATTTTTGTTCCATGTGGAGACGCTCTGAACTAAGTTTGTAGCAGGAACATCAATTTTTGTTGCTAGTTCTTCAACAGTATCAGCTTGAACTACTAGTCCTTTTTTGATATCTTCAGCCAATGATTCTTCATTCCATGGACTAGTCTTGATATTGATGGAACTCTTACCAAAAATTTGATAAGTCGGCTTATCTAATTGCTTTTCTTGGTTAAAAATCGCTCTGAAGCCATAGGCATAAGTTGAATCTTCATTAACAAATCTTAAACCATTACCATTGACAAAAATTGATGGAATAGTAGGTATACGATCATCGGTACCATTGCCCGTGTGAGCATCAAAATCAATTGTTCCGCCAAAGCCAGTGATAGCTGCGCCAATAGACATCCCCATCACAATACCATCACCACGATCAGTTAGTACGGACCAGCAATTGTGTGCTTTAACATCTTCATAATGTTGTGGACTGAGGTCTTTTGCTAAAGCGATATTTTGGTCAATTGAAGCAGTGGCTAATATCACACCTCGTCTAGCTTTTAGGTATTTAAGCTGGTGCTTGCGATTTTCAGTAATTACACCAGTAACGTTGCGTTGACCAGCATCTTTAGTAGAAATCAAGCCAACTACTGCAGTGTTATAGTTAATATTTGCACCATGGTCTAAAGCATAATTGAGCAAATGTTGAGTAAGAATAATACCATTTCCACTTGTTCCACCACCTTCATAAACATGGATTCGATCAGCAAAATAATTTTTAGCATAAGGAATTTCGGTATGACCATAAACATTATTCCATTTAATGCCCATTTTACTCAGCCAATCAATATTTTTAGGTGAATTTTGTGTAAAATCATGAATTAAATCTTCGTAAACGCGACCTTCTCCTGCTTTCAAATATTCCTTTTCATGATTTTGGGGTGTATCGTTTCGATAAGTAGTGGTAGCTTTTTGCAATTTTGTACCAGCTGCTTGAATGACGCCACCTGAGTAGTTAGTAGTGCCACCAGCAATACCTTGTTTTTCAATAATTAATACGGAAGCACCATTTTCAGCAGCAGTAGCTGCAGCTGCTAGGCCAGCGCCACCAGCGCCAACAACGATTACATCGTATTCATCCGTAAATTTATCAACATCGTAATCAGAAATTGCTTTTTTAATTAATGGGAAGTTGGCAGGCTGGGGGATGCCATTATCTTTAGTGTGATAATTTGCTTGAGAGGCTCCACTAATTGCATCAACGTTAGTCTTAATTGTAACTGCACCTGATTTTTGGGCAGCTTTAATAGCAGCTTTACGGAATGCACTAGTAGAAATTGATGCCCCAGAAATTGCATCTACTTCAACAGACTTGACCTTGTTAGCTTCTTTAAGCCAGTTTTCAATGCCAGCAGCTCCAATAGTATTGGGTGTAATGTTTTCAGCCGTAATTTGGTTGATTTGCCCACGTTCGTCATCAATATCTACAATAGCCTTAATGCGACTATGAAAGCCTTTTTCTTCTGCACTATATTGGCTCATTTCTTTCTCCTTAAATAATTATTTGAAAATACTATGTGTTTCTTACAGAACAAGTATATTTTGTTTATACTTATAAGTGAAATTAATATCAGTTATTAATAATAGAAATATTTTATAAGGAAAATTATGGATATAAAGCGCTTAGAAACGTTTATTAATTTAGTCGAAACTAAAAATTATACGAGAACCGCCAAGGCAATGCATGTGACACAGCCAACAGTTACTCATGATATTAATGCAATTGAAAATGAAGTGGGGGTCAAATTGTTCAATCGAAGCAAAAGATCGGTCATGGTAACTAAAAATGGTTGGGCCTTTTATCAAAAAATCAGACCACTAATCAATAATTACTATTCAGCTGTGCAGGATATTCAAAAAAATGATTTAGGAGAGAATTATAAAATAACAATTGGCTATTCGTATACACCATTTAATGATTATTATGTTCCTTTATGGATAAAAAAGTTTCAAGAGCAACGCCCTCAAGTTAAATTTTCAATTATGAGTTTGAATCATAATGAATTAAAGCAACATATTTTATCTAATGAAATTGATGTCGTAATTACAACGAAAAAAGACATTGATGATTTAAAGAATATTAAAAGTTACGTGCTAGAAACTGAACCATTTAAGGCGATTGTTCCTAAAAATAATGCATTGAGTAAGAAAAAATTATTGAAATTAACAGATTTCCAAAATCAAAAAATGTTGTTCCTAGATAATAATTGGGCTGCAGAAGATTTGATTAATCTTCAAAATCAACTGATGCATATAAATAAACAAATGCACATTACATATGCCAATGACTTATCTTCATTAAATGTATTAGTTAAAGGTGAGCAGGGAATAGCTCTAGGTTTGTACTGTCTCTACGCAGAACTAAATGAAAACTTGACTTATGTTCCAATTGATTGGGAACCGCAAGTAAACTTAGTGGTAATTACTACCAAAACTAACTGCAAAAAGACAGTGCGGGAATTCATCGAGCTTATCCAAAAATTCAAATTAGACTTAAATATTAATCAATAATTTTGGTTAAAGTTTGTTTGCAAGCAGCAATTTAGTAGTTTCTTATATTAATATATTCGTAGTATTAAGTTCTTTTTATTACAATAAAAATAATAAACCTAGTGTTGTTTTATATGGTATACTATTAAAAAACAATATATAACAAGAAGTAATATAATGCTAAAAGTAAAACACTTGAGTAAGAACTTCGGTTCTTTGCACGCACTTCAAGATGTCAACTTCACTATTCAGCCTGGTCAGATTATGGGACTTATTGGGCAAAATGGTGCAGGCAAAACGACAACATTTCATAGTATATTAAATTTTTTGCACTACTCTGGAGAAATCACTTGGGAAGATCGACCAATTACTGAAACAACGTTTAACACAATTGGCTATTTACCAGAAGAACGAAGCTTAATGACGAAGATGACCATTGAGGAACAAATTGTTTACTTAGCACGGCTTAAAGGGTGTGCAGCTAAGGAAATCAGGCCACAGATTGACCAGTGGCTTGAGCGTTTCCAAGTTAAGGGCAAAAAGAGCGACAAGATTAAAACTCTGTCAAAGGGTAACCAGCAAAAGGTGCAGTTAATTTGTACTTTGATTCATCAGCCCAAACTACTGATTTTGGATGAACCATTCAGCGGACTCGATCCGGTTAATGCCGATCTTCTCAAGCAAGCAATTTTGGTGGCGAAAAAGCAAAAGGCAGCGATTATTTTCTCCAGTCATGATATGGCCAATGTTGAAGCGATTTGTGATACGCTAATTATGCTTAAAAATGGGCAGGTTGTTCTAAGCGGTGATCTTGAATCAGTGCGAAATTCTTTTGGTAAAACTGAGATTTATGTGAAAACAGCGAAAACACTGGCTGAACTTACGCAATTGCCACACGTACAAAAAGTGGAAAAGCAAGGCAATCGTTATCTTTTACGGATTGATGATCCAAAATGCGGTCCAGAGTTATTTGCGGCGCTCACCAATGGACAATACATTGAGGAATTCCGGTAACAGCCACCAACATTGGATGAAATTTTTAGAAAGGAAGCTGGTGAAGATCATGAATAAAATGTGGATCGTTACTTTACAAACATATTGGCACCATGTTAAGTCGTGGACCTTTATTCTTTTAGTGTTAGCACCCTTTGTCCTTGTTGGGATATCAATTCTTTCTGGAATGAGTAGCGATAATGCTAGCCAAACGCAGATTGCCGTTATCAGTCAAAATCCGCAACTACGCCAAAATTTTATTAAGGAAAATAGTATAGCAATTGATACCAAGGTTAAGAGCACTAAGGCTGCACAAAAAAGGGTTAATCACGACCAACTCGATGGTTATCTAGTCTTAAACATAGAACAAAATCAAGTCCATGCAACTTACCATGGTACTTCAGAATTTGATGAAGAGTTAAAAGTCAAAGTGCAAAATTTCGCCCAAACTGTGCAGAGTCAACTTAACCAACAACATGCACAGCTTGCTCCGCAGCAACTTAAGGCGCTACAAAAACGACCAGTTTTGCAAGAAGTTATGCAGAAAAAACATACCGGAAATAAGATTGGTAAAATGATTTCTTTTTTCATTTTACTCATGATTAGCTACATGATTTTAGTTATGTATACTAGCGTAACTGCGCAGGAAGTAGCAGCTGAAAAGGGCAACAAGATTATGGAAATAATTTTTTCTAGCACAACGGCGACAAAATATTTCTTAGGTAAAATCACAGGAATTTTTATGGCTATCATAACGCAATTAGCAATATACATACTTGGTGGTGGCGCTATTTATCATTGGGCATTGCATGCCCAGATGACTGCGGACTTCATGCAGACTAACCAGCAACTGATTAACCAAATTTTAGGTAATTTGGTTAATATCAACCTTCTTTTTGTTATTTTTGGTGTAGTAATTTATATTATTTTGGCTGCCTTGTCCGGGGCAATGGTTACTAAACCAGAGGATTCGTCCAAGGCTGCTAATTTGGTCATTATGATCTTATTGGCTGCATTTGTTGCATCATTTTTGGCTTTTTCTGAGCCAGAAATGTTAGTCACTAAAATTTTGTCTTATATTCCATTTACATCGTTATTCATTATGCCGTTACGGATAATCAACAGACATGTTAGTACACTTGAAGTAAGTATTTCGCTTGCGATCCTAATTGGTAGTGCTATCGGCATGCTTCTTTATACTAGTAAAATTTACCAAGGCTTTACCCTGCAAACGGATGACAGTAGCTTTTGGAAGAGGCTAAAGCGCGGATTTTCATATAGTAAAAAATAATTAAGTAAAAGGTGTTGGATAAATAGTTTACGTGATAATATGTGCTAATGATCTATTTTTTCTTAATTAGCAATTAACAGTTGATTTAGTAGTTAAATACCGCATGTAATTAACGAAAATGACTAGTTGATAACTTTATATAGGTTTCAAATATAAAAAGGTTGAGATTTTTTGAATCCCAACCTTTTTTATTCAATCAATAATGCGATTGCTTCGTATGGTTTTAAAGTTAAATGATTTGGTATTTGAGTTAATTTTCGGTCATAATTACTAATCAAAACTTTTGCTTGCTGATTTTGATAAGAATTAGGTAACTGGTATAATAATTCATTACCATAAAAATTATTGATTACTATTAATATTTGACCTTTATATGTTCGATAATAAGCATAAATTTGAGGATGATTTAGGTCAATCGGTTGATAATTTCCATATGCAATGATTGGATATTCTTTTCGTAAGTGAATCAACTTTTGATAATAAGAAAAAATTTCACCGTGATTCAATTCATCCGTAACATTAATTTTATCTTGGTTTTTAGGTTTTAGCCAAGGAGTTCCTGTAGTAAAGCCGGCATTATGTGAATTATCCCAGTGCATGGGGGAGCGACTATTATCACGTGATTTAGCTTGAATTATTGTGAGTGCATCATGTGAACTCAGTCCTTGATGAAGCAATTCTTGATATGCATTTTTAGTTTCAATATCGACATAGTCATCAATCTTTTGATAGTTAGGATTGATCATACCAAGTTCTTCGCCCTGATAAATGTATGGCGTTCCACGTAATAGATGTATCACTGTCGCAAGCATTTCGGCAGATTTTTCACGAAAATGTACGGGGTCACCAAAACGACTAAGTGCCCATGGCTGATCATGATTATTCCAGAATAATGCATTCCATCCACCGCCAGAGCTCATTCCTAATTGCCATTCATTTAGTAATTTTTTTAGTTTGAGAAAGTCAAATGGAACTTTTGTCCATTTTTGTCCATTTTTGTAATCAACTTTTAAATGATGAAATGTGAAAACCATTGATAACTCACGTCGTTTTTTATTTGTATATTCAACCGAGTTCGCTACATTAGTTGATGACATTTCCCCAACGGTAATTATATTAGGATTTTGACCAAAAGTTGCTTGATTAAGTTCCTGTAAATATTGGTGAACAATTGGTTGATCAGTATACATTAGTTTGGTGTTAACATTATCAGGTGCATCGGGCAAAGTTTCACTTTTGCCAATTACATTTATGACGTCAAAGCGAAAACCTTTAACGCCTTTATTTTGCCAAAAATTGACAATTTTAAATATTTCTTTTCGGACTGCGGGATTATGCCAATTTAAATCTGCTTGAGTTTTGTCATATAAATGTAAGTAATATTTGCCAGTTTTACCAAATGGAGCCCAAGCAGGTCCACCAAATTTTGAAACCCAGTTATTAGGCAAACTACCATCAGCTTTTGGGCTCCGAATATAAAAGAAGTCCTGGTAATGCTGCTCTCCTGCTAAAGCTTTTTTAAACCATTCATGTTCGGTTGAACAATGGTTCAAAACCATGTCCAGCATTACATCAATATTATTGTCTGCTAGCTTTTTGACTAATTCTTCAAAGTCAGCCATGGTACCAAAAAGAGGGTCAATTGCGTAGTAATTGGCAATATCATATCCATTATCATTTTGTGGTGAAACAAAAAAAGGATTAAACCAAATCATATCAATATGAAGTTGTTTTAAATAAGGTATCTTTTGAATAATTCCAGGCAAGTCTCCAATTCCATCACCATTACTATCGTAGAATGATCTAGGATAAATTTGATAAATAACTTTATCTTCAAAATTCATAAAACAATTCCTCCATGCTTTGTTTTTCGACGAGCAAAGTCAACAAACTTAAACTTATCTGGACGATGTCGTGAAATCGTGTATTGAAAAAAGGATGTGTCTTTTAAATAAGTTAGGCTACGAACAACGACAACTAAATTAGTATCTTTTAGTTGTAATTCGTTAACAATTTTATTATCTGCAGCTTCAACGGTAATTTCTTTTGTGGCATAGTCAATGTTTAATCCTAGTTCTTTCTCAAAATAAGAGTAAAGAGAACCTTGGGCTTGATTTATAGAAATACTGGGGACATATTGTTTTAAAATGTAATCTTCATCAACTACGATAGGTTCATGTTTGCTGAACCGTAAACGTTTGACATAAGTAGATGAAGTAGAAGTTAACGATAATTTATTACTAATATTTAAAGGTAAATTTGCATCCATTAATGATAAAACTTTAGTTGTTGCATGCATCTGCTCTTGGACATTTAATTCATTAAAGGTAGCAATATTAGAAATTGGAAAAGCGATGCGTGTTACGTCAAGTACAACAGATCCCTTACCTTGTAATTTTTGAATTAATCCAGCAGACATTAGTTCGTCTAATGCTCGTCTAATCGTTTCACGTGAAACACAATATTTTTTTGCTAAAATCGGTTCGCTTGGTAAAAAATCCCCTACATGATATTTTTTTTGCTGAATTTGCTCTGTCAAATCAGCGGAAATTTTTAAATATTTTGCTACCATCACATATATACCACCTTTTTATTTTAATAATATCATTTATGGTAAAATTTTGACTTTAACAATTAATTAAAGTATTTACAATTTAATAATAAACAATTCATTGACACTTGTCTATACAAGTCATATAATCTATTTTAGAAAGCGATATCATGGAGGCCTAATATGGATAATAAGATTAAGTTAGTAGCACCTACTACTGGGAGGGTAATTAATCTCAGTGAAGTTAATGATCCAGTTTTTTCGCAGAAAACGTTAGGGGAAGGTTTTGGTTTAGCACCTAGTTCTGGGGAAATTATATCCCCGATTTCAGGACAAGTAGTGATGATTGCTGAAACTAAACATGCGATTGGCTTAAAAACTCAAGAAGGAGTTGAAATACTGATTCATTTAGGTATCGATACTGTAGAACTTAAGGGTAAGCCTTTTACTTTAAATGTTAAGGCAGGCGATAATGTTCATGTAGGTGAACGCCTAGGGACAATGGATTTAGAAGCGATTAATGCTGCACATAAGCAAGATACTATTATTGTTGCTATTACAAATACTGCTCAAGTCCTAGATAAAATTGATTTGAATTTGGGTATGATTAAAGCAGGAGAAGTAGCGGCAACTATCAGTTTAAAGCAATCTTCAAAAGAGGCGGTGATTCAAACTAAAGAATCACAATATCAAACAACTGCTCGAGAAATATTAACTGCAGTTGGTGGTATGGAAAATGTAAAGAGTGTTATTCACTGTTTTACTAGACTGCGATTTACATTAAAAGATGATGGTATTCCTGATGATAAGCAGGTTAATGCGATAAAGGGAGTAATCGATGTTGCACGAGCAAACAATCAATATCAGGTTGTCATTGGTCAAACTGTCGATGATGTTTACGATGCACTAATTAAGTTGCTTGGACCAAATTATTCACAGCAAACACAAGAATCAGTAAAAAAGTCACCTGTACCGAAAACTGTAGGAGGAAAAATTAAAAATGGTTTCTTTCAATTAATTAGTGTTATTACTGGATCAATGATGCCAGTAATTGGGTTATTAGCAGCTAGTGGTATGTTAAAAGGAGTTCTGAATATTCTGACTAACTTTTACCACATGTCAACAACTTCTTCAACATATACTATTATCAATGCAATGGGAGATGCTGCCTTCTACTTCTTACCAATAATCGTTGGATTCACAGCTGCACAGAAATTAGGTTCTAATCCAGTCATAGTTTCTTTAATTGGCGGCTTCTTAATCTATCCTGATTTAGTTAAAATCTTTGCTAGTGGTAAATTCACATACTATCTTGCTGGCGTAGGAATTAATGCTAACTTCTTTGGCATTCCAATTCATATTCCACAATATACATATTCAATCTTTCCCATGATTTTTGCTGCTTGGATGGCGGCTAAAATTGAACCGTGGATTAAGAAGTGGATGCCAATAACTTTGAGACAAATTTTTACACCATTAGTAGAAATTTTCTTAGTTGGGATGACGGTTTTAATCATTGTAGGTCCCGTGATTTCATTTATTTCTGAAGGAATTGCTACAATCTTGCAATGGCTTTTAACAGTTAATAGTGCGCTTTCTGGTTTAATAATTGGTGGTTTTTACCAAGTTTTGGTTATTTTTGGATTACATTGGGCAGTGATTCCACTAATTGCTAATGATCTTGCGGCTAATGGGCACAGTGTATTGAACGGGATAGTATCAGTAACAATGATTGCCCAAGGCGCTGGAGCATTAGCAGTTTGGGTTAAGACTAAGCATAATCCTGACTTAAAGGGATTATCTTTAAGTGCCGCAATTTCAGCTGCAGTAGGAATTACTGAGCCTGCAATGTATGGTGTTAACTTAAAATATGGGCGAGTATTCTTAACCTCAAGTATTGGCGCAGCGGTAGGCGGTTTAGTTAATGGATTGCTAAAAGTTGATATGTATGGTTTTACAGGGAGCTTAATTGGATTTCCATCTTTTGTAGCAAAGGCTGGTCAAGGTAATCCAAATAATTTAATGAATTTCTGGATTGTGTCAATTATAACTATTATTGCTTCTTTTACATTAACTTACTTCTTTGGATATCATGAAAATGATGCAGATAATCCTAAAAATGCACCACAAAAGAAAACTTTAGATAATTTGTAATTTAAGAAGAAAGTACCGGGGCGTAGACAGTTCCGGTGCTTTTTTGATAAAACAGAAAAAATTCCAACTAAATTAAGGTGTATAATTTAATTAATTTGGATATAGTTATAAGCATACGGACTTACCTTACTTTAAATATCTTTAATAGCGATTATTTTGATGATAACACAAGCATTTGACTGCAATTTAAAAAAGGAGCTATTTTTTATGATCTTTAGCAATCTTTGGTTAATTATCTTTGCCACTATTTCGTCTCTTTCTCGTGGTATCATTTCTGTAATTGATCGCTATCAAATGGGTTATCGCAAGCAAAGTTCAATTGATGTAAATTTTATTAATAATCTATGCAGTTCTATTTTAGTAACCATTTTTCTTTTTTATATCAGAGAACATTATTCGAGTCCTCGATTTACAAATAATTATTTGCTTAAAGTTGTTATATATGCATTCTTAGCCCAAATTGTTGCTTATGGTTATAGTTTTGTCTATCGTAAAGTATCTATTATGCAGTCGGTGATTTTAAGTAAGCTAACAGATTTGTTTATTCCGTTAGCAATTTTTTTAACAATGGGCTATTTTAGTAAGGCATCCTACTTGGTATCAATTATTTCAACACTGATTGTTGTTATTTATATTATTTTTGAACAACGTTCGAGTAAGCTGGATTTTCATGTTCTTGGTCAGACTTTCAGCGTAATTGCACCGTTATTAATTTTACAAGCGGCAATATCACCATTACTAACTAAAGGTTTGATAAAACCAATTGATTTGGTCTTTTTTACAATTATGACCATTTATCTACGTTGCTTTATTTCATTAATTACTTTCTGGTTTAAAAATAAAACTTTTAAAATCAGTACTGAAAATCTTTCTAAAAAAGTTTATATTCTTTATACGATTCGTGCAATTTTAACCCTATTGGCTCAAACCACCTATACACTTGCAACATCATCGATAAATTCAAGTATTGCATGGGTCTTTTTGAATATGACCTCTTTATATAGCGTATTTTTTGGAGATTTATTCTTAAAAGAAAAAATGAAATTAGCGGATATATTAGTGATAATCAGTATTTTAGCATTGGCCATAATTTCCAAAGAATTTTTGTGATAATTTTATTGTTAACTTAATGAAGTGATTTATCAATAGTGCAACTAATTATACCTAGATAGACAATATTAAGTAATAAATTAGCAATAGTTTATTTGCTTTGAGTTAAAAATTATTTGGCTAGCCAAATTTCAAGATAGTTAAGAAGTAGCATTACATTTTGTATTGTTGACAATAATGATGCTATACAAAATAATAAATTTAATCACTTGTAAAATAATTAGCCAAATGAACTAATTGGAGAATTTTCTCCAATTACTGAAAAATTTCCCGGGAAATATTTAGTTTTAATTAGTCTGGGTACAGAAATTGCATCAATATTAAAATTGATGAAAATATTTAGATAGCTAATATTCTAGCAAAAATAATTTTAAAGGAAGTGGTTAGTAATTTTAAATAGCTGTTATTATTTTGTTAGAAGTTCTGTGCATTTCGATAATTAAATATAAGTTACTATTTAACATTGTAGAGTTTTATTTACTATTCTTATTCAAGCGTGAAATTTCTTAAATCTTATTTATAATAATCTTTCTCAAGTTAAAGAAAGTGCTATCATTAATAATGAAAGGGAGTGACTTCATTGTTGAATTGGATATTAAAGCAGCCAGATTCTACAAAAAAGGTGCCACAAGCTAAAATTGCAAGTACATATAAATGGCGTCAATTTGGAGTTTTACTTGCGACGTGTATCGGCTATATTGGGTATTACATCATTCGCTTGGTATTCACAACTGAACAAAATGATATTATGAAAGAGTATCATTTTACGACTGCGAATATTGGTTTGATTCTTTCATGTTTTGGTATTGGTTACGGTGTAGCCAAACTGTTTATGGGAGTTTTTGCGGATAAATGTGATGCTAACCGGTATTTAATGGTTGGGTTGTTATTATCCGCTATTTTGAATATCTTTTTAGGATCAACACAGAATTTGTACCTAATGATGTTTTTAATGTTTTTAATGGCTATTACTCAAGGAATGGGTGCAGCAGCCTGTCAAAAAATGATTCAGCTTTGGTGGGGACCACGCATGCGTGGCACAATGTATTCGATTTGGTCCTCTGCACACAATGCTGGATCATTTATCTGTGTTGCAATTGTACAGTTAGCAGTCTTTCTTTTTTCTGGTTCAATTTCAGCTGTTTTTTATACTGCATCTGCCATTTCATTTGTTATCTGTATTTTGATTTTAGTTTTGGGTGCTGATAGACCTAAAGTTGTTGGCTTACCTGATATTGCGACCTATACAGGTGATAAAGTTATTTTAGATAATGGTCAAGTTCTGACAACTGATCAAACCAATTTAAGTGTTAGTCAGATTTTTGTAAAATATATTTTAAAAAACAAACTGGTATGGGCAGTGACGTTAACCTCTATGTCACTTTATTTGGTACGTTATGGGATTCAAAGTTGGATTCCGTCTTATTTGGTTCAGAATAAAGGCTTTGATCCTGCCTCAGCCAAGTGGATTATCGGAATTTTTGAATTAGCTTCTGTACCGGGAGTAATCATTATTGGTGCCATTTCTGATGCATTAAAGGGTAGACGAGCATTAGTTTCCATCGCCTGTGTGATTGGTACATTAATTTGTCTTACAGTATATTTTTTTAGTATGGATCACACGATGATTATTATTGCATTAATATTGATGGGCAATTTAATTTATGCACCATTAACCTTAGTTGGCCTAATGATTAATGAGGTCGTGCCTAAGTTTGCTGTTGGTGCATCAACCGGATTTATGGGCTTCTTTCAGTATATTTTTGGTGAAACACTGGCCACGGCATTAATTGGTGCTTTAGTTACTAAATTTGGATGGATTGCCAGCAATACAGTGTTGTATGGTGCTTCAATCATAGCAATTATTTTTCTTCTCTATACTGCAATTAAAGAAACTAAGTTGCGTCAAGAAACAATTAAATAGTCAAAATATATAACAAAAAAGTTCATAGATAATATGAACTTTTTTGTCTTGATTAAATAAATCAACTTGTAAAGTTTTGTTTCTTGGAAAATATACGACACGAAAAAGTGTATCAAAGATTTCGTTGCTGCGACTATCTGATGACGAAATAAAAATTTTCAAGTGTAGCTACCAGGTATTTTTCACTATCATTATGAGAATAGATATTTATGATAGCAAAGAAATTAACCCACTTTTATAAATTTTATTAAAATGCTTTTTTGGCAATCATTAAGCTGTTAGTTCCTTAGCCGCTTGATGAATAATTTGTACGCTATTAATGACAAAAGGAAAACCAATGTCTGGTAAAAGTTGAATAACCGACCATATCAATTCACTTTCATTATTGCCTGCCTTTAGGCTCCCACGGGCATGAGTCTTAATTTGAAACTCGACATTTAATGTAATTAGTGCCAATAATTCATAGCGTTCACGGTCACGAACCGACAAGATACCTCGATTATAAAAATCATTGAAGAAGTGATTGGTTAAAGCTTGAGGTATAAAATTACCGGCTTCATCTGGCAAATCTTGAAGTAGATTCTTAATTTCAGTACCATAAATTTGCGCTTGAGTTTTAGCACCAAAGTTTGAATCTGAATTAGCTTGAGGTTCAGTAAGATTGATTTGGTGTTGGGTAAAAACTTTTTTGATTATTTTTAATGCCTGTTCAACTTTTAATTGACCCATAATAGGAGTTAGTTGATAAACCATTTCCAAGATAATTTCTGGCGCAATATTGGATGCTAATGCTTTTTCAATTTGTTCTGCTAGTGAGACAGTTACTCCTTGGGTAATGCTGGCAATAATTGGAATTAGCATTCGATCGTTATTTAAATGCTTGTTGCAATGATTATTTATATCAGTATAAAAAGGTGTAATTAATTCATTAAATTGTTCTTCAATATTTTTAGTCATATTTAAACTCTGTTGTATATTTAAAATTAAGGTCATTTATTAACTATAGTAAATTTCTATTATTCATTGTTAATAAATGCAGTCGAATATAATTTACACATTAAAAATCGATTTCTTCAGTCGTTTTAAAAATAATTCTGCGACAGGTGAAAGATTGATTTCTCTCTTCCAAACAATTTTGATCCTTTGGTGCAGCTGAGGTGATAGTTTTCTAAAAGTTAAGCCAGAACTAGGATCTGTACTTACCAAATTATCTAGTGCAAACATGATTGCTGCATGATTTTTAACTAGCAACGTACCGTTAAAAATCAAATTATAGGTACCGATAAAATTGACGCAATTATTGTAATTACCTAGCCAATTTTGAAAAATTTGTAAACTTTGGGATTGCTGTGAGTTTAGAATTGAACGACCAATCAGGTCTTGTGGCATAATCTCAGCTTTTTGAGTTAAAGGATCATTATTAGCCATTAAAATGCCCCAGGTATCTTTTTCAGGTAAGGTTAGAGAAGCATAGTTAGTTAAGGGAATATCACCAATAATAATTGCAAAATCAGCAGTACCATTATTAAGTTTGCATTCAGCATAGCTGTAATCTCCGCTTAGCAGGTTGATTTTGACAGAAGGGTAATCTGTAATAATTCCGCCAATAATATTCATAATGCGCTGCATTCCCCAACTTTCACCGGCAGCAATTGTTAGATCGCCACCGATAAAAGCTGATGCGGTTAAATTGCTTTTAGTTTTGGCAGTTAATGCCAGAATTTCCTTTGCTTGTCCCAATAGGTATTGTCCAGCTGGGGTTAAAGTTAGTCGCCGGTTATTACGATTAAATAATTTAACGCCAAGTTCTTGTTCTAATTCAGCTATTTGCCTTGATAGAGCGGGCTGAGAGATTAGTAGCTTTTTGGCTGCATGGGTCATGTTGGACTCTTGGGCTACCGCTACAAAATAATTTAAAACGCGTAATTCCATCTTGATATTCACTCCGTTCCTAATTATAAATATAATTTAGTTATCATATTTATTAAATAATAACAAATAAGTATAATTACAAAAATAACCTGTAATCAAATAATGATGACAGGCTATTTATTCCATAGCTGGATGGAATAATTTTGTTTACTTTGACCATAGGAAATTAACTAAAAGTTGATTAACTAGATTATTTTCGTGTAGTTTACTGTGTTGAGCTTGTGAACCGACAATTTCTTTTTCTTGGTATGATCGTACCCGTGGGATAACTAAATAACGATATGAACGTGCTGAGTTAACTTCAACCGAGCCATCACTACCATGTCCGGCATTACCATAAATATTTAATACTCGGGCATTTTTAGGAAATTTGTGTCGTAGGCTTAAAAGACCACGGTAACCAGTATCCATTACTTTGGGTGAACCATTATGATTTAATTGGGTGTGTGTAGGAGCTCCGCTTTCACCAATATAGCCATTATAGTGCCCAGCAATTGATACCTGTTTGTTTAATACGGGAAGTTTAGAATTGTCAGCATTATCTCGAAGGTAGTAAGCGATTTGTAAATTTCCCATTGAATGTCCTACTAAGTTGATTTTTTTGAAATGATATTTTTTTTGTAAGGCAATGATAACGTCTTTAACATAACTGCTGCTTTTGCTTAAGGCAATTTCTTGATTAGTTGTCTTTGAGCTTACACTTCGGTTGTTAAGTAAGTTGGCTTCAACAATTGGATTTTTAGCACTTTTTTTAATAGTACCAATCAAGGTAACGTGTCCGTTGGGACTGACATCTGCTCTAATAATTGAATTAGTCCATCCATGTTCCTGCGCATATCTGACCATATTTTCTTCGGCATGATAACTACTTCCCCAACCATGGAAAAAGATGGTAGGTGTTGCAATTTGACTGCTAGCGTCTTTTTCTTGGAGGAAATTGTAAAAAAGAAATCCGGAAAAAATAAGAATAATTATTAAAGCAAGACTAATAAAAGTTGTTTTGCTTTTCTTCATGTTTGTTCCTCCATAATAGCTGATAAGTTAAAGTGCCTTTAGGTCATCAGTAATTTGTTCAACAGTTAAATGATTATCTCGGTAGATTTGAGCAAGTGGTGTTTGGTCAGTATAAATCCGTTTTTGTCCATAATTCAAAACCTTAATATTTTGCTTACCTAGGTAGGAAGCGACTTTTTGACCAAAACCACCATCAAGTATGTTATTTTCAAGAGTAATAATAACTTGGTGATTCTGTGCTAATTTATCTAGGGATTGCTTATCAAGGATATTAGCTGAAATCGGATTTACAAGAGTGGCACCCAATTTTTGAGCAAGATTTTCACCTAAAGAATAAAAATCACCTAAGGCTAGGATTGCTATATTTTTACCTGGTTGAATTTGATATTGAATCTGGTCATAATCTGTTTCAATTTGTGTAGCGCTATCAGTAGGAACACTAAGTGTGGGCATTTTAATAGCTACAGGATGCTGTCTTTGTTTAATTGCCCATTGCAGCATTGCACGTTCTTCTGCTAAAGAGGTTGGTGCAAGATAAATCCAATTAGGCAGATTAGAAATCATTACTTGATCAAATATACCCAAATGTGTTTTTGATTCACTCGACAATCCACCACCAGCAACCATCATTACTACTGGCAAATTATTTGCTGCGACATCGTGAGATAGTTGATCAAAAGCTCGTTGTAAAAAAGTCGAATTTTCAAATAATACAGGAATTCCTCCTTCTTTGGCAAAACCAGCTGCAAAAGCAACAGATTCTTGCTCCGCTATACCAACGTCGGTGTAATTATCAGGATAATCATGCTTAAATTGATCAAGATTAAACACTCCTGGAATTGCTGCATTGATCGCCATGATTTTTTGCCCCATTTGTATTTCTTCTTTAAGAACGTCAAGGGCTATTGTTTTTGCAGTCGGCTTGTCTAAAACAGGTGTAGTTGGTTGATCAGTAGCTAAATCAAATGGTACAACCCAGTGGTGAGCTTCCTCATCCTTAAGAGCGGGTTCGTATCCTTTGCCTTTTGTTGTATTAATGTGTAAAAGAATTGGATGATCGACATCTTTTACGGCCTTGAAAGCAGCAATCATATCTGAGAGATCATTACCATTTTGAACATAACGGTAATCAAAACCCATTGCTGTAAATGGATTTTCTTTAGCTTGACCATTCGAATTTCTTAACTTAGCTAGGGCAGTGACGAGCCCACCTACATTTTGATCAATCGACCACTGGTTATCATTAACCACAATAACTAAATTGTGCTTTTCGATTGCAGCATTGTTTAATCCTTCAAAGGCTAAACCCCCTGTCATTGAGCCATCACCAATTAAAGCCATAATGTTTTCATGACCGCCCATGAGATCTCGTGCTTTGGCCATACCTGTTGCTAAAGCAATGGATGTGGATGTATGTCCAATTGAATAGTAATCATAGGGACTTTCATCTGGATTAGAATATGGAGTAACGTCCTTATAGTGTTCTGGGTCTAGCCATGCTTGAGCACGTCCGGTTAACATTTTATGTGGATATGTTTGATGTGAAACATCCCAAACAATCTTATCTGTGGGTGCATTGAAAACATAGTGGTAGGCAATAGTTGCTTCTACTATTCCTAAATCTGGTCCCAGGTGCCCGCCTTCTGCAGCATCTTTTTCTAAGACTAGTGTTCGGATTTCTTCAGCTAATTGTTCCATTTCACTTATGCTTAAATTTTTTAAGTCTTGCGGACTAGAAATTTTTCTTAATAAGTAATCATTATGATTATTCATGATTAATACCTCCTAGTAATATAACTATTATAGGTTTGATAGTATAAAGTATAAAATACTTTATTTTGATAGCATTAATAAGTTTTAGTAATGTTAGTTTATTTAGGATATTGGTTTCTAACATGCAAAACTGATATTAGTGTATCAAATTATAAGACTAATTGTAGTACCTAAGGTAAGGACGAAGTCAACAAAAATATTTTATCTAGTAAAATACTTGATGTTTTTTGAGCTATAATCAAGGAGAATAAGTGACAAGTTTATCAAAATAAAAAAGGAGCTGAAGATGATGAAGATTGGTTTCATTGGAACAGGTGTGATGGGGAATGCAATCTGTTTGCATCTAATACAAGCAGGGCACCAACTCTATGTTTATAACCGGACAAAAAGTAAAGCGAATAATTTGATTTCGCGTGGTGCGATATGGTGCACAACTCCACAAGAAGTGACTGAAGCAGTAGACTTAGTTTTTACAATGGTAGGATTTCCAAGTGATGTCGAGAAAGTTTATTTTGGTAAGAATGGGATCTTATCTGCATCGGTAAATAAAAAATATCTTGTCGATATGACAACCTCTAAACCTCAACTGGCTCAAAAAATTGCTGCTACTGGTAATAAAAAAGGAGCTCTTGTCTTAGATGCTCCAGTATCTGGAGGTGATCTTGGTGCAAAGAATGGAACATTAACAATTATGGTTGGGGGTAGTAAAGACGCATATAAAGAATTGAACCCCATTTTTAAGGATTTTGGCAAACAGATACACTATTTTGGTTTACCAGGCTCAGGTCAAAACACTAAAATGGCTAATCAAATTATGATTGCGGGTACAATGACGGGAATGACTGAATGTTTGGTTTATGCTCAAAAGGCTGGGTTAGATTTAGAAGCAGTTCTTAAAACACTTGGTGGAGGAAGTGCAGCTAATTGGAGTTTAACAAATTACGGACCCAGAATTCTTAAAAAAGATTATACACCGGGATTTTTTAGTAAGCACTTTCTAAAGGATTTGCGGATTGCATTGGAAACTGCTGAAGAAATGAATATAAATCTGCCAGCAACAGCAGAAGCAAAAAAGTTGTATGAGATTTTAGTAGATAAAAAACATTTAGGCGATTTAGGAACACAGGGCCTGATTAAACTTTGGTGGAAGTAAACAAATCGAAAGACGGAACAGCTATTTTAAGTTGTTCCGTCTATATATATTAAAATACTAATACTTGCTATTAACGTCTTTAACTCCGTCTAGTACATTAGCATAACGCGCTAGGATAAATAAGTAGTCTGATAAGCGGTTAATATACTGTAGACATGTTAAGGGTAACTTTTGTTTTTTGATATTCAACTTAACCATAGCTCGTTCTGCACGTCTAGCAATTGTGCGAGCGTAATGTATGTTTGCTGCTGTCATGCAGCCGCTAGGTAAAATAAATTCTGTCATTGAGGGGAGTGCAGCAGTTATTTTATCAATTTTTTGCTCGAGCTGAATTACTTTTTCTTTAGTGATTTCATTTCGTCCCTTGACAACAATATCACCTTCAAGCAAGTAAAGATCACGTTGTAAATTTTGTAATACAATTAATAATTTACTACAGTTTGGCGATAAATTCGCAATTACTACACCAAGATAAGACTGTAATTCATCAATATCACCAATAGTTTCAATTTGTAGATCATATTTAGGAACCATTTTTCCAGTAACTTGTTTTGTTAGGCCATGATCGCCAACTTTTGTATAAATATTTAAAGTCATGATATTCTCCGCTTATAATGATTAAGTGCAATATTTAGAGGTTGATAAAGAATAAGATAAAAGGCAAAATTTCCTATGGCGTGATAAGTATCAAAGGTAAGGCTTCCAGCCCAGTAAGCTAAGAATGAAGAAATACCACCGAAAATTGACATTCCTAGATCGACCAAAAAGCCATATTCCCAACCCAAAAAAGTCACCAAAATTAGTTGAAAAATAAAATGCTGTTTGAGGTGTAAGAATTTATTAAAAAATGCAATGGTTAAAATACAACCGCTATAAGCTAAAATTTGAGGAATTGTCCATATGCCAAAGCCTAAGTAAATATTGGAAATTACCATAGTCAAAATTGCTAAAACTATCCCAAAACTGATATTAAGATTTAGAGTAACAATCATTAAAATTGCAGTAACTGGTTGAACATTTGGTATAGGGACAACTTTGAAAATTCTTAATACCACACACATAGCAGTTAAGATTGCCAGGAGAGCAATCTTTTTGGTTGAAGTGTTCATCAGCCAATTTTGGCCAAAGTAAATTTGATTTTGTCGTGGTTGGCAACTCTTTGTTGTGTAACTCCCTTATTAGCAAATTTTCCATTAATTGTATAAGTCCAATAAATTTTTTTTGCAGGATTCTGTTTCTTACCATCAATTGCGGTGACGAAACCGTTGGTACTTTCAACACGCCAAGCTTTTTTTAATCCAGTCATCACAGTGGCCTTTTTTGCAACTTTAATACTCTTTTTTTTGAGATTCTTACCACTGCGATTCAAAGTATAGGTGACTGTATAATTATTGGTTCTTTTAGCAGCTACTTCTTGAGTATTCTGTTCACTTGTTAGCAAAAAAGTAAAGATAGTAGCCATTCCAGCGATTATAGTTAATTTGTTTTTTCTCATTATTCCAAAACTCCTATTCTTAATTTGTTTAAAATTTATTTGACGGGGCATGCACCTGCGTCACAATCAGATTGGTCAATTAATTCCATGTCTTTTTGATCATTGTTTTGCTGAGCAAAAACAGAGGCAATATCAGCAATAATTGTTGCTTTTCTTTTTTCATAAGTTTCCTTATCAATTGGCTCTTTGGGTGCTTGTTTTAATGATCCACCATAATAAGGTAAAAGTGAAGTAGACTTGATAATATGGCGATATTGTTTAAACAACTGTGTAATTTGTTCACTTTCATCATGTTGAAAAGTAATTGTGCAACTAACAGCATTGTCTGACCAATATGTTTGCAAAAAAGCTTGGGTGGCAAATTGTTCAGCAATTGAAATCGTTCCAGCAGATGCAAAGTTCTTGCTATCTGCATGTGCTGCTCGAAGAGGAAATTCAACACAAATCGTATTTTGTGTATAAATATCAGGTTCTGAGTAATAGCCACAAGCATCTAAAGCCTTGAGCAATGGGTCTGAAGCCTGAAACCGGATCCGTTGAATTAAATAACCAGCATAATGGAAGTGCATTCCTTCAGATACACCAGCAAGTTTTGCAACTGTTCCTGAGGGCTTAACAGTTGTATGTTTAATTGAAAGGTTACACCCTAGGGTTTTACTATATTTTTTATCTGCGTCAACAACTGCTTGATAGGCTTCAGAAACCATTTTGATTCCTTTTGGATCGTAAATAGGTTCTTTAATTTTTTCACCTGTTTCTTTGTCGATATCATCTTTGAAACCTGTGACTACTCGATGACCTAAATCGTTTAACAACCAGTCCTGAATACCAGACATTGAAACACCAATTCGGCGATTTTGATGAATAATTTTTCTAGATATTTCCCAATCATATTCGCTGAAAGTAACACGTTTGGCATAACGTGCAGCTAGGTTAAAAACTTCAGTTAAATTCCAACCTTGCTCTTCAGCGATATAGGGAAAAACTTCGAATAAGTTGCAAGGTTCACCATTTGCTAGAGATATTTCACCACATGGATTAGTACCTTCGACATCATTGTCAATAGATTTTTGATAGCCGTCAATAATTCGACCATAATTACGAGATAAATCTAAATTAACTATCCCAGGCTCACCATTCTCTTTAATTCCATTTGCAATTGGTTCATAATTGATAAAGTGTGAGTCGATTGCGACGCTATTATTTGAAGCCCAACGATGATGGTAAAGTTTATTTTGATCTTGTTTCATTGTTATAAAGGATTGATCATCATTGGAACCTAGTGCTAGTTCTGCAGATCGTCTAACATTACCTGCCACGACTGCTTTTCCAATTAGATTACAAATATCAGTAGTATCAACGGAAGTAAGGTGACTGTTTAAGCGATCGTTAAGGATTTGATTAATATCAAATAGCATTTCGACTAATGGCATTGGACCGGAAGCAGTACCGCCAAAGCCATGGATTTTAGCACCGTAAGGACGAATATTGCTTATATCTAGCACTAGTTTGGTTTCTTTTTCAGGATTTGTTTGTTTGAAATGCATATCAATTAATCGAGCTTGAGCAAGAACCCAGCCTTCTCGAGTGTCAGGTAAAGAATAGTAAAGATAATCGCCAGTATCCTTACTTTTCCTGATCCATTCTTCTTTGTCAGTTGCACCTAATTTGATTGAATCATTATATGAATTACTACTCTTAGCGATCACAATTGTTAAATCGATTTTGTTATCGACTAGAGGTATTTGGCTGATATTACTCTTAACTACAGAAAAACCTACACCACCTCCTTTCATAAGTTGATCAAATAGAAAAGAAAATGGCATTGAAACGGCTTTTTGTTCAGGATTTAAATAGCAAGGAGAAATATGGCTGTTTCCATAATTTTGCGGACGGATAGCAATAAACCAACAATTATTTAATGAATCACCATTGCGTTTTTGATAATCTGTTCCAGAAATCCATAAGTTCCGTCCAGAAGGAGTTGCGGCTAGGCCATAAACTAACTTGAATAGTTTCTTGGCTTCGTCAGTGAGCTGGGAAATAATTTCGTGTGTAGGTGAGTTTCTTAAACGTGGATCTAAATTGATATTCCCTTCGATAACACGTTTAACAGTTTCATCCCAATTCTCAGAGCGATTTTGTTCTGGAAGCCAACGAGCATAGGTTCTTTTGTAAGTTACCCAACCCAATTCTCCCCAATGTGGTCTAATATTTTGTTTCACTTGCTTAATATAGGACTTATCTAAAGTTATTATAGGTTTTTTCATATTCAAAGTTACTCCTAAAATAATAATTTGTTTCACACATACATTATATATGGTTCTTATTAAAATATACCACAACATGTTGTGGTTTAACAAAAATATTTATTACTTTTCGAAAAGTTTTTTATGTGGGAGTAAGCTTAATGAAGTATAAAAAATTATATAGAATTAAATGTATAGAAAAACACAACAGATTAATTTAAATCTGCTGTGTTCACAAGTTATCAGGAGCAAAATTAATGACGAACTAAGCTGAATAATACGAAGAGAGCACTTCCCAATAAAATAAGAGGTATAAGAAAATGGACAAAAAAGATAAAAACAATAGCGCATGTTAATAAGAAAAATAGTATCTTAAAAATTCCGATACCAATTTTGCTAAATAGTCCAATCAAGCAAAATATTAATAAAAGTGTAATCATTCCTAATCACCTTTGTTAATAAGTTAAATAATATTATAGTCTTTTTTTGTTTAAATTTAGTTTTAAAGCTTAATCTTAAATAATCATTAATAGTTATTATGACATGATATAATAGATTTTCAACTTAGAGAAAGAAAAATACTGACGGAGGAGCACACTTGCACTTTAAACAAATAATTTTTGATATTGATGATACTTTAATAGATTTTGCTTCTACCGAAAATTTTGCTTTGCACAGCCTTTTTAGTGCTCATCATTGGCATTTAACAGCTGATTTACAAAGACGATACAATACTTACAATCAGGGGTTATGGCGACAACTTGAACGAGGTAAGATTACTTATAATCAACTTAGTGAGATGGTTTTTAGTAATTTTATTCGGGATAATCTTAATATTGAGATTGATGGTAATGCCATTATGAATGAATATCGTTCTTATTTTAGTGAAACACATAAATTATTGCCTGGAGTTAAAAATACGTTGGACTTTGCTAAGAAGAATGGTTATAAATTAACCATCTTGAGTAATGGTGAAACATATATGCAATCTCATCGGCTAGAACTAGCAAAAATCAAAGACTACTTTTCTTTAATTGTTACCTCAGAAGAAGCAGGTTTTTCAAAACCAGATCCGAAGATTTTTGATTATTTTTTTGGTTTAACTGAAATTAGTGCCGATGAAACTATCTTTTTTGGGGATGGATTACAATCAGATATTTTGGGTGCTAAAAATTATGGCTTTGATTGTATTTGGTATAACCACCGCCACCGAAAAAACACTCTGAATTTGCAACCATTGGTGGAAGTAACGACTTACCCACAACTAGTTAAGATTCTTAAAACAAATCTGTCACAGAGATGATTAATTTGAGAAAGTAGTTATACCATGGTTGATGTTTATTATGTTTAAAATTTAACAATAAAGTGACTAAATTAAGGATGATAAGAATGAAAATAGGATTTATTGGAACAGGTAAAATTGGAAAAGCAATAATTTTGGGGCTACTTAATGCCGATATGGTAAATACAGATATTTTTGTTTATGATGGTGGCCATAAGTCGGCCCAAACAGTTGCTGACAAATTAAAATTACAGTTAATTAAAAATTATTCAGAATTCATAAATTGTGATGCTGTTATTGTAGCTGTTGGAAGTCCAGCTAATGAAAAGATTTTTATGAAACTGAGTCAAGTATATCGCGGTATTATTATTTCAACTGGCGGAGGAGACTTATTAAAAATTAATCAGAAGCTATCAGGTAACAGTTCTTTTGTAAAAGTAGTACCCAATACACCCGTTCAATTAGGTGAAGGAATCACTGTAATTAGTTTTAAAGAAGATGAGTCAGAAGAAGTAATTACTAAGGTTAAGACCTTGTTTACTAGTTTAGGAGATGTGTATATTGTTCCAGAGAAATTATTAGGCATCTATGGTACTATTGCTGGTTGTACCCCTGCGTATATTGATCTTTTAATTGAGGCGCTCAGTGATGCTGCCGTTGAAAATGGGGTTAAGCGGTCAGAGTCATATCGAATTATTGAAAAGATGCTTTTGGGAACAGCAAAACTGGCACTGACTAGTCAAAAATTACCTGAAGAATTGAAGGACGAAGTAACAACACCAGGGGGTTCAACAATTAAGGGTGTAAATAAACTTGAAGAAAAGGGATTCCGTGGAGCATTAATCGCAGCAATTAATGCATCGATGAACTAGAAGACGTTTCATGTGAAACAATTATTTAATGAAACAAATAAGGATCAAATGCTTTGATTAAAACATTTGGTCCTTTTTAAACTGGTAAATGGCCTACCAGCTTTTTGAGTAAGTCAATATATGTATTTAAGAATTGGAATAAGTTGAAAGATTAAAATTCTTTGGTTAAGTCAACTGGAGTATCAGGTTTTTCGCCTTTAATCAGCTTTAAGTTATTATCAAAAGAATTAATAACCATGTTACGAACAGCATGAGTAGTGTAAAAGGCAGTATGAGGAGTTACCAAGACATTTGGACGAGCGATTAAGTCAGCCAAGCGTTTATCTGGCAATTCTTTAGTACTGAAATCGTTGTTAAAGATCCCAACTTCATTTTCATAAGTATCCATTACGAAACCAAAGATTTTACCAGAGTCTAATCCGCGAACAATTGCATCAGTATCAACTAATGGTCCTCTAGAAACATTGACAATAACAACATCATCTTTCATTTTCTTAATAGAATCATCATTAATCATGTGGATGTTTTCTGGAACGTCAGGCACATGTAATGAAATAACATCGGCTTGTGCGTAGAGGTCATCTAAATTATCAACATAGTAGCCTTTCTTTTCCAATTCTGGATTTTTAAAGATATCATAAGCGATAACTTTAGCACCGAATCCTTCCATTATTTTCATAAATACTTGTCCGATATGACCAGTACCAATAACTCCGACTGTTTGATCACGTACTTCACGGCCAATAGTAGGTGCCCAACGAAAATCATGTTTTGCAATTTTTTCGTCCATAGCTTTGTCTTGACGTAAGACTCTGGCAGCTTGAATGGCTGCATGTTCTGCAATCGCATCAGGAGAATAAACCGGAACATTTGTTAACTTGAAACCTAATTCTTTAGCTTTCTTCAAGTCAATATTATCAATACCAACGTTACGAATAGACCAGTTATGGATTCCTAATTTGTCAAGAGCTTCAATTGTATCTGCTTTATAGTCTAATTGTTGATAGGTAACAACACCATCAGCACCTTTAGCTAATTCTGCAGTTTCTGGAGTTAATAGTTGGTCAGTGAAATCAACATCAATTTCAGGATGGGCATCTTTCCATTCGTGTACAAAGGGCTCCTCATCCTTACGAATTGCGTAAGCATAAATTTTAGTCATAAAATCTAACCTCCATAGATAATAATTATTATTGTCTCTTGTGCTATTATACACTTGTAAAATCGGATTTGAAAAGCATTAATTGTGAATTTGTTTACTTTTATAAAATCCATCAAATTAAGTAATCGCTTACAATTGTTTTATACAAGATTACTAGATAAATAAACAAATAACAATATTTTTGAATTGTGGTAGTGAAAAAGTGAACATCTTTTTGCATGAGTGTTAATGTATAAGACATTTGTAAAAACCGCTATAATAAAAAATAACAAATAAAAGGAGAAAAAAATGATTTTAATTTCATGGAATATTGATTCACTTAATGCAGCTTTAACCGGTACGTCTTCAAGGGCAGAAGAGACACGTCAAGTGCTAAAGGCGATTCGTAATCAGAAGGCTGATGTTATTGCAATTCAGGAGACAAAATTGCGGGCAACTGGACCGACAAAGAAACATCTCGATATTTTGACAACAGAATTTCCGCAATATGATTTAGTTTGGCGTTCAGCAGAAGAACCAGCCCGTAAAAGTTATGCTGGAACAATGTTTTTGTATAAAAAGGATCTAAATCCAGTGGTTTCGTTCCCAGTTATTGGAGCTCCCGAACCAATGGATAATGAAGGTAGAATTATTACGTTAGAATTCCCCAACTATTTTGTTACGCAAGTTTATACACCTAACTCTGGCAGTGGTTTGAAGCGACTAGATGAGCGCCAAATTTGGGATGATCGCTATCGTAAATATTTAGCTAAATTGGATCAGCAAAAGCCAGTACTGGCTAGTGGAGACTATAACTGTGCACACGAAGAAATAGATCTTAAACATCCTGATAACAATCATCATTCAGCTGGTTTTACCGATGAAGAACGGATTGGTTTTTCTAAGTTGCTTCAAGCTGGGTTTACTGATACGTTTAGAAAAGTTAATGGTAACATTGAAGGAGTTTATTCTTGGTGGGCGCAAAGAATTAAGACGGCTAAAATTAATAATTCAGGTTGGAGAATTGATTATTGGTTAACTAGTAATCGAATTGCTAACTTGGTAAAACGTTCAGAAATGATGGCGACTGGGGCGCGTGCTGATCATTGCCCAATTTTGTTAGAGATTACTATATAATTTGGTGGTAATTATGACGGAGAAATCCAAAATAGTTGGGTTTCTTTTTCTTTTATGTAAAATTTATTTTGAGGTGATAAATAAAATGAATAATCCATTACAGGATGCAATTCTTAACGGCTTATACGATTCAGCTTATCCTGGACATGAATTGTTAAATCCTAAACTATTACAAAACACCCCAAATGATAAGATATGGCTAACTTTGCGTTCGGAATTGCTACATTGTCGTAGTTTTACTTGGGCGGTTGCATTTATTACACAAGATATGCTGGTACCATTTAAAGCTATCATGGCTGATTTGGCATGTGAAAATATTTCGGGAACTTTAATTACTGGAGATTATTTAGCTTTTAATAATCCTCAAGTTTTCCGAGAATTGTTAAAAATTAAGAATTTAACTGTCAAAATTGCTCAAAAAGATTTTCATGCTAAGGGATATTTCTTTGAACATGAAAGTTGGCAAACAATTGTAATTGGTAGTGCTAATTTCACTAGATCAGCCATGTTGAGTAATTATGAATGGGCTTTAAAACTCAGTTCTAAGAATAACGCAGCTTTGACCAAACAGATTGCTGACGAAGTTAAAGAATTATGTAAAAATAGTTACCCATTAACTACTAGGTGGGTGGAGAATTATGAACGGAATTGGAAAAAGCCGACAGTTCCTTTAAATGAATCATCCCACTCTGACAATTCTATTGAGCCAAATCAAATGCAGAAAGATGCACTAGAAGAATTGCGGAATTTGATTAAAAGTGGTCAAAAACGCGGACTCATTGTGTCGGCAACAGGAACAGGAAAAACTTATCTTGGAGCTTTTGCAGTAAAAGCTTTTAAGCCACGCAAATTTTTGTATGTGGTTCATCGAGAGCAGATTGCTCAAAAGGCTTTAGCAAGTTTTTATCAAATAATAGGTGGCGATTATCGTGATTTTGGTTTGTTAACTGGGCACAAGCAACAATTAGAGTGCCGGTATATATTTGCAACCATACAAACGTTAAGTCGACCAGAAATGTTAGCTAAACTTGATGATAATGAGTTTGATTATATTTTAATTGATGAAGCTCATCGGGCTGCTGCTCCGAGCTATCAACGGATTCTTGCTAAATTTAAACCGCAATTTTGGTTGGGAATGACAGCTACACCAGAGCGAATGGATGATAAAGATGTTTATCAACTTTTTGATTATAATTTAGCGTATGAAATTCGTCTACGTGGGGCCCTTGAAGAGAAAATGCTGACACCATTTCATTATGTTGGTGTTGCTGATTATGAACAAGATGGTGAAACCATTAATGAAACTGCTAATCTTAGCCGATTACTTGCACCTAAGCGAGTTACTTATATATTAGACCAACTTAATTATTACGGTTATTGTGGTGATAGTGCCAAAGGACTAGTATTTTGTAGCCGTCAGGACGAGGCTCGAGAATTAGCACGAATTTTTTCCGAAAAAAAGCATCCAGCAATTGCCCTAACTAATACTGATAACGAAACACGACGTGCAGAAGTAGTTAAGAAGTTGGAGCAGGGAGAAATCGAATATATCATTACAGTTGATCTTTTTAATGAAGGAATTGATATTCCGGCGCTGAACCAAATTGTGATGTTGCGGAATACACAGTCTAGTATTGTTTTCATTCAACAGTTAGGTCGAGGATTGCGCAAATATCCTGGCAAAGATTATGTTACGGTAATTGATTTTATCGGTAACTATAAAAATAACTATTTAATACCCATTGCTTTAAATCAAGATTTTAGTCGAGATCGGGATAAGATTCGTAAAGAGAGTACACTACCAGGACTAATTGATGTTTCAACTATTAATTTCAGCCAAATTGCTTCTAATAAAATTTTGGAATCACTTGATAAAATTAAGCTTGATAGTATTAAAGAATTGCGGCAATCTTATCAACAATTGAAGGAAAAGATTGGACGTCCACCACTATTGTTAGACTTCTATCGATATGGTTCTACTTCCCCAATTGTTTTTGCTAATAATCATCAATTGGCAAATTATGGTTCCTTTTTAACTAAAATGGGTGAGTCCATTATATTGAATAGGTCAGAAAATGCGATTTTATCTTTTGTAACTAAAGAATTGTTAAATGGTAAAAGACCACATGAATTGTTATTGCTACAAGAGCTTCTTGAAAGACGGCAAATTAGTCAAGTTGAATTTGAACAGTCTTTAAGTCGAAATGGCGCATATGTCAATGAGGCGGTTTTAAACTCGGTAATGGCAATTTTATCATTAACTTTTTTTGATATTAAGCAGGGTAAGACTACTAAAAAAGTATTGTATGGCGGCCAAGCATTGATTGAACAACCGGATTTATTTTCATACGCACTTACACCCAAGCTGCAACAACAATTGCACGAAAACTTAACTTTTAAAAAACTGTTTAAGGATGCAATTGATACAGGATTGGCGTTAAGCAAAAGTTATAATCCAGAACAGCAGTTTACCCTTTACCAGCAATACGATCGTAAAGATGTTTGCCGTTTGTTAAATTGGTCTAAAGATGTGTCAGCACCGATGTATGGTTATCGAGTTGATAAAGATGAAACACCAATATTTATTACTTATAAAAATGATGCAGCACATAAAAGAAGTGCACTCTATAATAATACATTAGAAAATGGCCGTAGCTTGAGGTGGTATACAAGAACTCCGAGGCATTTAGATTCAGCGGAAGTAAATCGTTTGCTTAATACTTCAAAAATGAAATTACATTTATTTGTTAAAAGCAGTAATGCAGTTGGCAAACAATTTTTCTATTTGGGACAAGTCGACATTCAAAGAGATACTATTAAAGAAGAACTGCTTGGACCAAAAAAGAAACCAGTTGTTGGGATGGATTTAGTACTAAGACAACCACTACCCATTAAAATGTATGAATTGCTCTTTGGCGAATAAAAAGAAGCTCTAAATGAAGAGCTTCTTTTTTGTTATAATTTGTTTTATTTTATCTCGAAACAAAGGTATTCGGCTTAATATGCTGCAAAATTTCATAGCCGACATCTTTTTGATCATTTTTATTATCATTGGTTTGATTTAAGAACATAACAATACCGTTTTGATTGTCACTTGTTAGTTGAACCCAAGTGCCAAAGTGCATTGCATTAAAACTGCCATAAGCTAACTTAAGCGAATCGTTATTTTGCAAATACATGCCGCCTGAATAATCGCTTACTTTACTCTTTAAATGAGTTAGATAATAGAAGTCATCCTTACTAAGAATGGTACCATCGGTTAAACCAACTTGAATTTTGTAGTATTCATCAGGAGAGGTAAACAAGTTACCTGCTCCCGGAATTTGCGAAGCCAGCGATCGTTTAATATAGGCCGAATTTTGATAATTCTTACTACCGTTAGAAAAGTAAGAAATGGGATCGGTTTTGTCATTAGGAATATTCTGGTATAAATATGTATTTTGTAAGTTTAACTTATCAATAATTCTTTTTTGTAAATTAGCTTCGTATGATTGACCAGTTACTTGCCTGATTATTCCAGTAAGTAGAATATAATTGCTATTATTGTAGTGGTAACTACCGGTCGAATCTAAGGTAGATGAATTAATATTATTGACCACCCAATTTACTGCTCCAGCTTCGGAATAATTGCGACCACGATTAATTTCTGTACCGGTAGCTGTAATTCCTGATGTATGAGTAAGTAAATTTCCCACTGAAATTTGATTAGCGTTTTTCAAATTGGGATACCAACGAGAAATCTTAGTGTACTGCGAAAATGCTTTATTAGTATTACTGGTTTCGTTAATTAGCTGCACAATCATGGCGCCAGTAATTACTTTTTGTAAAGAAGCGGTTGGATAAACAACATTGCTATCGCCATTACCAATTCGCTTGCCATACCATGCATAACCATAACTAATTGTCTGGGGGATGCCGTTTTTAATAACGGTTACAGTTCCCCGCACATTGTGCTTTTTTAAAGTGTTTCTGACAAAATTGTACATTTCCATGTTGTTACTATTAGTTGCTGAAGTTGTTGCTGCTTTAACTTCTCTTACTTCTGCAGGTGTTAGAATAGAAGCTCCGAGAAGGGCTGCAGCAGATAACGTTAAAAATTTGTGTTTCAAAATATAGATTTTCTCCCTTGAAGTATTATTTGTATTATAAAACGTTAACAGTAACAAAGATATGCGAAAAAGGTTAAGATTATTTAACAATTATATTTTTATATTGCAGTAAATGTAATAGTCATTGTTAGATTGCTTATAACCACTTTAAATATCGGACAAATCTTCTCTAAAGGTTGTAATAACAAGCTTTTTACAAAGTAAGCAAAAAAATAATAAAAAAAGCTTGCAAAAGAAGAAAAAGGTTGCTAATATAAATAACTGTCGTCGGGCGAAAGTCAAAGAGACAGAAGCGAAGAGGACAAAAAACATTTGAAAGAAAAGCTTGACAAAGGAAAGCTGATTTAGTAAGATGATAAACGTTGCTGCTTGAAAGAGCAGAGAGCGGACAGAAAAAAGTTCTTGACAAAGAGAACAAGATCTGATAAATTATAAAAGCGCTCCTAGCAAAGGAGCGCAGGTAGTACCTTGAAAACTGAACAATGTTTTCGCAAAAGTGTGCGGGTATAAAAACCCAAACAAAAGAGCGAAGTCAATTTCGCA
>NZ_REHJ01000002.1:0-65845 GCF_003692825.1 Lactobacillus sp. ESL0228
AGAGAAAGTACGGTGGCAAAAGCAAGAAGGAAACACCTGTAACCATGCCGAACACAGCAGTTAAGCTTCTTAACGCCGAGAGTAGTTGGTGGGAGACTGCCTGCGAGGGTAGGAAGCTGCCGTGCTTTTTTAATATTCCGGCTTAGCTCAGTTGGTAGAGCGCTTGACTGTTAATCAAGATGTCGTCAGTTCGAGTCTGACAGCCGGAGCAAGAAGTAAGAGGAAGGTTTAGGCCTTCCTTTTTTGTTTTTAATTTACAATATCTGTTTGATAGCTTTTGAACCAGACTTATTTACTTTATACTTGGCTGAATCTTAAGTTTTTTGAACGTATCAATTAACTTTTTGAGACCGTTATTTTGTTTAATAGAATGTTTAACTGCAAGAAAATATTTAATCTGAATTAAATTATTATCTAGTGGTAGAAGATTAATTGGAGTTTGAGCCATCCTCTTAATGATGCTAGCAGCCGAGATTGTTAGTCCTACGCCCTTAATTGATAAGTTGGTTGCGGTTAGAATGCTTTTGCTCTCTAAGATAATGTTGGGTTTCACGTGAAATTTTTGAAATGCTCCATTAACTTGGTGGCGGATAGCAGAATTAGCAGAACTAACGACAAATGGCTCTTGCAAAATGTCTTTCATTTTATATTCATTTGGTTGTAGAATAAAGCGTCCCTTTTTGAAAAATGGTGATTTGGGAGAAATAATTACGTAGTAATTTTCACCGCCATTGACATAAAAATCCAGTCCATGATTTAAAGTCTCTGGAGTTTGACCGATGTAACAGTCAATTTGCTCATTTAATAACCGAGTCTCATTTTCTCGGGGATATGTTTCTGATAATTGAATTTTAATGTTTGGATTCTTTGTGAGAAAGTTAGGTAGCAATTCTGGTAATAAGAACGTTCCCAAGCTTTCTAGTATACCAATTCTGATGACTTCATTGTTGGGTAAGACAAATGGCGTTAGTTTTTTGACTAAATTTTGGTTATTGGCAATGGTTTGTTCGAGATAGTGATAGTAAATTATTCCTGCTTCGGTTAAGGAAAAAGGAATAGTTTCTCGATTAATTATTTTTGTTTCAAGCTTTTGCTCAATATGCTTGATTAGCTGAGTTAAATAAGGTTGAGAAATGTATAATTCATGAGCTGCCCTGGTAAAGTTGCTCTCTTTTAATAGAGTATCAATGTAATGCAGCAATATTTCTGGGTCTTTCATAATGTCCTCCAATAACATTTTTATTATAGTTCACTTACTATAAAAGTATTTCACCTTGTCATAAAAAGTTAGTAAAATTTAATTGCTAAATATTTAACAAGGAGGAAATATAGCATAATGAAACCAGGTACATATGATGTAAAAGCAAAAGGTTATGGTTCGAGTTTTATGCCAATGAAGGTTACCCTTTCCAAGGATAAAATTAAAAATATAACCATTGATTCTAGTAGTGAAACCAAAGGTGTTGCTGATGAAGTTTTTAAACGTTTGCCAAAAGAAATTATTGACAACCAAACTTTAAATGTTGATGCTGTTAGTGGAGCGACTATCTCTAGTCATGGTGTAGTTGACGGAATTGCCCAAGCAATTGATGAAGCTGGTGGTGATTCGAATGAATGGAGAAATCGTATAAAGCCTAGCATTGTAGGCAGTAAGGATGAGGAATATAATACTGATATTGTTGTAATTGGTGCTGGTGGTGCTGGCCTTGCAGCCGCAGCTAGAACAATTCAAAATGACAAAGAAGTAATTGTTCTGGAAAAGTATCCGCAAATTGGTGGAAACACGACACGTGCTGGTGGTCCATTGAATGCGGCTGAACCAGAATGGCAAAGTAAGTTCAAATCATTATCAGGTGAAAAAGAGAGTTTGAAAAAGTTGGCTGGAATGTCAGTTGATGAAATTGATCCAGAATACCAAGATGATTTTAAAAAATTACAAAAGCAAATTAACGAATACATTAAGTCAGGGAAAGATTATTTATTTGATTCTGTATTGCTTCACGAAATACAAACTTATTTAGGAGGTAAGCGTACAGACCTAGATGGAAATGAAATTCATGGTGACTACGCTTTAGTAACTGAATTAGTTAATAATGCATTGGATTCTGTTAAGTGGCTAACGGATCTTGGCGTTAAATTTGATTATGATGAAGTGACTATGCCTGTAGGCGCGCTGTGGCGCAGAGGTCATAAGCCAGCTGAGCCGATGGGTTATGCATTTATTCGTGTTTTGGGTGATTGGACGCAAAAGCATGGTGCAATGATTTTGACTGATACACGGGCCACACACTTAATTATTGAAAATGGTCAAGTAAAAGGCGTGATTGCTGAAAAAAGCGATGGCAGTACGGTAACTATTCATGCACGGAAAGTAATTTTAACTTCAGGTGGTTTTGGAGCAAATACCAAGATGGTCCAACAGTATAACACTTATTGGGAGCATATTGATAATGATATTGCAACGACTAATTCTCCAGCAATAACGGGTGATGGAATTGCTTTGGGACAAGAAGCTGGAGCTGATTTGGTTGGAATGGGCTTTATTCAGTTAATGCCAGTTTCTGATCCAAAGACTGGTGAATTATTTACTGGTATTCAAACACCTCCAGAAAATTTTATTATGGTAAATCAAAAGGGCGAGCGTTTTGTGAATGAGTTTGCGGAACGGGATACTTTGGCTAAAGCAGCGATTGCTAACGGAACTCTATTTTACTTAATTGCGGATGAAGCGATTAAGAAAACAGCTTACAACACGACTGAAGAATCTCTTGAAGAACAAGTAAAATCAGGTACTTTACTAAAGGCTAACACTTTAGAAGAATTGGCTGAAAAAGCTGGGATGGATCCAGGCACTTTGGTTAATACGATTAAAAAGTATAATTCATATGTTGATGCTGGTAAAGATCCTGAGTTTGGTAAGAGTGCCTTTAATCTCAAGTGTGAGGTTGCGCCGTTTTATGCAACACCACGTAAACCAGCAATTCATCACACGATGGGCGGTTTAAAAATCAATCTACGTGCTCAGGTACTTGATAAGATTGGTCATGTTATTAAGGGGTTGTATGCGGCTGGTGAAGTTGCAGGTGGATTACATGCTGGTAACCGCTTGGGAGGAAATTCTTTGGCTGATATTTTCACCTTTGGACGTATTGCTGCCGATTCAGCATGCGAATGTATCAAGTCAGATGATAATAGTGCGTCACTAAGTTAATTTTTAATAGACAAAAAGTTAGCAAATTTTGCTAACTTTTTTATTGCTTTTTTAAAAATAATTTCGTTCAAGTGCCACAAAAATGGTGACAATCAGTAAATCAGCGCATCCACCTAGACTGTAATTTTTAGCTAGGAATTGGTTATTTAATTTAGCTAAATAGTTTCTGCCAGCATTAGTTGCAGCACCGCCAATTTGAAGATAATAATTGGCTTGTCTGTGTAATTTAGCGATAACGTGATAGTTACCAGCCCGTTTTATTAAATTACTATCTATTGTTACAGTAGCAATCTTCATTAGTGTGTCTAATAGTCGTTCTTGCACAGTCCCTCTTCTTTCTTTTAGGAATGGCAATGCAACATCACGCACAATCGGGTAACCAGCTTCGGCCTGTTCACGAGCTCCCCCTGCACCATAGCAAAGGAATTCTTTTTCGCCAGCTGTTTGAGCGTGGTTATTTAATTTAAGATCATGTTCAACTAGGCCAGCGCACATTTGTCTAATTGTTGAGAATAGATCGGTGTGCTTGTTTTGACAGTAGCTTTCAGCACAAACAAAAATACCAAGAGCAAAAATTGCTCCTTTGTGAGTATTGACGCCTTTAGTTGCAGTAAACATCTCTTTTTCAGCTTTCATGCCTTGTTTACGTAGCGTAAAAAACATCTGGGTAAGATCTTCACCATTAAAGGTATTACCAATATTTTCTGCTGAAATAAAATAATTTGTTAGGCTAAGACTGCTGTCGATAAAAGTATAAATATTCATATCAAAATGTGGTCCTGAACTAACAGGATCAACTAGACCAGGCTTAGGTTGAGTAACTACTTCATATAAGAGAGCTCGCAGGGCATTTTTAGTTATTGAATGAGTCATAGTGAGTTTTTAATTAATATTATTTAGTTAACAATTTTTGGGCTAACTTAAATTAGCTATGATATCAGTATACTCCATCCGGGGATTTACTTATTAAAAAGATAAAAATTAAAATAATATTGTAAAGTATTTATAGAAAATAAAAAATATTATTGAGAGTTAGCAAGCTAGAGTTGATAAGGAGTCCAGCTTGTTTTACTACTTCAAGTTTATAATTTCGATTTAATAAAAAACTTTTATTGATATGTTGAATTTGCATTCTTTTATTCATTTAACTTTGTGTAAGAATTAACTTATATTCGAGTTTATTACTTTGGGAAGGGAGATATAACCCATGAATCGATCTGTTAGCTATGATGTTGCAATAGTAGGCGGTGGGGCAGCTGGCATAGCAGCCACTTTAGCAGCCGCTAAAACTGGAGCAAAAACCATTTTAATTGAACGTGAGTCTGCATTGGGTGGACAAGGAATTAATTCACAAGTAGCTGCTTATTGTGGCTTCTATACACGTGGTAAAAAGCCCGACAAAGTAGTGGGTGGTGTTGGCCAACTTGTATTAAAAAAAATGAGTGAGGCAGGTATGGATATTACGCCACATCCATCAGCATCAACAGGAAATGTATCAATTAAATTTGATCCTGAGATTATGAAAATTATTTTTGATGAGTTGTTGCTTAAGAGTAAAGCAGATTTAGTATTGCATACTAGCTTAGTTAATGTGAAAAAAGAAGGAAAAAATATCCAAAGTTTAATTTGTAGTGATGATGACGGCTTATTTGAGGTTAAGGCAAAGTCTTTTATTGATACAAGTGGAAATGGTAATCTGATTCATTTAGCTGGATTAAAAACAAATTGGGGTGATGAAACTAATCACTTTGTTCAACAAGCATCTTTAGTTTTTAGGTTAGGCAATCTTCCTGCAAGAGATATTTCAATGAGTGAAATTACAGTAGCTGTTAAAAAAGGAAAAGAAGATAAGATACCCTATTTAACGAAGGAGAAAGGTGTTTTTATTAAAAATAAGCAGGATACAATAGGTTTTTTAACACTTCCAAGTGTAGATTTAGAATCTTTAAATAGTGTTGCATTGACTAATGCTGAAATTGAACTTAGGAAAAAAGCTCAAAGTTATTTTTTGGTTGTTAAGAAATATATTAAAGGGTGTAAAGATGTTGTATTTCTTAGTTCTGGTCCTCTGTTGGGGATTCGTGAGTCTAGAAGAATGATTGGTGATGTTACATTAACGGGTAACGATATTTTAAATACAGTAAAGAGAGGAGATAGCATTGGGCGAGCTGCTTGGAGCCCAGAAATCCACCATAGTAATGATCAAGTTGAGTATAAACATATGCCTGATAATGATTATGCTGATATTCCCCTTGGAACGTTAAAAGTAGCTAATATCAACAATTTATGGGGTGCTGGACGATTGATTTCTGTGGATCATACAGCTCAAGCTTCTGTAAGAGTGATGGGTACAAGTTATATTACTGGTCAAGCAGCTGGTGTAGCTGCAAGTCTTCAAAGTTTAACTGGTAAAGTTATTACTAAAAAAATTCAAGAAGAATTAATAACACAAGATGCGTTGTTATAGAGGGAGGAAAATTAATGAATAAGCAGAAAAAAACGTATTTATCTTTGCTGATATCATTTTTAATAATATTAATTTTTGGAAAGTTACTTCCAGCGAGTAATGGATTGACCAATGAAGGATTGTGGACTTTAGGGATTTTTATTGCAGCTTTAATAATGTGGACCACAATTTCTATTTCTTGGCCATGTTTAATTGTATTGTTTTTTCTTGGTTTGCTACCAAGTGTGGGTTATCAAAATGCTTTTATTGGTACATTTGGTAATTCAACTCTTGCATTTTTAATTTTTACATTTGCCTTAGTTTATCCATTATCACAAACGAATTTTATTAGAAGATGCACAATTGCCTTAATTACTAACCCGATTGCCAAGAAAAGCCCCTGGAGATTTGTTATCTTTTTATTCACCGCAATTACTTTTTTAGGATTGTTTATCTCGCCTACTGTTTTGATGGTGACTTTTATGCCTTTTTTGTTAGATATCTTTAAGGTTTTACATATTGAAAAAGGTAGTAAAGTTGGTAGTATGATTACTATGGGTTCAGTTTTTTGTATCAATCTTTCTTCTGGAATGACTGCAATCGCTCATGTTTGGCCCACCTTAGCTATTAGTTTTTATAAAGGTGCAACTGGGAAAGAAATTTCACAGTTTCAATATATGTTAGTTGGGATTCCACTAGGAATTTTGATAATGATTGGTATGCTATTAATTTTTCGTTTTATTTATTATCCTAAAAATATAAATAATATTAATTTAAGGTCTGTTGAAAAATTAAAAGGAGCAGTGAGTCCAGCTGATCGAAAAGAAAAGATAGTTTTAGCTACAATGCTACTAACTGTTATTTTATGGGTGGTACCTAGTTTTATTAAAGGAATTTTACCAACTGTTTATACTACAATAAGTGGCTGGACAACCGCTTTTCCTCCTTTACTTGGTTGTATAATATTAATGGTTATTAATATTGATGGGAAAAGTATTTTAAATTTCAATGAAGTTACAACTAAGGGAATATCTTGGTCTTCTGTTTTGATGGTTGGCGTAGCAAGTGAATTAGGAAATATTTTGACAGCTAAACCAATGGGAATCGAAACGTGGTTAACTAATGTTTTAAGTCCAATTGCTAAAGGATTGCCAGAAATGTTACTGGTATTATTCTTTGTCGTTTGGTGTGTTATTGAAACTAACTTTTCTTCAAGTATCGTAACGACTACTATTGTTTCATCAATTGCAATTTCTATAATCACTTCTTTAAAAGGCTCTGCAAATGGTGTTAGTTTGGCTGCTATAATTGCTTTAATTGGTTTTGGTGTAGGTATTTCTAATATGACACCAGCAGGACAAGCAGGGGTGAATCCAATCGCTATTGGAACAGGGTATACTTCTACTAAAGATATGTTGATATGGGGAGGAATATTCGCTGTTATTTCAATTGTTCTCATAACTTCTGTCGGGTATCCTCTAGCAAAAGCGATTTTATAGAGTAAAAATAAAAATAGGAATTCAGATTAGTAATCGGTTCCTATTTTTATTGATTAAATATATTTATTGATTTTTAAAAATAGATTTGTTTTTCTTTATATAAATCACTTATATAATGTAAGCGATTTATAAAATATGAAAAGGATAAAGGTAATCATGACGAGAAAAACAATTCAAGCTCATGCTAACGGTCGTAATGGTCAAATTGACTTCAACATTGATGTTGAAGATGACACTATTAAAAATGTTGAAGTCACAAAAAATTCTGAGACACCAGCAATTTTTAACCAAGCCTTCGGTAAATTAAAAAATAAAATAATCGAAAATCAAAGCTTTGATGTTGATGCAATTTCGGGTGCGTCTTTAATGACGCAGGCCATGCTTGACTCTGGTAAAAAGGCGTTAAAAGAGAATAATATTACAACTAAGCCACTTGCTGCACCCAAGCATAAGGAAGTAAAGCTAAATGTAGATGTTGCCGTGATTGGATCTGGAATGGCAGGGTTAATGGCTGCATGTCGTGCTCTTTCAATGGGTAAAAAAGTAGTCGTTTTAGAAAAGAACGGCTATGTTGGCGGTGCTACTGCTCTAAATGGGTCTAATGTTGTTGGCACTGGTTCTAAAGTTTCAGCTAAATTATTTGGCGCGGAAAGCAAAAAAGATTCGCCTGCTTTATTGGAAAAAGATATTGCGCGTGAATGTCGTGGCACAAACTATATAGAATTATCGGCGTTATTAGCAAAAAATATTGGAAAAGCTGTAGATTTTATTACTCAATTCGCTAATTTATCTTATCAAAAAGCTGAAACACAAACTATCGAACACACAGTAGATCGGCAAATTGAGATGCCAACGCAGACCTCTTATGAATTGGTAATGAAGGTTGCTGAAGCTTTTGAGAATAATGGTGGACAATTATTGCTTGACGCAAGGGTAGAAAAATTAAATAAGGATGCTAATGGTGAATTAACTTCTTTAGTTGCTGAAGGTAAACACCAAACAACCACTGTTAATTTCAAGTCTTTGGTTCTTGCAGCTGGTGGTTTTGGAGCAAAAGATTATAAAGCACACCGGACAGATATTCCTTATTATGGACCTATGACGTCGACAGGTGACTATTTTGATTTTACTAAAGATATGAATCTGGTGACACGAAATCTTGATTGGTACAAAGTATATCCTCACGGACTTGAAGTTGAACCAGGGATTGCTAAGTTGACAACTTATTCAACCAAAGAAGTTACAGACATGGGTGCTATTTTTGTTAACCAGGAAGGTAAAAGAATAGTTGATGAATCAGCTCCGTACACTCACTTCAGGGATGCAATTGGTGAACAAAAAGGCAAAGTTGCATATATTGTTATGGATCAAAAAATGTGGGATCGCTTTTATGAATTACTGCTTAAATACGGTTTTACAAAGGAAGAAGTACAAGGCTTTTTTGATCTAGATGGTAAAAAGAGTCCAGTTTTGGTAACAGGAAATCTTGAAACAGCAGCAAATAAAGCTGGCATCAATTATGAAAATTTAAGTAACACAATGGCCGACTATGCTGAGAGTGTCAACGCGCATTATGATGCTGAATTTAAGCGCAGCGCCAAATTTTTACATAATTATGAAGGCGATACGTTCTATATTATCGAACAAAAGCAACGCTTCTGTACTACTTTGGGCGGCTACGAAACCACCAATCAAATGCAGTTACTTGATAAAGATTTAAATGCAGTTAGTAATTTTTATGCAGCGGGCGAAATTGTTGGTGGCGCCAATGGCCACGATTCAATGCCAAGTATGATGAATTCATGGTCTTATGCATCAGGATTCGTCGCTGGAACAGTAGCCGCTGACAATGCGAATTTTAGTCAAATCAATGCAACAAAATTGGAATCAGCAAAATCAGATGTAACTTCAAGTGCATCACAAAAATAATTTTATATAGACACACAATACTTTTAAGATTTTCAAATAAAATATACCAAAAAGCTTCTCATATCATGCTGAGAAGCTTTTAGATTAACTTATTTTTATTAAGATAATTCTTTTGGCAATATTGTTGTGCAAAATCTTGAAACTTGTTCGTTACTGGAGTTGAAAAATGATTGTTTTTGGCAACCAAATAAATACGATGATTGGTAATTTTATCTTTGATTCGTAACAGCTTAACCAAGTCGCAATTTAATTGTGGCAAATTTGGCACAATTGCCACACCGAATCCCCAATGCACGAAACCGATAATAGTATGGTCCTCGACGGCTTCTATTTTTACATTGGGGTGAAAATTTGTTGTATCACAAATCTGATTAATTCGAGGCCGTAAGCCGCTTTTGTCTGAATAAATAATAAAAGGATAAGGGGACAGTTCATTTAAATAAGCACTATTCGCATTAGCAAGCGGGTTATCCAGCGGGACAGCAATTTTCATTCCTTGGTCAACTAAGTGGTGAACATATAATTGTTCTACCTTTTGCTTAGGGTGTGAACAAAAAACTAAATCCAATTCGTCATTTAGTAGGCTATCAATTAAGTTTTCAGTAGTATCTTGCTTAAAGGAAAATTCAATTTCTTTATTATCCGGTTGTTTCTTAAAATCACGTACGATTCGAGGAATTAAATCTTGTCCCAGAGTAAAGGTGAAGCCCAAATTGATATGCCCCCGATTAGCATCTAGGAGTTCAGCAATATGCTCAGAGCCTTGTTCCAGTTTGTTTAAGCCTTCTTGAACATATTTTAAATAGATTTTTCCATAGTTAGTTAATTTAATATTGCGTCCATCTTTTTCAAATAGGGGGACACCTACTTCATCTTCGATATTATCGATAGCATAAGATAAGGAAGGCTGTGAGATACCTAAATTTTCAGCAGCTCTGGCCATGTGTTCAGTGTGAGCTAATTCTACAAAAAATTTTAAATGTCTTAAGTTCATAAAAGCTCCAAGTTCCTAATGAAATCAATTAAATCATAAAGTATTTTTATTAATAAAGCAAATAAGGCTTATTTATCATATTTTAGCAAGCGGTAACATAGAAGTAAATTAAAGAATAAAAATAGAAAAGGGAGAAAAATAATGGCTAATAAAATTACTGGTGTTAATGGTCCGATTACTGGGTGGCTTGATGGCCACACTTACTTAATTGGCTTGATGGCTTACCCGATTAGACACTCGATGTCACCAACGATGCACAACAATGCGTTTGCAAAATTGGGCTTGAACTTTACTTATCTATGTTTTGAAATTGGTAACGATAAACTTAAGGGCGCAGTTGATGCAATTAGAACCTTAGATATGCGGGGTTCAAATGTTTCGATGCCGAATAAAAAAGAAGTAATTAAGTATTTAGACAAGTTGTCCCCAGCCTCAGAAATGTGTGATGCTGTTAATACAATTGTTAATGACAATGGCATTTTGACTGGTTACACCACTGATGGAATTGGTTTTGTTCAATCACTTAAAGACGAAGGTATTTCGGTCAAGGATAAGGTAATGACTTTGACTGGTGCTGGTGGTGCTGCTACTCCAATTGCTGTTCAATCAGCTCTTGATGGTGCCAAAGAAATTAGAATATTTAATATTAAAGATGATAAATGGGCTCAGGCTGAAAAGAACGTGAAGACCATTCAAGAAAAAACCGATTGCAAGGTAACTCTAACTAATTTAGATGATCAAGCAGCATTCAAACAATCAATTGCTGAAAGTGATATTTACTGTGATGCAACTAGTGTTGGGATGAAACCATTAGAAGATAAGACTTTAGTTTCTGATCCTTCATGGTTCCACAAAGACATGGTCGTCTTTGATACCGTTTATGCGCCTAGAACAACTAAATTAATGAAAGTTGCTCAAGAAGCTGGTGTTGAACACGTCTTTGATGGTATTGGCATGATGATTGATCAAGGGGCCGCATCATTCAAATTATGGACAGGTCAAGATATGCCAACTGATTATATTCGGGAAATTATGTTTTCTGATGAAAACAAATAATCAATCAATATGGTAGACTTTAATCCTCTTGCAGATTATTTTTGCAAGAGGTTTTAATGAAGGAGAAAAAATGAAAAATAAATATACACCAACAGCGTTGGCCCTGTATTTTAACTATTTTGTTCATGGTATGGGAGTGATTATTCTTTCGCAAAATGCAGCTGCTTTAGCTAAACAATGGGGAACAACTCAAACGGGAGCTTTAACTGTTGTTTCAGCATTAGGTATCGGAAGAATTATTAATCTTTTAATTTCTGGAGTTTTGTCAGATAAATTCGGTCGAAAACCATTTGTGCAGTTGGGTATTGCCACCTATTTTATCTTTTTTGTGGGTATCTTATTATCACCTAATACTGTTGTTGCCTATATTTTAGGTATTTTAGCAGGAATGGCTAATTCTTTCTTAGATACTGGTACTTATCCAGGCTTAATGGAAATCTATCCAAATTCTAAGGGTACGTCCAATGTTATTTTGAAAGCATTTATCTCAGCTGGTCAATTTTTACTACCATTCATTGTTAGTGGTCTAGCTGCTGCTAACATGTGGTATGGTTGGTCATTCTTAATTCCTGCCGTAATTCTTGTTATTACTTTCTTGTATTTCTTGCTTGGTGGAGCTTTCCCAGATTCAAAAGAGGTAGCTAAAGCAGATGAAGAGAAGAACAAAGAAGTTGAAGCACAAGCAGATGGCAATGTGAAAAGCAATTTGTGGCTTGATGGTGCATTGTTCATTATTTATGGTTATATTTCACAAGCGACATTTTATTTAGTTAGTCAAATGTTGACACAATATGGTCAACAAGTTGGTGGTATGGCTCAAGGAGCGGCACACTCATTGGTGTCATGGTATTCACTAGGTTCAATTGTTTGTGTTCTTTTAACTGCTATTTTGGGTAAAAAGTTTAATGAAATCCAATTTGTTCCGGTTTATACTTTTGGCGCCTTTATATCTATTTTGTTGATGTGGTTGTTTCCTACAAATGCAGTCTTAATGAGTGTTTTGGCCTTATTAGTTGGTTTCTTTGCTGCTGGTGGTGTAATGCAATTGGCCTTAACTGTTATGGCTGATTTCTTCCCTGCTGGTAAAGGTACAGTTACAGGATTCTTCTATACAGCAGGTTCAATTGCTTCATTCACTATTCCATTGTTTATCGGCTGGATTGGTAATATGAAGAGCGTGATATTCTTAGATGTTATCATTGCTTTAATTGGATTTATCGATACACTTTTGATTGCGATTCGGTACAAAAAATTATTTGGTAAACTGAGTAAATAGAATCGAGGCTAATGATGACTACTGTAAAAATTAGAAATATTATTCTTGGTCAGGGTTTACCTAAAATTGCTGTACCTAACGTTGGAACAAATGAAGAAGAGATTTTGGCTGCAGCTAAAAATATTGTTGCCGCTAAACCTGATTTGATGGAATGGCGAATTGATTATTATGCTGCGGGTATCAAAGATCCTACTAAATTATCTGAGACCGCTATGAAGTTGCGCCAACTAATCGGTGAACTCCCCATGTTAGTTACTTTTAGAACTAAAAATGAAGGCGGCGTGCTTGAACTGAGCGAAAATGATTATTTGTCTTTGTTACAAACTGTGATTGAAAAACGCTTAGGTGATGCGGTTGACATCGAACTGTTTCATGATGAGAGTCGGATTAAAGAAGTGGTTGCCCAAGCCCATGACTACAATGTCGTTGTAATTATGAGTAACCATGACTTTGAAAAGGTTCCAGCAAAAGACGTAATTGAGTTTCGCCTGCAAAAAATGGCTGAGCTTGGTGCTGATGTGTCAAAATTGGCATGCATGCCTCATTCTTCTAAGGATGTGTTAACTCTACTTGAAGCTACACAATCAACTTCTGAAATGATCAATACACCGTTAATAACAATGGCAATGGGAGATTTAGGTAAAGTAACAAGGATATCTGGACAAATTTTTGGTTCATGTCTATCTTTTGGTGCTGTGGGACAGACCTCTGCACCGGGGCAATTATCAATTGAAGATTTGCGTAGTGCAGAAAGTTTTTTAGAACTGCATGAATAATATAGGTATTAGTGAAGAGTCAGGAAGTTTTCTAAAAAATAAATAGTTAAGGACTAGTCCATGGTAGTAAATCATAGACTAGTCCTTTTGCGATAGATAAGCCAAAATGACACTCTTCTCAAAGTATTATAACGTAGTAATTATTTGTTCCGAACAATACCAATTTTTCAAATTTAAAATTAACGTAAAAACCCTCTAGATAAAGACATGCATATTAATGTTAGAGATATATCTAACTCTTAATTACATATCAATCTAGAGGGTTTAAGTTATGTTTAAAGGTAATTAATCTTCATAAGTCCCAACTTGTTTTAATTTACTCAAAACGCTCTCACCGTGTGGTGATTGACCAATAGCTACAGTTAAATCACGACCAGCTAAGTTGCCGTGATGTTCGCCTTCGGCCCAATGAGCATTACCGGTAACATCGTATACATTACCCTTGATTGCAACATAGGCTGGATTACCATTTTTACCATCGTATTTTGCTAAAGTTTCTTTTGTGAACTTTTCCATAAGTACACCTCTTTCAATAATAGAACAAAATATTTTCTTCTATTAGAATAAGTCATAGCGTTTGCTAAGTCTAATTATATGCTTGGTCACTTTTATAGTTATACCGCCAACCTGCAATATCCCACGGAGTAAAGTTAGGCGTAAATTTACGCTGATAAATTTTTTCGTATGCTGTGATCTTTTGTTGATAATCAATTGCAAGCATTTGCTTAGAATTTTCATTTACGTCTAACTGAAAATTAGGATAAATTGTTGGTAAAACATGTACTACGTATTGCGTTTGGTAAAAATTAGGATGATTCTTTTCTAATTTATCTATTGTTTTGATTTCAATAAATGTGGAAATTACAGGAACGTTTTGTTGAGCTGCAAAATAGTATGCTCCACGATGAAGTGGTCTTGGTTTGCGATAATTCCACCACATTTCTTGTTCAGGATAAATTAAGACCCATTTGTTTTGTGTTAAAGCATCATGTAAATGGCGAGGAAATTCTTTACCAATATAATTAGGACTTTCAATTAGTGGGATTGTTCCTACATAGTTCATCAAATAGCAGAGAATCCCAGGTAACTTCAAATTAGTATCTTCGATTACAATTTTTAGATCATGGTGGCTTTTTGAAGCTAAATTTTTAATTGGTAATGAATCGATTTGATTGAAGTGATTAACAGTGATGATTGCGCCACCTTGGGGTAAATTCGTCAAATTTTCAAGTCCAGTAAACGCAGTTGATGAAGTCAAGCTGTGCATTAGCGTACTGAAGACTAGGTGTCCAATTCGATTGTTTATTTTTCCTTTGTAATGAGTTTGTTGCTCCCAAAAAGATTTTACAAGTTTTTGCCTTTTGGCTAAGGATAAAACTGGATCATCTACTTCAACTTTAGCATCCCAATCTTGGCGGGCAATGGCCTGTTTAATATTTTTAATAACTTGTTCGCGATTATCACCAATGATCATAGCGTGACAGGTCCTTGCTCTTTAATTTTTGCCCAATTATTAGGCTGTTTCGCTATTGTATCGCTTTTGGCCAGCATGTGATCTAATTTATGCCGGTCTTCTTCACGCTCTTCATTGGTATAGTTATCCAGTCCTGCTTTTAATTCAGCATAAAACTTAGTTTCTTTAGCATTAGTCCAGAAATATTGCTCATATTGGATACCGGTAAAATGCCATGGCTTGAAGAAGAGATTATAGTGAATTAGGCTAGGATTGGGCAAGGGAACAGTATTTTCATTTGGCATGGCATCCCACTTCAGGTTCAAATGTAAAACCCGTTTGTCACAAATTTCATTTAAGTAGTCTTGATCTGTGGCAATACAATCAAAGTGGTATTTTGTCAGTAAATTCATAAAGTGGTCAGTAAATCCTTCATCTCGGAAAGCTTTACAATTCAACACAAGCATTCCTGAATTGATATAAGTCTTAGGATCAAGTGCTAAATCTTTTTTGATGTAAGTAATCATTTCAGGAACATATTGAATCGAAGAATCCATACATGCTCCCAATAAATTATTGCCTAACTCGGTTTTGTATAATTTAGCAATATCATCGTTTAAAATGGTATCACTGTCAATATAAATAGCCTTATCGTATTGTGGAAATAGGTCAGGAATAAATAAACGATAAAAGATTGACATTGTAAAAAATTCACCACGTAAATAGTTCTCGCTGCGGTTTTCAATTGGTGCGACAATTTCGTCACTAATTGTAAAGAACTCAACATGAACGTTGTTTGAACCTAATTCGAGTAAATCTTTTTGGTGTTGTTGACTTAAATCCTGACATAAAAAGCAAATTGTATAGTCTTTTTGAGGGTTAGTATGCTTTACCAAGGAATGAAGCGAAACTGCCGCATATTTTGTAAAGTCATCACTGATAGCATAAAAAATAGGTATAGTCATAATTTTCTCCGAAATATATTACTTTTTAATTAGATTCTCTTTTAAATCGAGATACTGTTCCAAGATATCATCATATTCATATAATTTTAGCACATCATGAACTCGTTGCACTTCCCAAGGCTTAACTGTCAAAGTATGGAAGAAAGGCCAAAAGCGAAAACTAGTAGTAAAATGTTGAATTACAGTGTCAGATTGTAAGTGATACTGTTCGTTGTAGCGTCGGGGAGCAATTTTTTTCTTTTGCGCAAAATGATTGAGTGCTGATTGATCAGGCATAAAAACAGTTCGTGTTTGTAGTAAATAGCGAATTTTACTAAATAGATTTGTGTTTCTGATTTCCACTAAATTAAGTAATAGTACCCCAGAATTAATGTAATCAAATATTTTATGTTGATGTAAGTTGTGAAAGAAGAATCGTCCCCAATAATCAAGAACCCCAACAAATTCGGTATTTGTTAAATCTTGTTGGTAAAATTCAATAAGACTCCGGCGATCGATAATGTCAGCGTCAAGATAAAGAATCTTCTCTGGCAATTGTGGAACTTCATCCGCATATAGTCTAAGCATAGCATAGGGAGTAAAATGTGTGCTCATATTAGCAAGCAGTGGCTCTTTAACGAAGAGTCCAGTACAGTCGATCAAATTTAAAGTGTTTTGTGGATTGTGCTTAATGAGAATAGTCTTGAGATAATCAGCTGCATGTTTGCTAAAAGGCTGAAACTTCTTTCGGTGACTTTGAGTGTACATTGTCAAAATATAAATGTGGAGTTCATTAGCAGCACTATTTTTTAACAAGGAAAGAATGGCGATTAAAATTCCATCTTCAGCATGATGATCACCACAAAAAAGAATATTCATTTGGAACTCCTTAAATTAAATTTTTTCATACGTATAATACTCGTAATTGCTTTGTGCTGCCCTTTTTTTCATTGTGAGATAAATTTGATCGTGCAATTTTTGTTGAGCCATCTTTTGACTAAGATGAAGATCAGAATAATACGGACCATCAAGATAAACAGTGATTTGTGGCCGCATGCCATGCTTAGGTTTTGAATAGGTTGTAGTCATGACAAAACTTGGAGCATTAAGCATAATTGGAAAGTGCATACTGGTTGAAGGAAACGGACGAATCTTAGTGTAATATGGCCAAACGTGGGCCTCAGGATAGATTACAACGACCTTATTTTTGTGAATAATATACTTTACGGCATGGATTAGGTTAGCAGTTTGTTTGACAGTCTGTCCCACTGGTAAACCAAAATAGGGTAAAACAAGTTTTCCCAAGATGGGGATGCCCCAATTAGCTTGTGAGCCAATGGCATAATATTTTCTAGCTGGAATAATACTGAGTGGTAAGATAACATCACCAAAAGGCTGGGTGTGGTTGCCATAAATAAAGTAACCTTGTTGAGCAACTGTATGAAGTTTATTTGCTCCCACTATGCGAATATCCATTATTAATTTAGTATAAATCAAGCTAATGATAGATGCAGTTGGTCGAATGATAGCAGACCAAATTTTGCTACCAAGAGAAGTAGGGAAAATTGAATAAGTATCAGATAAATGATAGTTTTGCGTGTGAGTAGTTACAACATCATCACTTAAGTAATGATAACGAAATTTTTTCTTTCCCATAAATTATCCTTTCAATACTAAATAATTTTATCATGAATTTTTAAGTTTAAAAAGAGAGGTATATTACTCAGAAAAAGAAAGTTATTACACAATGATATTTCATTTACTATAGCAAACGTTATTTGTAATTACGTTTTTTGAATTTTTGGTTTGATTTCGCTTACAATATTGCTTAGAATTATATTATGTAATTACAAAAGGAGAAAAAGATGAAATATACTATTGATGATTTTGCTCAATTAATTGATCATACAAATTTGCATGCGAACGCGACAGAAGCCGATATGAAAAAACTTTGTGATGAAGCAAAAAAATATCATTTTAAAATGGTAGCGATTAACCAAGTACAATCAAAATTTTGTGCAAAACAATTAGAACAAACAGATATTGATACTGGTGCGGCAATTAGTTTTCCATTAGGTCAAACAACTATCGCATGTAAGGTAGCAGAAACAAAGGATGCTTTATTAAACGGTGCAAATGAAATAGATTATGTGGTCAATTTAACACAAGTACGGCAGCACAACTGGACATATATTGCAGATGAAATGAACCAAATGGTTGAGTTGTGTCATACCCATCAAGTACCATGTAAAGTAATTTTTGAAAATTGTTATCTATCAAAAGATGAAATTAAGCAATTAGCTTTAATTGCCAAAAAAGTTAAACCAGATTTTATTAAAACTTCTACTGGTTTTGGTACATCAGGTGCTAAAGTAGAGGATGTTAAATTGATGAAAGAAATTGTTGGTTCAGATGTGAAAGTCAAGGCGGCTGGCGGGATTCGTAATAGCGATGATTTTTTAGCATTGATTGCAGCTGGCGCAGAAAGAATTGGCACTAGCTCTGGTATTAAAATTATAGAAGCACTAAAAAAGCGTTTCAAAGAAGATAATATTGAATCGCTTGAAATCTAATTTTTTTAATTTAAACGAAATCAGTATGAGCAAAATTAAATTTTACTCATACTGATTTTTTGATGTGGATGGTATACTGATTAAATAATGATATAAATAGAAAGTGATCGAAGTCAAATTGGCAAAAACAGGTAATCCTAAATATCAAATTATTGCTGAAGATCTTTTGCATAAAATTCAAACGGGAATTTACCCCCAAGACTCAATTATTCCACCTGAAATTGAATTGGCAAACTATTATCAAGTAAGTCGGCCAACTGTGCGGCAGGCTATTTCTACTTTAGTCAATCAAGGTTATTTAGAACGCTATCGCAAACGTGGCACAGTGGTTAAAAGAGTTAAAATTGAACAAGAGTTTACTCACTTAATTGAAAGTTACGGCAAAGAAATGAGTGCTAAGGGAATTTACCCTAAAACTAATTTACTATATTTTCAAGAAGAAAAAGCAAACGAAGAAATTAGTGTCAATTTAAATATCGAGCCACAAACGCCTATCTTTAAGTTAGTACGTCTACGTTATGCTGACGAACAGCCCATTGTTTTAGTGACAACTTATATACCGAAAATACGGGTACCAGAACTACTCAAGTATAACTTTGCTCAAGAATCTTTATATGATGTATTAGAAAAGTATAACTTGAAAGTAACACATGTCATTAGAAAACTTGAAGTAATGGAGGCTGATGAAACCACGGCTAACTTGTTAAATATTGCAGTTAAACAACCAATATTTTACTTTCATACACAGGGATTGACTGTTGATGAGCGTCCGATTGAGTATTCAATCGCCAAGTATCGTGGTGATATAAATTCGTTTGTAATTGATGTTCAACGGTAGCTTCTAAACAGTTAAATTATGCCTTGTAACTGCGCAAATAACTATTGAACAAGTTTTTTTAATAAATACAAGCTCACTTAATTTTGATGGTTGGTCAAAAAAATAAGTTTTAAAAACAAAAAAACACTGCAACAAAGCAGTGCTTTTTCTATTGATGGGTGGCCAGGGGTTCGAACCCTGGACCCACGGATTAAGAGTCCGTTGCTCTGCCAGCTGAGCTAGCCACCCATTTATTTCTGTTGACAGTTAAACATATTAGCAATTATTTTCGATTTTGGCAAGTAATTTTTGCAAAAAAGAGAATACTGGAATTAAATTCATCTTTAATTCTAGTTTAAACAGGTGATAACAAAAAAGCACCGCCTTCTCGCAGTGCTTCTTTTTAATGGGTGGCCAGGGGTTCGAACCCTGGACCCACGGATTAAGAGTCCGTTGCTCTGCCAGCTGAGCTAGCCACCCAAAATGTTATTATAAATAACCAACGAAAACTATTATGCAATTTTTTAGGTTGGATTGCAAGCTTTTTATTAAATTTCTGTGATTTTTTTGGATAATGGTCTAAAAATCAGTATAATATAGGCAAAGGAGGTTTTCAATGTCAAAGAAGATTCTCGTTGTTGACGATGAAAAACCAATTTCCGATATTATCAAATTTAATTTGACCAAGGAAGGTTTTGATGTTGACACTGCCTATGATGGCGAAGAAGCAATTAAAAAAGTTGAGGACTATGATCCCGATTTAATGATTTTAGATTTAATGCTACCCAAAAAAGATGGATTAGAGGTAGCACGTGAGGTTCGCCAAACACATGATCTACCTATTATTATGGTGACAGCTAAAGATACTGAAATTGATAAGGTTTTAGGCCTGGAAATGGGTGCGGATGATTATGTTACTAAACCATTCTCTAATCGTGAATTGGTTGCACGTGTTAAGGCTAATCTGCGTCGTCGTAGTATTGCCAAAAAGGTTGAGAGTGACAGTGATAATACTTCGACCAAAAATATCACAATTGGTAATTTAGTTATTATGCCCGATGCCTATATCGTTGAAAAGGAAGGCACCAAAATAGAGCTGACTCATCGTGAATTTGAGTTATTATATTATTTAGCGCAGCATATGGATCAGGTAATGACCAGAGAACATTTATTGCAGACAGTTTGGGGATATGATTATTTCGGCGATGTTCGGACTGTTGATGTAACTGTTCATCGTTTGCGTGAAAAAATTGAAGATAACCCAATTCAGCCCCAGATTTTGGTAACTCGCCGTGGTGTAGGCTACTATGTGAAACAGCCGAATGAAGATTAACAAAGAAAGCCCGCAAAATTATTTTAGTGTGTGGCTTTCTTTTTTAGATGAATTTTATAAATTATGAAAAAACTCAAAAAAAAGTTTAAACACTTAACGATTTCAATTAACGCAACTTTGGCAATTGTTTTCATGGCTATGATTATTGCCACAATTGAAGTTATTGGAGTATATTTTACCAGACAACTTGAACAAAATAGTATTGAAAATTTTCAATCATCAATTCAAGTATTACCAATTGTTACGAACCAGCTTTCGGAACAGTTAGTGAAAGACAATAAACATACTAATAGTAATTTGAACCGTATTGTCAACGATTATAGCAATGGTATAGGTACAATTAGTGAAATTATTGTTGTTGATAACAAGGATATTATTCGTGCAGTATCCAAACTTAATGATAAAAACCGTATAGGCCAGCGTGTCAATAATACTTTGGTTAAACAAGTCACGTCAACTGGACGTCAAGCAACTAAGGTAGTAAACGATCATGGTGATTATATGGTTCAAATTACGCCTTTAAACGCAGGAAATGGCTCAACTAACACTGTGGGTGCGATTTATGTACGAGCCTCGATGCAAGGGGTTTTTAATGATTTGCGTAATATTTCGCTAATGTTTTTGGTTACTTCCTTAGTTGCTGCGGTATTGGGCGCAATATTGTCACTAGTGGTCTCACACGCGATTACTAAACCAATCGAGGAGATGCAAAGTCAGGCATTAAATATAGCTGACGGTGATTATTCAAGTCAGGTAAAAATATATTCAAATGATGAGTTAGGCCAATTGGGGCAAGCTTTTAATACTTTGTCAGTTAGAATTGAGCGTTCGCAGGAAGAATCTGAAAGTGAGCAGCGTCGACTGGATAGTATTTTATCGCACATGAGCGATGGGGTATTGGCTATGGATCGTCATGGTAATGTTAATGTTGTAAATCAAATGGCACTTAACTTTTTAAGTATGAGTAAAGACGATATTATTAATAAACCAATTGCAACGGTTCTAGGTTTAAAGGAATCTTCACAGGATTTAATTACTAATCAAAAAGGAATTGTTATTACTATTAATGCGGGAAGCCGTGATGAGGTTATTTTGCATGCTAGTTTTTCCCTTATTAAACGGGTAACTGGTTTTGTTTCGGGGAGTGTTTGTGTTTTACATGATATTACTGAGCAACAAAAAAATGAAAATTCACAAAAACAATTTGTTTCTAATGTTTCTCATGAATTGCGAACACCCCTCACGAGTATGCATGCCTATATTGAAACTTTAAATGAAGGAGCTTGGAAAGATCCAGAAGTAGCTCCCAAGTTTTTGCAAGTTACGCAAGAAGAGACTGAACGTATGATTCGGATGATTAGCGAATTACTAAGTTTGTCTCGAATGGATCGAGGTGCGGCCAAGCTGGAATTTGAGTGGGTCAACTTTAATGATTTTGTTGCTCATATTTTGGATCGGTTTGATATGATTGTAAAATCAAATGAAAAAGAAGATAAAAAGAAGTATACAATTATCAGGCAATTAGGGACACAAGCACTATGGGTTGAAATTGATACTGATAAAATGGCGCAAGTTATCGACAATATTATGAACAATGCGATTAAATATTCTCCTAATGGAGGCATAATTACAGTTAATTTGAGCCATAAACAAGACAGAATAATTCTAAGTATTACAGATCAAGGGTTAGGAATACCGCACGAAGATTTAAATAAGATTTTTGACCGCTTTTACCGTGTAGACAAGGCACGTTCAAGAGCGCAAGGTGGCACAGGTTTAGGTTTGGCAATCGCCAAAGAGATAGTAGATAAACATCATGGTCAACTTTGGGCTAAAAGCAAAGAAGGGAAAGGCTCGACTTTTTACGTTTCTTTGCCTTATGAGCCAATGAGTGAAGGGGATGATTGGGATGAAGTCTAGGTTTAAACTAGGGGATATTTTATTACTATTAGGAACACTATTTGTTTTTATTTTATCAATTATCCTGTGGATTTTTATTATGACTAATGATCAATATTTTAGTCATATTAATCAAACTAATAACGTTACAGACCAAGAGCATAATCGTAATCGGATAGCTTCTAATTTATATATTCCTACTAGTTCATATGGTTTTAAAAATGGTCAGCTTAACCGATTATATGATTCGAAAAATAATCTATCACTGGAATTTGTTAATGAATTGAAGGATGTCAAATACCGGAATATTGAGCAAGTTAGTATTGGCCAAGAAAATTATGAACAATTTCTTAATAATCCCAAATATATTCAACTGACTTTTCCCAATGAAATTAGTGCAGATGTTCTTACAAAGAAGAAGTTAACTCAAATTAATCCAAAATTTCGGCGCATATTTATTTCAAATAATAACCATTATTTTTATTTAGGAAATGATCGAACGTTTACCATCTATCGTATTGATCTGTATAATGCTAATTTTTCACGGTTACGTAGCTTTGCGCGTAATGCACAAGGCAAGTTACCTGTCAAATTTGTCCATTTAAAAGACAACTATGAAGTTTTTTATACACAACAGCAACATTGGCGAGTTTATAGTTACTTGACCAATAGTCAAAATAATTCATATTTTGTATCGCGACTTTTAGGAACAGCTCATGTGACGGCTCGCTCAAATAAAAATGGCTGGACGACATATTCACTTAATTACTACACTAAATTACGTGTGCCACAAAATAGTACTAATCGTCATAACTTTTTATACACACGTTATGAAAAAAGTCAGGCCAAAACTGTGAGTGACCAACTTTTAGATAGTGTGGAATACGTTCATAAAATAGGTTTGAGTGAACAGGATTTACGCTACTTTGATTTTGGTGATGGTTCAGTTGACTATATTAATTATATCGAAGGGCTTCCGGTTTTTATGGATGATCACAATGTGCAAGTAAAGACAACTTTTACGCAGGATGCTGTTGAATTAGCATTTAATAATATTGATTTACAGATCCCGATTCCATTTGATGGTCAAACGCGTACATTGCCGCCTAGTGCAGAAGTAATGCAGAGTTTGATTGCTGCTGGTATGAAAAAGTCGGAAATTCAACGAGTAATCGTTGCTTTCCGCGTCGAGCAAGATAATAGTCATGATAATTTGATTAATTTGATTCCTGTATATTATGTTAAAGCTTATGACCAATGGAGAAGTGTTTCTGAATGGGGAAAGCAGAATTTTAGTAATTTAAACAAAATCAGTTCAGTAAAATCAGAAGAGGGGAAATAGGATGGATCGAAAAAGAATTGAATGGCTGATCTTTGTTATTTTCTTATTAATTGATCTTTACCTTGGATTTGAGATTTGGCGTTCACCAATTAGTTTAGGCAATACATCTGGCTTAACGACTACCAGCATTCGATCAGAGATGAGAGCAGATGGAATTGATCTTCCGCCACATATTTCACATAAACAGCAGTCGGGCTACTATTTGGCCGCTAGAAAACATGACTATCTTTCCCCCAAGGCAGATAGTTTAACAAACGTAAGCATTCACTATTCAAAAAATGATAATGAATTAACAGGTACGCCCAAAGCTCTTGTTTTATCTAGCGGTAACAAGAAAAAAACTTTGCAACAATTAGAGGATTTTAAGAACGATCCAAGAAATGTTCCTTATGGTAAACAGTTCAAATATAATCCAAGTCTATCAAGTGAAACTACATATTGCTATGTTCAAACTACAGATTATGGACCAATTTATGATAACGATGCGCAGTTAACTATTAATGTACATGCTGGTCAAATTGTTAACTATACGATTTCTTATATGGGTCCAATTAGTGCAGTTCGTGAGCCACAATTGATCATTAGTGCATGGCATGCAGTTAAAGCAATGTATACTGATCGTGAAATTGTCAATAATTCACGTGTCTTGAAGGTTAGTCTTGGTTACTCAAAATTAACAGAAGTTCGTGGTAATATAATTTTGCTTCCAACTTGGTTAATTTTAGTCGAAAATAAAACAACTAAAAATATAACGGTTAAAAGAGTTAATGCTTTCACAGCACAAATCTTGCAAGGTAGTTCGTATAATATCCAAAAAAATTAGAAAGAAGGTAGCTGTTGTGAGGGTTTCTATTTTAGCTAGTGGTTCAACTGGAAATACAAGTTTAATTGAAACAAGTCAGCATAAGATTTTAATGGATGCTGGATTATCTGGCAAAAAAATTCAGTCATTGTTAGCCAAAATCGGTGTTGATATTAATGATATTGATATGATTTTTTTGAGCCATGACCATTCTGATCATAGTAAAGGCTTGGGGGTTTTATTACGACGTTATCCTCAAATGGATGCTTTTACTAACAGTGGAACTTGGAAATATTTAAATAAAACTCAGAAAATTGGTAAGCTCCCAGTTGAACAAGTTAATATTATTGAGCCGGGGCAAACAAAAACTTTTGGTGATCTTGATGTAACAGCATTTGCAACAAGTCATGATGCGGCTGAGCCGCAGTATTATGTTTTTACTAGTGATGGAAAACGGATGGTCTTTTTAACAGATACGGGATATGTATCTCAAAGAGTAAAAAGTGTTATTACTGATGCGGATGCCTATTTAATGGAATTTAACTATGATGATATGATGTTACGCAACGGACCATATTCTTGGTCATTAAAACACCGAATTTTATCTGATGTTGGTCATTTATCAAACGTGGAAGCTGGAGAAGCCTTGCTTGATGTGGTATCAAACAAGACAGAACATATTTTTTTGGCTCATCGGAGTCAGCATAATAATACTGCAAAACTTGCCTATCAAGCTGCTAAGCAAATCTTAGTTAATGGGGATGCCTGTTTACCCAGTGATGTTAAAATTATTATGACTGATTCAGAGGAGCCAACAGACTTAATACAAATTTAACAGGTTTATTAACAACTTTTTTAAGGTTTATTGGTATATTAATCAAAGTTATCTAAAGGAGATTAAATGATGGAAAAACATAATGGGATTGTCAAAACAGCCATTGTTGGCGTAGTTGCAGGAATTATTGGTGGTGGTGTATCCTACGCTACCTTAGATCGAATCAATACCGCAAGTTTTAATAATGATGCTCAGACTAGTATTAGCTCTAACAGTGCCAAGACTTCTAAAAACAGTGCTAAGACCAGTGGGACAATGACTCCTGCTTATAATGATGTCAGAGGTGCGGTAGTATCGGTTATCAATATGAAACGTCAACGTAGCAGTAGCAACTCCTTATTCGATATTTTTGGTGATGATGAGCCTAATAAAGACAAAGGTAAGTTGCAGACTTATAGTGAGGGTTCTGGTGTAATCTACATGAAAAGTGGCAATAAGGGCTATATTGTGACTAATAATCATGTTGTTTCTGGTAGTGACAGAATCCAGGTCATGTTATCCAATGGTAAAACTGTGAACGCGCGAATTGTAGGTACAGATGCTACCACTGATTTAGCAGTCTTATCGATTGATGCCAGTCATGTTACTCAAACTGCTGAATTTGGTGATTCTAAGAGTCTACAAGCTGGTCAAACTGTAATTGCGGTCGGATCCCCTCTAGGTAGCGAATATGCCTCTACAGTTACCCAAGGAATAATTTCTGCTCCGGTACGTAACATCACAACTTCTTCAGCAAACCAGCAAACTGTTATTCAAACTGATGCGGCAATTAATCCAGGTAATTCAGGAGGAGCACTAGTTAATTCTGCCGGTCAAGTAATTGGAATTAGTTCAATGAAACTAGCACAATCTGGTGATGGCACATCTGTGGAAGGAATGGGTTTTGCTATTCCTTCTAACGAGGTCGTTACGATTGTTAATCAATTGGTTAAGAAAGGAAAGATTGTTAGACCACAATTAGGTGTTAAGGTAATTGCGCTACAAGGAATCCCAAATAGCTATCGCAAACAACTTAATATCAAATCCAATTTGAAGACGGGCATTTATATTGCTGAAGTAACGAAACGTAGTGCGGCTCAGGTAGCTGGATTAAAAACAGGTGATGTCATTGTAAAAGTTGACAACAAGTCTGTCTCTGATGTAGCATCGTTACACAGTATTTTGTATAATCATAAAGTCGGTGATAACGTTGATGTTATCGTTAATCGCAATGGTAAAGAGCTTAATTTGCATGTTAAATTGCAGGCAGATTAAGTTGAGTAGTATTTTGTAATTAGATAATAAAATAGGCTATACTGAGCGGTTTTTAATGCAAGTATAGCTTTTTTGTTAATAATTTAAATGCGAAACAATATAATGTTCGCTTTTTTAAGCTGTCAAGGCAAATGCTTTTAAGGCAAAGTTGTTAACAACTGTGGAAAACTTTGTGGATTGTGCATAAATTGATAAAATAAGCTCAAAAATGCTGTGGATAATCTGTGGATTGTGTGTAAATAATAAAACAGTAAAATTTGTTAAAATACTTATTAAGGCTTATATATTAGCTTTAAGGGATTTAAAGTTTGTAAAATTGAATAACAACAATAAATTTGTGAGTAAAAAAAGTTGTAAAAGATCAAAAAAATCAAGAACCACAAGTTAAGATAGTGTTTTATATTACAACCACAAAATGTTGATTTGTGTTTTTCACAGGTGTGGAAAAACATAGTGGAAAGATTGGGAATTGAGGGATAAAATGGCGATAAAGATAAAAATTATTTGTGTTGGTAAGCTAAAAGAAAAGTATTTTAAGGATGCAATTGCAGAATATCAGAAGCGACTCAGTCGCTTTGCCCAAATTGAAGTAATTCAGGTTCCTGATGAGCAAGCTCCTGAGAAGTTAAGTGTAGCAGAGCAAGATAAGGTTAAAGAAATTGAAGGTCAACGAATTCTACAAAAAATTAGAGATAAAGAATATGTTTTTGTTACGGCAATCAAAGGTAAGCAAAGTTCTAGTGAAGAATTTGCTCAAGAAATTAACAATTTAGCAATCTATGGTCATTCAAATATTACTTTTGTTGTTGGAGGAAGTCTCGGAACAAGTCAAGCTGTAAATGAACGTGGGGATGAATTACTAAGTTTTGGTAAATTGACATTACCTCATCAATTAATGCGAGTGGTATTAATTGAACAAATTTACCGTGCGTTCATGATTATTAGTGGTAGTCCTTATCATAAATAAAAAAGGATCAGTAAAATGATATGACCCCCAAAATTAGGACAAATTTGGGGGTCATATCAAAACGATCATTTTTTATTAAGCTAATGCAATATAAATAGGCTTAAGTTAACTATTAGCAAAATTATAATACTTATAGTCCAATCACTTACCTTAATCGGTATTTTTATAATTACTGAACGTGTTGCATTCTCATGATAGCCATGAGACTCCATTCCTTGAGCCAAGTTTTCAGCAGAATTTAGGGCTACAAGAATTGCTTTGAAATATAGAGTAGGTGACCAGAAACCAAGGTAAATACCCCGCATCATTGCAGCCGTGCGAATTTGCCTAATTGCTTGTTTAATTTGTGGCACAATGTTGAGGGCTGCTAAAACCCCATAAGCGAATTTGCTTGGTAAATGAAAATTTTGTTCGAAAGAGCGAGCCATTTGTTCGGCACTGGTATCAACTGCTACGCAATAAATTGTTAAAGTGTAGACGTAAATACGACTAGATAAGCTGAGAGCATTGGTTAAATTTGGTTGTGGCGCAAACCAATATAGGGTGGCAAAGATAGTAACTGTCGCTAGTAGTGGGGCAAACAACGTTATAAGTAAGTTTTTCAATTTAACATGCTTAATTAGTAAGTAAATAATACTGATGCTGATAATTAGGAAGTTGGTTGCCAAACTGGACTCAAAAGATATTTCTAAAGAAATAATTAATGCTAAGAGAAATTTAAAACTAGGGTTCAATGGTATACCTCATTTAGTGACATAAGTTAATTGATGATTAGCTAAAACAAGATGATAGTCACACCAACTAGCAAGGTTAGTTAATTCATGACTGATAATAAGTAGTGTTTGTTTCCTGTCTATTTGACTTTGTCTTAATAATTTCATGACTTGAAGTGCCGAGTCTTGATCAAGCCCACTGAGTGGCTCATCTAAGAGTAGTACCTTCTGGTTAGAGATTAACATTAGTAGTATTTGTAATTTCTTTTGTTGTCCACCCGAAAGAGAATAAACTACCTGATCTAGAAGTTGATCTAAATTCAAGTTTACTAAAGCTTGCTGAATTTTTTGATCAGTGAAAAAATTGTCAGAGCGTTGCTTCTTGCTCAGATTTAGTTCATCTAGTACAGTAACATTAATAAATTGATCGGTTGCTTCTTGGAAAACTTGCCCAACTTGCCGTAAATATTTGCGGGGCGAAAGTTGACAAATTTCTTGTTTGTTAAAAGTTAAGTTGCCTTCATAAGGTAGCATTTGGGTTAATGCTTCAAATAGTGAGGTTTTTCCTGCGCCGTTTGCCCCAGTAATTAATGTTGTTTTGCCAGCAATAATTTGTAATTCGTGTTGGGATAATAATAATCGATTTTGTTTGATTTCAGTATTGGCGAAAGTAAAGCAACTACTTTCATGCACTGGAATGGAGAAAGAATAGGTAGGATGTTGATCATTAGTGTGCAGTAGCAGCTTTTTTTCTTTTTCTTTTAGTTTGACAATCGTTTTATCACGAAACTGAAACAAGTTGTCGCAAATTCCGACATAATCACTAAGAATGTGATCGCTAAGAAAGATTGTTTTGCCTAAATCACGCAGATGAGCCAATTTGGTAATTAAGAATTTACGAGTGGTGGGATCGCAACTAGCGAAAGGCTCATCCAATAAAAAAACATCAACATCCATTGCTACAAGTACTGCCAGGGCAACACGCTGCTGTTCGCCTCCTGACATAGTATTAATTTTTTGATCAAGTAAATGGCTAATCCCGGCAAAATTGACAGCTTGTTGTAATCTTGTTGGGTATTTCTCACGACTAATTTGTAAGTTTTCTAAAGCAAAAACAATTTCCTCTCGAGGAGTTGCCATTGTAAATTGTTCACTAGCTTTTTGAAACATCATCGCAGTTTGAAGGTTATCCAAGTTAATCGAACCACTAATTGTACCGGCATATTTAGGATAGAGTTGTGCTAGTATTTTTAAAAAGGTTGATTTGCCACATCCTGAGGGTCCAATTAATAGCGAAAATTCACCTGTTGGGATGGATAAATTAGTTTGTTCTAAAATAGTATTTTGTTTATCATATGAAAAAGTCAAATTTTTACTTGTAATCAATTTTATCCTCAATATAAAAAAAGCCATCATAACCAAAAGGGTCTGACGACATGAAATCATTAATTTTCCCTTCGCTGGTATTAACCATAGCAGGTTCAGCGGGTATATTCTCAGCCTCTTGGCACCCCGATAATTGATTTCATTATATCTAAAAGCAGGTTTACTGTCTAGTAGAAGAAATTTTTTATAATGGGATAGTTATTGACCAGTAGGATAAAATTCATTAATATATAATAAAATTATAAAGCAGTCACTATTTAAAGAAGGTGAATTTATGGTAGCGTTTAAACTAGAACAATATTTAGCAAGTGTTCTGGATGCTGTGGATGTTGATTCAAATGAAGTACAATTAAAGGTAGGAAATAGCAGTTTTGATATCTTTACAGCTTATCTTGAAAACCGTAATGCAGGTATACACAGGTATCAGACTACCAATACTACTATTCTTTACGAAATTACTGGTAAAACCAAGATTAGAAATAATGGCCGTGAGTTAAAGTTAGGGCCAGGAAATATCATGATTTTGCGACGTAAGTGTGAGTACGATGTGCAAACACAACTAAAAGGAAATGTGTTACTAAAACTTGAATTTAATTCTAATTTAAATTTTAAAACCTTTTTGATTAACGCAGGTGTACTTGATCCAAGCGAACGAAATGTAATCAATAATGTCCACGATGCTTTAAAAACAAGACAATTACTTTATATAAAAAGTTCACCAATCTCGAAACCAGCACAATTACTTAAAGAAATTATTGATGAATATCTAAATCAAAATATGTTTACCCAAAGCATGATTATTGCACAATTAAGCATACTTTTCATAACGACTATTAGAAACCGTGATTTAATAGTAATTCCTGATACTATTCAAGAATTTGCGCCTACTACGCTAGAGCAATATATTGATGATAATTATGCAAAGGTAACGCTTGCCCAAGCTGCTCAATATTTCGGTTTTAACACTAATTATTTTTCTAGTTTAGTAAAACAAAAAACTGGTAAAAGTTTTGTTGAACACGTTGATGAAAGAAGAATGCAAGAAGCTCGTAATTTGCTTGCTCGACCGGATATTTCGATTAAAGAGATTATTGCCCGTGTTGGTTATAGTGGGAAGTCCTTTTTTTATAAGAAGTTTAATGAGTATTACCATGAAACTCCAGTGCAAATGCGGACAGAATTGTTCCGGCAGGCTAATATTAATTTAAAATGATTACTGGGAACTAATAAGCTATCAAGAAAATTACTTGCTAGCAATTTTGAAATTTTAAATATACTGACTAACTAAAAATGAGGTGTTTCGAGTATATAACTCAAGACACCTCATTTAGTTGTTTAATTAATAAAATTACATTTTTTCTAACCGCTTAATACGTTCTTCTGTTGGAGGATGTGTGTCAAATAAATGAGAAACTCCCTTTTTGTTTAACGGATTTTCGATATACATTCCAGCACTACTAGGATCTGCTTTTTTCATTGGGTCAGAACCTTCAATTTTCTCTAATGCAGAAATTAAGCCTTGGGGGTTACGTGTTAACTCAACTGAAGATGCATCAGCTAAGTATTCACGGTTACGTGATAAAGCCATTTGTGCCAAACTGGCACAAAGTGGCCCTAAGATAAGGACAAAAAGAATTGCAACAACTTTAAAAACTACCTCTAACCCATTACTCGAATTGGTATCACGGTCATCGTCATCAATCCACCAGATGTAACGACTGGCAATTCCTGATAAGAAGGAAATTACACCTACTAAGACAGCCGCAATTGTTGAAACCATAATATCGTAATTACGGATATGTGAAATTTCGTGCCCTAGCACACCTTCAAGTTCTTCACGGTTCATTAAATCAAGTAAACCTTGTGTTACTGCAACAGCAGAATGATTAGGGTCACGTCCCGTGGCAAAAGCATTTGGGCTTTGATCATTAATAATGAAAACGCGTGGCATTGGGACTTTACCGACCATGGCCATATCTTGAACAACATGCCACAATTCAGGGTGATCTTGTTCACTTATTTCTTGAGCATGGTTTAGACTCATCACCATATTTGCTGGATTAGGTAGAACAATTAACATGTAAATTACACTAAAAAACAAAGCAATAATTAACCCTAAAATTGGTCGGTTGCCAAAAATGTATCCTAATCCAGCACCAACTAATGCAAGAATGATAATAAATAAAGTCATTATCCAAACTGTTTTGCGCTTATTGCGGGCAATTTGTTGAAATAACATAAGAATTATCCTGCCGCTTAAAACTTAACTTTTGGTACTTCTTTTTCCGCTTCACTTGTTTGTAAATAATCAACTTTCTTAAAGCCATGAATATGAGCAACTAGATTCGACGGAAAAGTTAGAATTTTTTGATCATAAAGAGCTGCCGATGAATTATAGAGCTGCCGCGAATAAGCAATTTTATTTTCGGTATTGGTCAATTCCTCCTGTAATTTTAGGAAGTTCTGGTTAGCCTTTAAGTCAGGATAATTTTCTGACAAAGCAAAGATAGTCTTTAAAGCATCAGAAATTTGATTAGAAACTTTTAATGTTTGAGTATGATCATTAGTAGGAACATTATTTAGTTGATTTCGCAGTTGAACGACGTTCTCAAGGGTTTCTTTTTCATGTTTGGCGTAGCCTTTAGTTGTTTCCACTAAATTGGGAATTAAGTCATTACGTCGTTTTAACTGTACGTCAATTTGGCTCCACGATTCATCGATGTAGACCTTGGATTTTTGCAAACTATTATAAATAGTAATATAAATGGCAATTAATAAAACAAGGATAACGACAATTATCCAAAATAAGCTGAATGATAAACTAAACATTACTTTTCCTCCTTAATAAGTATTTAATCAATTATAACTGATTATATGTTATTTGAATACAAAAGTGATTACTGATAAATAGTTTTTAAATAAGTAATAATAACCAACCGACTATTGTTAAAATAATTAAACTAATTAGTTGCATAATTAGCCATTTTTTGAAAAATTCACTTCTGGAAACGGTAGCGTTTTGGGTAAAAGTTTTTAAGACAAGCATATTAGCCATTGATCCGATTGGTGAACCGAAACCACCAATGTTAGAACCTAAAAAGAGAGCTTTAGCGTATGGTGTGAATTTTCCTACTAAAATAGTTGCTGGAACGTTGCTGATAATTTGACTAGAAAGAATTGAGGTAAAATATGTCGATTGTTCCGAATTAATCATCGTATGGATAAGGGTGACAATGATTGGGATCTGTTGAATATCACTAATAAAAATAAAGAAGCAGGTAAAGGTTAAAAGTAGGGCATAGTCAATTTTCAGTAAGATTCGTGGATTGATTACAAGGGCTAAAATAATAGCAATGATCATAGGAATTACAATGTTGATAATCTTGAAAACACCCAAAAAGAATAAGGCAAAAACGATTGTAGTTATAATAGTAGGACGTACACTAATATTGATTGGCTTAATATCTTGTCTTGGAATTTGTTTACGTGGAATAAAATAAAAAATAATCAAGGAAATTAATACTGATGCCAGTAAATAAGGTAATGACCATGAAAAAAATTCAAACGCGCCAACCGAATATTTGCTAACCAAAAAAATGTTATGTGGATTACCCCAAGGTGTAAATGCTGCCCCAATATTTGCTCCCATCCCAATTAAGGTGACCGGCAAAATTTGTGGCAGTTTGCAACGTTTAGCAATGTTTAAGTATAGCGGAATCAATGTAAGTGCCGTTATATCATTTCCCAGAAACATCCCAGAAATAATTGCAAGTAATGTAAACAGAATATTTAACTTTTGCATATTATCAGCGACGCTGGTAAGTTTATATGCCAGAACATCAAGTACATGTAAGTAGGCGTAAATTTGGATGATGATTAGCATTGTTGTGATTGAAAATATCGTATGCAAATTGATATCCTCAATTCGCGGTCTAGCAAAAAACAGACTAATAATTGTTACCACAATAGTAATTTGCAAGATTCTGTCACTAAAAATCTTTTTTAAGCTGGACATAAAATGTCCCCTTTCACAAGTTATATTCATCTATGTATCGCTATATACATTTTGAGCTTTTTTTTGTTTGTTAGCAATAACAAAATTCTATGGTAACAAAAAATGTGATACTGTAAACATAAACTTTGACTTGATTGTGTAATATAGCATATACTCATGGAAATGGTAAAGATTAGGAGGAAATGAAGATGGAAAACTCTAAATCGATTAAAATAAACATCAAATCCAGTGCTGCTGATAAAATCAGGTCACAAGTAAAGACTGGACAAGTTGTTTTATTAGCATTAAACGATGGTTCTAATAAATATTCTGATGTTGGTGGTACCTGTACGATTGGTGCTAACTTTCAGTTAGTCATGGTTGACCAACCAGACCCTGACTTTACAATAAAGATTGATAATAATGCTGGATTAGATTTATATACTAGCCCAGCTGAAATGCAGTTTTTAGATGGTGGATTGGTCATTGATGAAAAGAACGCTACAATCAGCCTTTCTGATGATAGTGGTGTAATTGATGGCGCTGTTACAATTAATGAATATAAGTAAAAATATTATGGCAGACTAAATATCTGCTTTTTTGCTGCTTCAAATTTAGAGTAGAAGCGGAATCGGCCTAGCCTTGCTTGATTATACTTTCCGTGGTAAACTATAAAAGATTTTCGAAAATCTGAAAGGAAGTATAGTACTATGCGTAAAGGTGAAAACTATAATACTGGTTGTGAACCAAACCAAAGACCTAAAAACAAGAAGAATGGTAAAAAGCGCGTTGCTCATGTAGCAGCAGTTGTTGCTTTCTTGAACAAGGCTAAAGCAGACGAAAATAAATAGTTTGCGCTAATTAAAAAAAGGTGGATTACATCTGTAATCCACCTTTTTTTATGGACACAAGTTGGTTAAAATGAAGCTAAGATTAATGACAATATTTGCCTTAAAGGAGATATCTTAAAGTGAAATTTCAATGTAGCGCATGCGGTCTTCGACTTAATTCCAATCATTTTAAACACCAAGGACTAATGAACCCAAAATTAACTAGTATCTGTGATCAATGCCTTCAACGTGGAGGAAAAGCCGAAGATTTTGGTAATGCGACAATTGCGATTTTTGCGCAAGCTTTGCTATATACATTTGTGGGCCAAAATAATGAGGATCAAGAACTGAAATTTTTAGTTCATTCAAAAGATGAACGTAAGCGCTACGAGTCTTTTATTCAAGATTATGATGGTAATGAACTGGCACAGCAACAACTTGGCCGGCAAGAATTTAATCAAGCTGTCATCGATAGTGAGGTAGGAAAAACTGAATTTATTCCACAATTAAATCTTACTTTTGCTGAAAATTTAAATAAATTAGGATTAAAAGTTGATTTCAAATTAAATGAAGTTGACTTTATTGATCGTGAACGTATACGGGCTAAATACCATTACCGCTGTCAGTATTGTGGCCGGCGAGGGCGTAGCGTGGACCATAAGGATCCGGTATCTTTATCACATAATAATGATTTTGACAATTTAATCTTGTCTTGTCAGGAATGCAATCGGATTAAATCTAACATGCCCTATAAGCTCTTTATCAAATTGAATGATCAAATCTCGCAACTTAATCAAAAACTGGTTAAATATGAAAATGCTCTAGCAACCCTTAGGAGTGAATTTGAGCAAAAGCGGCGCAGCATAGCGGCAACAATGCATCTTAAAGGTGTTGTTGATGATCCGGAATTAACTCAAATGCGTAAGCAAAATAAAAAATTGCAGGATGCTATTGATAGTTTAAGTAGTGATTATGATGAATTACGAAATTTGCGTGAGCAACACTTTAATACTGGCTGGAAGTTATTACAGGAGAATTCTAAAGAGGATATCATTTAAGTGTTCAAATAAGCTTATAATTAAAACATAAGAAAGAAGGTATAATAATGAAAATTAAAAAGATAAGAGGTCATTTTTCAAAACTAGTTAATTTAGGAATAATTTTTGCTTTATTAGGTAGTATCGTGGAATCTGTTGCAACTGTTCAAGTATCAGCCAAAAAATTAGAAACAGTAGCAAGTAATCCGAGTTTAGAATTGGGAATTTGGACTGGAAAAGATGGTGACTGCAACTGGAATTATGATGTAGTTACCAAAACATTAACTATTAAAAATGGTCAATTATCATCTATTCCTCTTACAAAAGAGTTGTCGTGGGCAGATGAAATCGAGTATCTTAATTTTGACGGTCAGATAAAGTTACCTGCTAATATGAAAAACAAATTTGCTAATTTAACTAGTCTAAAGGCCATTAGCGGATTAAATAAAGTGGATACAAATGCGACAAACAATATGGCAAATCTTTTCGGTAATGATCTAAATTTAACTAGTCTTGACTTGAGTCATTTTGATACCAAAAATGTTACAGATATGTCTGGTATGTTTCTTCAAACTAGAAGACTGAATAATCTTGATTTAAGTCATTTAAATACCAGAAATGTAACAAATATGAGCAATATGTTTGCCTATAGTGGAATTACTGATCTTGATCTAAGTCATTTAGATACCAGAAATGTAACAAATATGAGCGATATGTTTGCCTATAGTAAAATTACTAATCTTGATTTAAGCCATTTTGATACTAACAATTTAACAAGTATGAGAAGTATGTTTCAAGGCACCGGAGCTTTAGGTGAAAAATTCACTTTAAGTCACTTTAATACTAGTAAAGTAACTGATATGTCGGAATTATTTGCTGATACTAAATATGCACAGATTGTTTTAAACAATCTTGATACTAGTCATGTGACTAATATGCGCGAAATGTTTGCACGTTCTCGCGTAAATAGTCTTGATTTAAGCCATTTTGATACTAGTCACGTTACTAACATGTCAGGGATGTTTTCATATAATACAAACTTAACTAGTCTTGACTTAAACCATTTAGTTACATCTAATGTTACTGATATGTCCTATATGTTTACAAATGATACCGCTTTGAATCACTTAAATCTCAGCGGCTTAGATACGTCTAAAGTAACAGATATGCATTATATGTTTGAAGCTGATGCAGCTTTAACTAGCTTAGATCTACGCAATTTTGATACTAGTAGATTAACTAATATGCAGGCAATGTTTAGAAAAGATACAAATCTGGTTGACTTAGATTTGCACAACTTTAAGACAAATCAAGTCAAAATCATGGATGATTTATTTGAATATGATTCTAAGCTTGAAAGTGTAAATTTAAGAGGATGGAATACCCAAAAGGTAACCACAATGAGCAGCATGTTTAGGTATTGTCCACAGTTAGTTTACGTTGATCTCAGTGGTTTTTATACCCCCAAATTAAAAGACTCTACACTAATGTTTCAGTATGACTATAAGTTAGCTGGTATTGATTTGAGTCACTTTAACATCCATAATAGTAGCATTTTAGATCATGCAGGGAATCCAAATGGCTTTGCAGTTAAATTGGGTCATTATCGTTTGCGTAAGAGTTCAGGCGTGGGGCAAAGTTTTAAGCATATTCAAGCGGTAGGTAACGGAAAGCTTAATCATCCTCAGGGGAAAAAATATACAGCAGAGCAACTCTTTAGGTTGTATAATCATTCGGCTAAAAAAAGTCCAGTGGCAATCTATGTGATGTATAACGGTAAAAAACCAAGTTTTCCTAAACACCTAGGAATTAAATAATTAAAGAAAAATAGGTTAACTTATTAGAAGTTAACCTATTTTTGTTATTTAAGTAATCCTAATCACCTAATGGGAAATCCAATGAAATTAATTGCTTGCTGGTAGTTTCTAACAGCCAAGTTGCTTCATTAACTTGGGCAATTGTTGCCTTGTTTGAACGTAAAACTTGGGAAGCATTAGTTAAAGCATTACGATAATTAGCTTTTAAATCACTATATTGGGTAATTACCTTATTAGTATTTTCAAAACTCATAAATAATTTTTGTAGCTCACTTTTATCAGCGTTGGTTGCAATAACTTGATCATTTTGAGCTTGCTGTTCCGTGTTTTGAATTTGTAGTTTATTTTGGTTATTAAATTTAACGTCACTGGCTTTGATAAAATAGTTACTATAGTTAGTCGCTGCTACATTATTTGGTAAATCATTCTGTTTCAGTGGTTGTTGTGTTTGGTCATTAACTAATTTGGGATTGTCATAGTTAAGGAAATGGTAAAATAATGTAGCTTTGTGTTCACTAGGTAGCCAGAGATAAAAGAGACCATCTATTAAAATTGAGTTATTTTTTGTAGTTTGAATGCGTATACCACTAGGATTACCAGTAAAATCAAAAAGCTCAATTGAATTTCCTGTTACTGGGTTAACGGGATTAAAAGCTAATGCTGTATAGTCTACAATTGGTAAGTCATTTCTAAAAGTAATATCTGCTTCATCAATGTATTCGTCGGGATAATCGTGTAGCCGATAGATATACCCCTCAAAGCCATCTAAATAGCGAGGAATAACAGCAAGATCAATTTTGATTTTTTGTCCTTTTTTAAGGAGATGATTGGTTTGATGTTGAGAAAGTGTACTTGTTTTGGCTGTCGCAAGGAGAGTCGCCGAGCTAACCCCGTTATACCGAGCAATGTGACCGTCGATACTAGCAATATTATCTGCACGAAGATAACGATTTTGTCCTAAAGCATAATATTGCTTATTATTAATCGTTTTAGTCGGTAAATAAAATATTTGTTTTTGCTTATTAAGATCTTCATCATAAAAGAAATATTTAGGCATCGTTGTGGTTGGTCTGACTTTGCCATAATAAGTAACAATTGCATTTTGCGCAAGACTCTGTCCGGTAGGTTTACCCTTGGCAGTATAAATTAATGACTTGTTTGCCAATACAAGCTTACCTTTTTTAGTATCTTTTTGGTTGACGTCCTTAACAACTGCGGCATTTACGTAATTACCGCCGCCAAGATTATAGTATTTTTGACCGTTAATTTTGTTTATTGCATAGTAACTAAAGTCTGAATCTTCATAGGTATAAATTATTTTGTAACCTTGATGATCGGTCGTAAAGGGATAAAGTGATGTATTCCTTTTAACTTTAATTTTATGGCCAAATTTGTCATAAAGATAATCATTTTTGATAAAAGTGATTTTCCCTTTAGATACTTGTTTTGCTGCTTGTATGGCTTGTGGTTGATTAATATTTACTAAAAAGTGACTTGCAATCAGAGCAACGACAGAAAATCCAATACTAAATTTTTTCGTAATTTTCATTAGTGACCTCTTTTCAACTGATAATTAAATTGATGTATTTAATTGTATTATAGTATATTTAGTGCATAAATAAACAAGTTTGAAGATATTATATCATCTGTAGGAATAACTTTGACCACTAGGTTTTCTGGTGATCTTTTTTGTTAGAAGTATCAGAAATTTTTTAAGCTCATCAACTTTTATTTTGGCCATTATGTAATTGCTGTGATTGATTCAGTAACTTTTGAGTATGATCAAGTGTATCATGCAAACGGGCAATTTTTTGGTCCTTGTTAGGGGGGTGTTCATGATATGCTTGTTCTAATGTGTCTAATCGTTTTATTATAAAAAAATTATTTACTCTTTATTTTTACTACCGATAAAAACTTTAAAATGTATACTGATCTTTTTGATCAGATTTGATAACCAACAATCGTAAAAGTGGTTATGTTATTTTCCTTTATGGGGGTAGTGTTGTGCCACTGGAGAGACTTGGCAGTAGTGATTAAGCTTAGTATTACAGGAATAGATGTGGCCTTGGAGGAGCAAGTCAAGAAATAACCGAGGAATTAAGTTGGACGTAGCTTAGAATGCTAATAAGGGTGGGGTTTAACGATTCAAATTCATATCCTGGTTATATTTAGATATAATTGATATATTCAGCTTTTGAAAGCATCGAAGCGTAATGTTTAAGTGTTTGAAAATTAGTGTGAACTTAGTGGTGTTCAAAGTGACTTAAGTTAGGTTATTGTTGGTGGAAATGTTGCCCAATGTGCTCTACAACTTTAGACCAAGTATTTTTGAGTATTGGCTTGCATATGAAGGGTTTGCTTCTCTTACGCTAATTGCTGTTTTTGCTGAATAAGTTTTTGGGCATGTGCTTGATTTGGTGGTCTAATTCTTGGATAACGATTTTTTGATCAGTTAATTCAACTGCTAATGCAACACTTTTATTTTTTTGTTGCAGAGCTAAGGTTTAAACTTGGTCAACGGCACGCATAGCCTGCTGGTGTTCGTGGACGTTTTTTAATTGATTGGCTAAGCCTGGTTCACGGTCAATGTCATATTTACGCGTTAGTTCAGTTAGACGGATCGGCTTAACGGTTACTCCCTGCTGTGCGCCTTTTGAATGCGCGAACCCAGCCCGTCCATGTGCAGCACCGTATTGTAAACCTGCAAATTGGGGTTATTTTGTTCAAAATCTTTTTGGCGGCTTGCCAATTTTTGGATGTGTGACATGCGTTAAGTTTATATCACTACATCACACGCCCTTACGCAGGGGGCGAAGCAGAAAAAGCTGGCGCAATTTCTGCTTAATTCAATTTTGGCAAAACTGCGTAATGCACAAAATTTCATGACGAAAAAAACAAGCAAAAGTCGTGAAGACTAATGCTTGTTTTTTCGTCTGGTCGTGTCCTTGAGGACACGATTTTCTTTTTCAAAAAGAAACAAAAAAAGCAGTCTATTGCGACTGCCCCTGTACCTTGCGATTGATTAGGTCGCATGCACGTTTTACTACTAAAATCGTAGTTTATTATCTCTCATGCATAATTATAACATGGTAAAATGTTAATGCACGTTTTTTAGTGCGCAATCTCAGGAAGTCTGATTAACTTCCATGAAAGGAGGTGGGCGTGATGCTAAAATACGTGGTTTTATTATCTCTTACTTGCATATTACTTACTGATTTAACACCCGCTTTGCGGGAATTGGGAATCGCTTTAGATAAATTGGCAAACTTACTTGATAAGTTGAAAGATTTACTTGAAGAAATACTTAAAATTTTAAGTAAAATTGCGAGGGAAAAGCGCAAGAAAATTTTGCGCTTTTTTTGATTGGTCTAATTGTGAAATAACAAAAATTACCGAAACAAAAAGCCCACTAATTCGGGCTTTTTATATGCTATACAAATTAAATTTCACAAGCTTATGTTTAAAGCTTAAATTAAACCTAATCCTGCGGGCTTTTTTACCTACTTCCGATAATGCACATTATGTTAAGTTACTACTGGTATATTTTAAAATTTATATACAATATTTTTAAAATATGTTATAATTATTTAAGAAATATTACATAATTTTTGGCAATTACATAAATGGTACTAGTGAGAAGAGCATATGAAAAAAATATTTAAAGTCTTGGTTGTTTTAACGATAGTATTGACGGGACAACTGTTCGCTACCACAGGTAATACTACAGTCCAAGCTGCGCAAATAGAAAAACCTAAGCGTGTAACTAATAAAGCTTGGACTAAGAGGTTAGCTAAAGCTGGGTATGTTTTTGTATTACCTTATGCTGTTAAGGGTGCATTATATAAGAATACAGCAGCCAAGGGTGGTAAATCATACAGTCGAAAGTTATTAAAGAAGCTTGTTAAGAATCATACACTATTTAAGGTTAGAAAGCTGACAACCATCAAAAACGGCATTTCCGTTGATTTGATTTCTAAGGATGGTAAATATAAAGGTTATACAAATTACGTGACTGGTATTTATAACAAAAATCTATTTAATAAGGATTTACAATCACTAATTAATGCTGAACTAAAAGTAATGGCTGCTAAAGATAATAATGAACCTACTTCGGCTTTATTAGAGCAAGCGCAAACGTTAGCTAGCGAATTAACTGGTAAGAATAAGCAAATAGCTGATACTTCAATTAAACAATTAAAAGGTTATTTAAAGCATAGTGATTTATCAGAAACACCGGTACTTCTAATTGGTAAGTAGCTGGGTGACTTATTAGCGAAATAAAAGAAGAGTGAGTAGATATTTTTACTCACTCTTTTGTTTGGTAGCATAGTAGAAACTTATTACTTTGAAGTATAAACTATAATTTAGTAAATATATTATTTTTTTATTATGAGGTATAAAAAATGAAAAAAGCCAAAAATTAATAATTAGTTTAGCGGCAGTTGCTTTGGCAACTGTTCCAGTAATTACCGCTAGTCTTAACAAAGCTCATGCAGCACAAACAACTGACCAAACGCAAAATAAAATTACAGCAGATGGTACATTAACGTTAAACCACAATACTCGTATTTATAATAAAAAAGGTCAAAAATTATATTCTTACCAGAGAAGTAATGGGTTACTTAAAAAAGGTGCAACGGTCAGCTATGTTGATAAACCACAAACAATAGCTGATCCAGATACAGTAAGATATTCATTCCATGATGATGACTGGAATTGGTTCTATTTGCCATATAAGACAATCAAAGGACAAGAATATTATAGTATTGGTCATGGCGGTTATGTTAAAGCGGCAAATGTTGATAAAATTGATGGTGATAGTTTATATACAAATCAAACTACAGGAACAATTAAGACATTAAAATATTCTAGAAAACCAGGTCAAGAAGTAATTCTTGATAACAATGGTAAGCAAACTAAAAATTATCTGAAAGTTGGTCAAAAAGTAACTTTGGATCGACAGTCTAATTATCATGATCTTGATAATAGTGACCCTGACAATAATGGTGGAACTACAGAATTGTATGGTGTTAAAGACCAAAAAGACCAGTATCTGTGGAGTACTGCTGTTAATATTAATTGTAGACAAGCTTTACTTCCATATAGTAATTATATGCATGTCTATGTAACAAAGAATACTAATATTTACACTAGTAGTGGTGAACAATATGTTCCCAAAACTAATTCAAATGAAATTATACTTGGTAATAAAAATGTTTCTGTTATGTCATCTAAAGAGCCACAAACATTACTTAAAGGAACCGTTGAAAGTGTGATTAAAAAGACTTACATTAAGCTTCCAAATGAGAGTAAATCTGAATTATTTTATCAATTGCAATCTAGCAATGATTCAGTAGATAAATTTATTAAGGCTTCTGATACTAAGTATATGTATGGCAAGCAGTTGCAATAATTAATCCTAGTACTTATTCATTACTTGAACCAACTAGTAATGCTAATAAAGCTAAAGAATTTGAATTAATAGTTAATCAATTATATGACGTAGTTGGTCAGTAAAATAAATTTTTTATTTTAAAAGATCTAGATTAATGATCAGCAAGTTTATGTTTCAGGGGATAATGCTTATGTAGTTTTATAATAAAAACTTCTTCTATTATATTAGATGTTAAGATGATACTAATTAGATAGTAAATATTAGACATTATATGTAAATGGGAGACAGTATAACAATGAGTAATATGACAGCTAAAGAGCTAGTTAATGAACTTGGATTAAGCAGAGCAAGGCTACTATACCAAATAATAGCAAAGCTAGACAATGATAAAAAGCCCCGTAAAAATGCTATGGGACAGTATATTTTTGATGATAATGCAGTCAAAAATATCAAGCAATATTACACGTCAGTAGGTGTCAAACATAATACAAGTAATGTCAAGCAGCTAGACAGTAAAATGATTGACACTATTTTGTCTAGCCTAAACAGTCAAGTCGTTAAGTTTGAAAAACAAGTGGATCAACTGACTAATAAATTAGACGATAGGGAGCAACAGTTACAAAAACTTACTGCTGAAAAAGAACAGATACGACAAGAAAAAGAAAAGCAAATTACCGAATTGACGCAAGAATATAATGATCAAATAGCTGAATTACATAAATTATTGGATCAACAGCAAAAACTAAACTTGGCAACTAGTGAAAAAAATAAATAGTTGCTACGCATTTTATGCTATGATTGTTTTATTAAATGCAAATAAAAATACCCCATTTCTTATACAAGTAAGAAATCGGGGTATGAAAAAAGCTAATCCAGAACTTTGGTACGGTCAGAGATTAGCTTCAACGAATACTTAGGTATAACAAGAATACTTAAAAATGCAAGAGTTGAAGTTAAGAAAGACCTTCAAGCTAAAAGATTAGCTCGGAGGTCTTTTTCCGTTATCAAGACAGCACGCAAATAGCCAACAGGACAAAGTTGTAAAAAGGGACAGGAAGATTGTCAGATTATAATTGATTTTTTTAATTTGATTGGAATGGAAGAATATAGCAAACAATTAAAAAATTTATACAAGAAAACAAAGATTAAGGAATCAAAAATGGCATGATCTATTGGATCGATTACCAATTCTTATCGTTAAATTCTATAGGAGTAGATTATGAAGATAAAACCTAGCAAAATTTTTCCTTTTTTAATAGGTATTATATTAATAATAATTGCGATAAAAGATTTTTCTCCTTGGCGTAGTCCAAGGGAAATAATAATAGGACTATTAACATTAGCAGTAGCATTATGTTCCACAAGTAAAAATCAAAAATCAACTTCTTCTGAAATAGATTACTTAGTTGATCACAAAGTTGTAATTTATTCGGAACGTATTTATTTAACGATGTTCTTCGTCTTTATGGTTTTCTATTACTTAGATGGGAAAAATATTTTACTGGGTGTTATATCTATTTATTCGTTATTACTTTGGCTTATTCAACAAGTAATAATAATTGTTTTAGAGTTATTAAAAAGTAAAAGAAAATAATTAATTTTAGAAGCATACATTATGAAGAAAAATAATTTTTTAAAATATACAACATTAGGTGGAAGTCTATTAATTCTCGGTCAAATTTTAGCTATTCTTGCTAATTAAGACTAATGATAGTGATGACATTGAACAAGTTTCTCAGCAAGATACCGAATATGATCTATCAGAAAATGTAGTGTTTACACTACAAGATCTAGCAGATGCAAAAGTGGTTTTAAAGCAAGAAAACCATTTTACTGATGAAGATTTAAAAAGAGCTTTCGGATAAGGATATTGTATATCTTGCTGAACAAGCCCCTAAAGTAGATACACGAATTGGTGCCACTGAAGTAGCAAAAGCTATAGTAAAAATAAGATTGAAAAATATTTTGGTGGAGGTCTTGCTGGTTTTCTAGAAATAATTGATCATTATGCAGGAACTACAGAGCATATTATTTATTCAGCATGTCGTAGTGTTGGTATGTCTCAAACATGGGCTAATTTGGTAACAGATATGATTACTTTGTTTATCTAATATAATACATAAGTTTTATTACTATGTAGCATTTGAAAGTTTAAATAATCGAGTAATCAAAATAATTTTGATCACCATGATTTTTGGTGGTCTTTTTCTTTTTTGCTGGACTGGCTGGAATTTTTTAAAGCTTATTGACTTTTTTCGACTATTAATTGTTGCGATTGATCCAGTAACTTTTGAATAAGATCAAGTGTATCATGCAAAAGGGCAATCTCTTGGTTGTTTACTGGTAACATTCCCGTTTTTGTTGAGTGATTCGTGCTCTTACTGGGTATTTATTTTTTTGCTAGATTTGCTTTGCTTGCTCTGGTTAGTCTTGATTTTGTGTTTAATTAGGAATTTTCAGCTAGCAATTGTTTATTTTGCTGAATAATTTGCAAGCTTTATTGATACAAAGATCAATTAGTCACTTTATATGTACTAGTAAAAATAATTTTGTTGAAAGGACTGCCAGCGCAAAGGTTATTTCTTAAGTTGCAATAATTATTGGTAAACTTGAGCTGCTTAAGTTAAAAATTGACCAGTAATATTTATTTAGTAAACGTGATAAGTACTTGTATAATAAGAGCAAGGTGGAATAAATTAAAAAAAGAAGATATTAGCATGAAACAACAATCATTATTTGCAAATAATGCAGCAAATGAACCGTTAGCCAACCGTGTACGACCAAAAAACTTGGGCGAGTTTGTAGGCCAAGAACAACTACTTGGCTCGGGGAAAATTCTACGGGAAATTATTGACAGTGATCAACTTTGTTCAATGATTTTTTGGGGACCACCCGGAGTGGGTAAAACGACCTTGGCGGAAATTATTGCGCGACAAAGTCAGTCCAGTTTCTATAGTTTCAGCGCCGTTGATAGCAGTATTAGTAAAATCCGTAAAATTATGAAAGAGGCTGAAGAAGAAGGTCAACTTGGTCAAAAAACATTGGTCTTTATCGATGAGATTCATCGTTTCAACAAAGCCCAGCAAGATGCCTTTTTGCCTTATGTTGAACGCGGTAGCATTACTTTAATTGGTGCAACTACTGAAAATCCTTCTTTTGAGGTCAATTCAGCGTTGCTTTCACGATGCAAGGTTTTTGTCTTGAAACCGCTTGAAGTCAAAGACATTGTTAATTTACTTAAGAGAGCTATCAATAATCCAAATGGTTTTGGCAAGTTGAAAGTAGAAATCGGTGAGCAGGAAATCAGTTCAATTGCTAAGTTTGCCAATGGTGATGCGCGAACGGCACTTAATACATTGGAAATGGCTGTTTTAAATGGCAATAAAAATGGTAATACGATCAACGTGACTATGGACAGCTTGGCACAGTTAATCACACAGAAATCGGTTTTGTATGATAAAAATGGTGAAGAACACTATAACATTATTTCTGCTCTACATAAATCGATGCGTAATAGTGATGTTAATGCGGCCATTTATTGGCTATCGCGGATGCTTGAAGGTGGTGAAGATCCACTCTATATTGCCCGTAGGTTAGTGCGGTTTGCCAGTGAAGATATTGGATTGGCAGATACAAACGCGTTAAATGTAGCAGTCAATGTTTTTCAAGCTTGTCAATTCTTAGGGATGCCAGAATGCGACGTTCACCTTGTTGAGGCTGTAACTTATTTATCTTTAGCACCGAAATCAAATGCGGTCTATAAAGCCCGTCTAGCTGCTGAAAAAGACGTTAAAAAGACAATTGATGAACCTGTGCCCCTGCAGATTCGCAACGCACCAACTAAGTTGATGCAGGATTTAAATTATGGCAAAGGTTACCAATATGCTCATCAAACTAAGGATAAGTTAACTACAATGAAAACTATGCCGCCTAGTTTAGAAGGTCATGAATATTATGTACCTACAATTCAGGGTCATGAGGAGCGCTTCAAGAAGCGACTTGAACAAATTAAAGAATGGCATAAGCGGCATTCTTAATAAGAGCTTCAAAATTCGGCGCAAACTATGCACAAAGAGTTATAAGAATCACATATTTGCTTTGGGCAGCCAATCTGTTTGCTAGAAAGAAAAATTTGATTGCCAAATTCAAAGGCCCAAGGTATTATAAACTGAATAAAAAGTGTCTGGGAAAAAACTAGACACTAAAAAGCAAAAAATCCGTTAGAACCTTTAAGCTCTAGCGGATTTTTCATATATATTCTGCCCCAACCTTGATATTATTAATTTATCACAAAAAAGGTAAACTTTTCATGTATCAAAATTATATCACAGGTCAAACTGCTTTAACACTGAACTTAGACTTTTCTATCCCTAAAAATCATCTTGCTCAGGTTATTCAGTAACTTTGTGGATTCTATTCCTGATAATGTTATGCTTGAAAATAATTCTGATAAAACAGATACTGGCAGACCAGCCTGTCCCCCTAGCTATGATTCTTAAAATTTTACTTTTTTCTTATTCTCGGCGGTAGGCATATTTCATATCAATACGATCAATAACTTTAGATCTAGCGACCATGCCAATCAGGTGATTAAGCAAGCTTTTGTTTATTTCATTAATCTTTTGCCGGCAGAAGGATTGATCAAAGAAGATGCCATTTTTATTGACGGGACTAAAATTGCAGCTGATGCCAACAAGTATACTTTTGTTGGGAAAAAAGCAGTGAAAAAGTTTCATGCCAAATTAAAAATTAGTGCAATTAAACTTTATGATGAACTGATTCGAAAAGAAGTAATCTAGACGATCACTTAAGAAGAGGCGCAAACTAAGTCGAGGCCTAACAATGATCGCCGAGCTCAAGCTTGGATATAATATTCAAATCGAAACTACAGACCATTATGTAGTAAACTTTGCGCTTTACCCTAACCCAACGGATTTTAAGACTTCAGAACCCTTTTTGGCGTAGATGACTGTTTTAGATAAGTTCAAGAATATTGTTGCCGATGCTGGCTATGGCAGTGAATACAATTATTCTCTGCTTGAAAACAAGTATGAAGATAAAAATTATTATATTCCTTATGGTCTTTACGATAAGGAACAAACTAGAAAATGTAAAAAAGATCCGACTAAGCTGCCTAACTGGACTTATAACGAACAGGATGATTATTACATTGACTGGCAAGGAGTGCGCTTCAACTTTAAAAGATACGGCAAACGTAAAAATAAGAGCACGGGTTTAGTATCCGATCTTAAAATCTATGAAGCAGATGAGTTTCAGTTAACAGATGAACTGATCGAACTAGCTAAAACTAAGAACGGGCGCAATCACTTCTTTAACTAACACGGTCATGGTCATCTTGCTGACTAGTTTGATTTTTATGAATTAAGCGAACGAACTGATTAGTAACATGGGGAGTTTTACTATGAACACGCCGCTGATTGTGGTGCTGACAATCGTTCTGGGGATGAATGGCGTGATCGAAGCGATTTTTACGGCAATTGTGACACCATTGATTGTGAGGCCACTCAAAACCGTCTTGAAGTGGATAAGATAGTAAACAAAAAATTAATAAGCGTAGTTGAAAATTGAAAATACAAACGAAAAGATAAATTTCTGCTTGAAGAAATTTATCTTTTTTTAATTAGGAGATTGACAAATTCACGTTTTTGCTATAGTGTATTAGTAAAATGTAACACAGAGATAAAATGAAAGGAAACACAATGGGCGAAATTTTACGAGTAGATCAAGCCACCAAGACTTATGGCAAGCAGGGTGAAAAACAATATCAAGCGTTAAAGGGAATCAATTTTGCACTTGAAGAAGGTGAGTTTGTTGCTGTCATGGGCGCATCGGGGTCAGGGAAGACAACGCTGCTCAACCTTTTGGCAACGCTAGACAAGCCAACGAGCGGGCATATATTTATTAACCATCAAGATAACAGTGCGCTGAATGCTAACCAGCTAGCCGATTTTAGAAGCAGACAAATTGGTTTCATTTTTCAAGATTTTAATTTGCTAGAAAATTTAACTAACCGGGAAAACATTGCGTTACCGCTAAGCTTGCGTGGCGTACCAAGCAGGCGAATAGATCCCTTAGTTGAGCAAATTGCAACTAGGCTGGGGATTAAGCAAATTTTGCCCAAGTATCCTGCAGAGGTGTCAGGCGGACAAAAGCAGCGGGTAGCTGCTGCACGGGCACTAGTTCATGAACCCGCAATTTTGCTAGCCGACGAGCCAACCGGGGCACTTGATTCAACCAGTGCACAGGAACTGCTCGATACGCTGGCTGACTTAAACCAAAATGATGGCATCACGACTTTGATGGTCACGCATGATCCTTATGCAGCCAGTTTTGCTAGTCGAATTTTATTCATCAAAGACGGCAAGATTGGGGAGCAACTGCTGAAGTCAGGCTTAGCGCGGCAACAATTTTATCACCTGCTGATTGATCACTTGGGAAATGGAGAGTGAACTGTAAATCATGATTTGGAAATTATCTTTAACAGGAATTAAAAACCGCTTCAAGGATTATCTTGTACTTTTTTCTGGCTTGGTCGTCGCCAGCATGATTTTTTATATGTTCTTGACGATTGCAATTAATCCCAGTTTTATCAGTAAAGACATTCAAGCACCCACCGATTACCTAAACTTTATCTTTGCCTTGGGTATCGTTCTCTTAATAATAATCAGCTCGGTGTATTTGACTTACGCTAACTCCTTTTTGCTTAATATGCGTAAGCATGATTATGGCATGTTCATGATGCTGGGCGCTAAAAGCACGAGAATCGGACTGCTAATCTTTTGTGAGACTCTGGTGACAGGAACCTTGGCAATGGCATTGGGAATACTCCTGGGCTTTGGTCTAACGGCTCTCGTTTCCCGATTGCTAATTGCTAAATTGCATTTGACAATTAGCCACTTTCAAGTGATTTTGCCTGCTGCTATTTTGTGGACCGTTATCTTCTTTATAGTCATGTTCTTTTTAGAGGCACTTAAAAACGTACACAAATTGACTCGAACACCGGTAATTGATTTACTACATGAAAATCAAAAGCCATTCAAATACCGGCAACATACTGGATTACGGGCAATCGAGGCACTTTTAGGGCTTGTGCTGCTGGCTACTGGCTACTACATTATGAGTCTGCCGGGGGCGATGATTTTGTTCATCATCCCTGCAGCCCTCATTACGATTGTTGCTGGTTCTTATTTTACTTTTAACGCCTTTTTCAGCGCAATAATCAATTTTTTAATTAAGAAAAAGAGTTTTTCATATCATGGTATTCGCATATTTACTTTGGGTCAGCTGAAATTTCGCTTGCATGATTATACTCGTATGTTGACGGTAATATCGCTGCTATTTGCGCTGGCGCTGGGCGCTATTACGGTCGGTTTGAACTTCAATACTCTGAAAGACCAAGTGGAAGAAAACATTTATTACGATACAACCTTGGTCAGCACTTCCCCCACCGTTAAAAAAGAAGTCGCTCGGTTAGCTATTAAGAGCCGCCAAACATATCATTATAAGGAAAATAAAGCTCACCTTTACTTTAAGCGTGGGGAGTTTACAAACAAACCAGTTAAAAACGTCAGGTTCTTTTTGAAAAATGGTAATCCAACTTATCATCTTGAAACATTGCCAATCAAAAAGCTGGATCGGCCGGGAACGAATGCTAACAATGCTTTTGGTGCCTTGGTACCTAACGGTACAGCTAAAATCATTCGTTTAGTTTCAAATGCCAAGTGGCAAAAACTCAAGGGGCAAAATAAGTTTGTTACGTTTTTAAAAGTAGAGAATTTCAAACGTGATTATCCTACCTTGCTGCTCATTCAAAAGCAGCAGCTAAAGGAAAATCCGGCTTATGACAACTTGTATAGTGCTAGTAAGCCAAGCAGCTACCAGTTCATAAGTAGTTTTAGTAGCGGTTTTGAATTTATGGGTTTCTTTCTCGGCTTTGCCTTTTTGACCATGCTTGCTTCAACTCTGATGTTCAAGGTCTTGAGCGGGACGTCAAGCGACAAAGCGCGTTATAAGATGCTTTATCAGATGGGTACGCAGGTAGGAGTATTGCATACTTCGATTAGGCAAGAAATAGGTACACTCTTTCTTTTACCAGCAATTCTAGGTGTGATCGATGTCTTATTCGGGTTGAAGCTATTTCGTATTTTTCTGCCACACCCCTATAACAAAATCTGGATTCCCTTTTTGATCTTTCTTGTTTTGTATTTGTTTTACTATTATTTAACGGTTAAATTGTATGAAAAGATCGTTTTAGACTATGAAAAAAATAATTAAACTAAAAGTATCTTGGAAAAACTCAACTCAAAAAGGAATGTTAGAATAAAAATGATCTGAACCCCGAAATTAGTTTGTTCTAATTTCGGGATTTTACTATGGCTAAATTATCTAAACAAAATAAAATTGATATTTATAATTTATGGAAAAACTATGGCCCTGGACCAAAAGAATTAAGCCTGAGATATAATATTAGAGCTGAAAATATTAAATACCTTATTACTTTAATTGAGCGATATGGCTTAAATATTTTAAATCAAACATATACCAGCCATTCTATAGAATTTAAAGAACAGGCTATTAAACGAGTTATTATTAATCATGAACCTGCTTATCATGGTTCGCCTGATTTAGGACTCAAAAGTAAGGATACATTAGCTAATTGGGTTACGCTCTTACAAAATAATATTGTTATTAAACCGAAAGGACGCGCTAAACATGACTTCCAAAGACAAGCTAATCAAACAGGAAAATTAGCGTCTCAAGTAGCAGAACAAGGACATATAAGAACAGAACTTGAAACTTACTGTCGAGAACGAATTTGTAAAAAAATTACACGTCTTAGTCAGTCAAAAGAATTTTAAGAATCTAGCCGAATTAGAACAGGCAATCAGAGAATATATCGTCTACTACAATAACGAGAGAATAAAAATAAAATTAAAAGGACTAGCTCCGATAAAATATCGGAAACTAGTCCTAAGTTAAAGCTTAATAATCTGTTCTAATTTTAGGGTTCAGATCATTTTTATTCTAACATTCCTTTTTGAGTTGAGTTTTTCTCAAATACTTTTGGTCACTGATTTAATTATTCTGGAAGTTACTTAAAAACTTCGTGGTTTTTTCATTTTGTGGATGATTAAATAATTGATCTGGATTACCTTGCTCGGCAATGATACCGTCACTGATAAAGAAAATCTGATCAGATACGTCCCGCGCGAACGCCATCTCATGGGTTACAATAATCATTGTTAGCCCAGTATTAGCTAAGTTTTGCATTACGCTTAGAACTTCACCGACCATTTCTGGATCAAGGGCACTAGTTGGTTCGTCAAACAATAGAATCTCTGGATCCATTGAAATTGCTCTAGCAATTGCTACTCGTTGTTGCTGTCCACCGGATAATTGGTTAGGACGGGCATTGATATATTCTGCCATGCCGACTTTTTCCAAGTTTTTAAGTGCAATCTTACGTGCTTCTTCTTTAGAGCGTTTAAGAACCAATTCTTGACCAACCATGCAGTTAGCAAGGACATTTTTGTTTTCAAATAAGTCAAATTGCTGAAATACCATTCCTACCTTAGCACGATAGATGTTGCGGTTATAAGAAGAAGCAAGAACATTTTCACCATGAAAAGCAATTTCACCGGAAGTTGGTTCTTCTAAGAGATTAATGCAACGTAAAGTAGTTGATTTACCACCGCCAGAAGGGCCGATGATAGTAGCAATTTCGCCTCTTTTTATATCAAGAGAAATGTCACGCAAAACTTGGTGTTCACCAAAAGATTTTTGCAAATGTTTTAAACTTAAAATCGTTTCATTTGTTGCAGTCATTATTTGTTAGCCCCCATATTCTTAGGCTCGCCAACTTGTACTTGGTTGGCCATTAAGTTGTAATTTTTATCACCCTGAAGATGCTTTTCAATCATGTTGAAAATTCTGGTAATAGTAAAGGTTAGAACTAAGTAAATAGCAGAAATTGTGAGATAAGTTGGGAAGAACTTAAATGTCTGACTAGCGATAGTCGTTCCTACAAAGAATAATTCCGATACTGAAATGATGCTTAATACGGAAGTATCCTTAATGTTAACAATAAATTCGTTAGTAATTGATGGCAAACAATTCTTAATAGCTTGCGGTAAAATAATATGCCACATTCTTTGATTATGGGTCATTCCTAAAGCACTAGCAGCTTCAAATTGTCCTTGAGGAGTAGAAATGATACCACCGCGAATAATTTCGGCTAAGTAGGCTCCCGTGTTAATTGAGACAATTATCAAAGCCGCAATGGTTCGATCGATATTTAGGTGCCAAAATTGGGCAATACCATAGTAAATTACAGCTGCTTGAACCATCATTGGTGTACCACGGAATATTTCAATATAAATTGTAAGTAACCAGTTAACCACTTTAAGCAGCCACTTTTTACTAGTAGATGTTGGAGTAGGGATTGTTCTGATGATTCCAACTGCTAAACCAATAAAGAAACCTGCAATTGTTCCCACTGAGGCTAACAAAAGGGTCATTCCAATACCAGTCATGATCATATTGCCATATTGTTTCCAAATCGAAACAAGCCAATTTTCCTTTTTGCCGCCTTTATTGGTGTCATCAGTCTTAGGCTGTTGTTTAATAGCATCCGTCATCATTTTATTTCTTTCAGCTATTGAAATAGTTGCTAAAACTTGATTAACCTGTTTAAGTAATAATTTGTTGGGCTTAGCGATCCCAATTGATGTTTCCGATTCTTCTTTAGAAACGTGAAAGCCCGGCATTTTACTAATTGGAATTGCCTTAATGTCAGGATCAACTAACTTAAACGAAGTTGCTTCGGTATCTTCGGCAAGATAACCGTCGATTGTACCAGAAATTAAGCTTTGACGCATAGCAGCAAAATCACGCATGGCTGTTTGCCTTTTGGCACCGATAAGTTGTTTAATCATGCCGTAATGTGATGTTCCTTGTTGAGCTGTTAATTTTGCACCCTTGAAATCAGTTAATTTCTTTGCATTAGCATATTTACTATTTTGCTTAGTAATTACCACGAATGTACCACGTCGATACGGTTCGGAAAAATTAATTGCTTTTGCCCGTTCAGCTGTGGGACTCATTCCGGCAATAATTAGATCAGCTTTGCCACTGGTTAAAGCTGGTAATAATCCATCCCATTCGGTTTTAACAACAACAACTTTTCGGTGAAGCCGTTGACCAATAATTTTAGCAATTTTAACATCGTAGCCGTTAGCATAAGTATGTGATCCCTCAATTGGTACAGCACCATTAGCGTCATCTGTCTGAGTCCAGTTATAGGGCTGATAATTAGCTTCCATGGCTATCTTTAAGGGACTATTATCTTTCGCATTAACCGGATTAACCCAATTAAATATAATGAATGAATTTGCGAATATTGCCATTAAAATAGCTATCCATTTATATCTTGACTTCATTTTGAAAACCTCCAAAAACTTTTTTCAAATAAAGCCAATACAATAAAAAGCGTAAATAAAAACCTCGTTGAAGTTAAACAACGAGGTTATAATCTAATTCATTAGACAAATCATATAGCGCTCCCTAGTAACTAGCTAGGACAGTCTGCAAGATATTCTCGTGCAGCCCAACCAAAAATTGATACGAACAGTTTTTGATTTCGGCGGTAACTCTTACAGAAAATCTTCATCGTGTTCGTACACTCAGATTAACTTTGTAATCACCGCGACCTCTATTGCATTGGAAATTATTAACTTATAGGTGATAATAGGCTAATTTTTTTTTTTTGTCAACAGTTAATTATCATTTTTTCATCATTTTATTTATGTAGAGTTAGTCAGCGTTCTTTAGTTGTTATATCCAACCTCGAGTAGTTTGATAAGCACTTTTGGGCATTTTTGAAACATAGGGATTGCCAGCAACATAAAAGCGCAGCGGCTTTTGTGCCCACTCATGATCAGACTGATTAATTCCAATTCGAGGACTGGATAGAATTTCAGCAGCCTGCTTTTGGTGTTGATCATTTAAATCAATGGTAAAAGGGGAATCACTTAAAAAATGAAGATTCCATTTTTTGTTATGGATTCCTAACGCCTGCATCATTTTAGCAGGGCCATTGGTAAGTAAAGGACCAACCTTACCTGCCCGATTTATAACCATTTGATTGATTCCCCATGTTGGTTCAATTGCTCTGATTAAAATTCCTTGGGGTTCATCTGTTTTTTGCGTTGCCACGTCAAAGAAAAAATATTGCCGTTGAGCATAAATATAAATGGTTCCACCGCGAGCGTAAAGACCTTCGTTAGCGGGACTGCGATGGCCACCATAGGAATGTGCAGCCCGATCCTTCTTACCTAAATAAGCTTCTGCTTCAACAATATAACCTCCTAAAATCTGTTTGCCGTCATTAAATGTTAAGGGGCGTCCGAGTAAATCTGCACAAATTTCTGCGGTTGGACGATTGGTAAAGTAAGATGAATAATTCATTTTCTTTCTCGAGTAGTATACTAAAATAAAGGAATGATAATGATGACAGATATAATACTAGCACGCGTTTATGAGCATGAAATTCCGGTTGGCTATCATATTTTGGTAGATCGTTTATGGCCAAGAGGGAAAAGTAGAGCCGAAGTTCAAATAGATAAATGGGCTAAGGAAATAAGTCCCAGTTTGGATCTGCGCAAGTGGTTCGCTCACGATGACGATAAATTCTTAATATTTAAACAAAGATATTGCCAGGAGCTGGATGAAAATCCAAATACGAAAAAATTTTTAATATTAGTAAAAAAGCAACTGCTTGAGCAAGACGTAGTCTTTTTATATGGTTCTAGAAATACAAAGCACAACCAAGCGATTGTACTTAAAGATTATATTGAACAACGACTATGATTTATGTCTATGTTTTTTGATTTTCCAAAAATGAAAGACAATGGTAATTAACAAAATTATAAATACAAGTAATGCAAAAGCGGTATTAGAAATTTCGTAATGTAGTGGTGGCAGTGACAGGAATAATTTCAGAGCAATAATACCAATTAAGAGATAAGCCATAGGCTGCAATTCAGGAATGATATCCATTAGTTTGATAATTACTTCTGCTACTCCTCGCATACATAAGATACCGATCATTCCGCCAATTAATACAACCACTGGATTACTTGAGACAGCAAGTGCTGCTAGAACAGAATCAATTGAGAAAACTATATCCATTGCTTCGATTGAAATAACGGTTCGCCAGAAAAGAGACAAAATATGTTTGCCGCTTTTTTTCTTATGCACTAAAAAATCATCTTTTTTAGTCTGCTCCTTTTGTTGTGTTTTCAATTTATGATGCTGATCATAGAAAAACTTAAACGAAAGATAGAAGAGGTAAATACTACCAGCTAGTTTGATTTCCCAAAAATTGATAAGATAAGTTCCAATACCGATGACGATGAAACGAAAAATATATGCTCCCCACATACCATAAATGAGAGACTTTTCCTGTTGCTTTTTATCAGGCAAAGCCTTGGTTTGAGCTGCTAGAACTACTGCATTATCTACAGAAAGAAGACATTCCATCAAAATCAAAGTTAGAATAATTAACCAATCCTTACCGCTGGTTAGAACATGAAGCCAGTTGTTAATGCTAAAGAAGGGGGCATACAATTTGATTAAGGACATCTTTTAAACTCTTTTCTAAACTGATTATTTGTGAATTCTTAATTGCTTTGTAAAATAGTATCCTCAATGCTATGGGGATAATCGTCATGGTATTTTACCATAAACACTTATGGGTTTCAGTGTTTCGTAATAATTAAGGTGAATATTGAAATCAATTAAATTTGTTTAAAAACATTAATTGCATCATCAATGATTTCAGAAATATCTGTTGCTGGTATTTCTGTCTTGTTGATTGCCCAAACCTTGGCACCGGGGTGTTTGTAAGATAGCAACTGGGCAAAGGGATAGACAACAAAACTTGTGCCAGAAATAATCACTAAATCTGATTGCTGCATTACCTTAACTGATTTTGCCAGATTATCGGCGTTAATTGCTTCACCATATAAAACAATTCCTGGTCTGATAATACCGCCACAATTTTGATGGCGAAAAGAATGAGCATACTCTAAATAGTCTACATTATGCTGGCATTTAGTACAGTATATCTGATAAAGGCTGCCATGAAATTCGGTTACATGCTTGTTACCTGCTTTTTTGTCCAATCCGTCAACATTTTGTGTGATAAGATCACCTTTTTGGTTACAAATTTCCGCAATTTTTTGATGAATGATATTGGGCTGAGCGTCAGGAAAATACATATTATTCATCACAAAATGATAGAAAAACTCGGGACGCTTTAAAAGCGTTTCTTGGCTTAGAATTGTTTCGGGACTTTCTGAAACACCGTCATAAATGCCATTTTTTGAGCGATAATCTGGAATACCAGAATGAGTTGAAACACCGGCACCGGTTAAAAATACAATATGTTTTGCCATTGTAATATCTTGTTTGAGTTCGGTTAATTGCTTTTCTTTGATCATCATTTTTCCCCCTAAAAGTAGTGACAACTATATGATAGTTTACTACAAGTTTTTGTATAAATAAAAATTCATATGGTAAGCAGCTTGCTCACCATATGAATTTTGAAAACTATAAAATTTGAATGTGGTGTGCCTGACACTCCTCAATCATTTTTTTCGGCCATATGCTTGCTTGCACTTCACCAATATGTGCTTTTCCCAATAAAAGCATGCATAAACGAGACTGACCTATACCACCTCCGATGGAATACGGCAATTCGTTTTTTAACAGCATTTTGTGGAATGGAAGTTGTTCGCGCTCAAGATGACCAGACTTTTTAAGCTGTTCGTGTAGACTTTGGGGACTGACACGAATTCCCATTGAAGAAATTTCAATCTTTTGCTTAAGCGGTTCATACCAAAAAATGAGATCGCCATTTAATTGCCAATCGTCATAATCTGGTGCACGGCCGTCATGGGGCTTACCGCTATGTTGCAGCTTGTCGCCAATTTTCATAATGAAAACAGCTTTTTCTTTTTGAGCAATCCTATTTTCTCGTTCTTCTGGGCTTAAAGTCGGCCATGTGTTTTCAAGTTCTTGGGTTGTTACAAAATGAACTTTATCTGGTAAACGATGAGTGGATGCTGGGTAACGGTTAGCACATTCCGATTCAACTAATTTAATTGCGTCAAAAATCTGCAGGACAGTAGTTTTTAAAGTTTCTTCAGTTCGCTCATTTTGCGCAATTATCTTTTCCCAGTCCCATTGATCAACGTAAATTGAGTGAAAATTATCAAGGTCTTCATCTCGCCGAATAGCGTTCATATTAGTATAAAGTCCCTCATGCATAACAAAGTTATATTTTTTAAGAGCCATTCGTTTCCATTTAGCCAATGAATGAACAATTTGAACTTCATCGTCCTTAGAAAGTTCTTTAGCATCAAAAGTAACGGGACGCTCAAATCCGTTTAAGTTATCGTTTAATCCGGTGCTTTTTTCAACAAAAAGTGGTGCAGACATTCTTTGCAAATTTAATTTTTGACCTAAGATGGCTTGGAACCGCTCACGAATAAAGACAATTGCTGCTTCTGTGTCACGAATAGTCAGAGTGGGATGATAATCCTTAGGAATAATTAAAGTCATGGTGTTTACCTCCAGTTTTTAGTGCAAAGAAAAGCCCTTCGCCTAGTTTAATAAAACTAAGGACGAAAGGCTTTTTCCGCGGTACCACCTAAATTGTCCGAAATCGGACCAACTCATGAAGCACAATCATGCTTCACCAGCGTGATAACGTACTGGCGACGACGCTGCTTACTTTAATTTCTATTTCAGAGCGTTGCTAAAAAGGGTTTTTCAATAATTCAGGGTCTGCCAGTTTCGCATTATCACTGGCTCACTGAAAGAGATAAATTATTTACTCGTCTTTTTCATTGCATTTTATCTAATTTATATTTAATAATATTTTTAACAAAAAATCAAGTAAAAGTTAAGACGAGAGAGTAAAGCTAACTAAAAATACTTCGTCTGTTATAATGTATTGGACTACATATTCGAGGAGAATTTTATGGTTGGATTTTATCTTATGTTAGATGCGATATTGTTCGGTTATACTTGTTATAGTTGGTATTGGCAAGCAAGTATTGACTTAAAGGGACAGTATCGGATATCTTCAGTTGTTTGGGCTATTATTTTTATATGGGTTGGTTTTACTTGGCAGCTAATTGAAAAAAGTGACCAAGGCTTAGGGATTTTTTTGGCAATTTTTTTAATTATGGCGATCATTGACGGTTATACAGGTTTTGCACCAAATAAAGTAGTTGTATCGGGCTACTTTCGTCGAACAGTTGCTTATTCGGATATAATGCTTGTAACTTTAATTAGGGTACCGAATCCGAGAAAACAGCAAGTGATTTGTATTCTGACAACACAGCAGAACCGCCAATACTATTTGCGTTTTTCACATGGGGTGGCGCAGATTGTTGAAGCTTTAAAACAGCATATCCATCATGACATTAAAATTGAAATTCAAGATATTATATAGAGCAACTATTCAAAAATAGTATGCTTTTTTGATTGTGTTTGAAATGAAAATTCCTGATTGAAATTTTACGTTATTTAGTAGACTAAATTTATTGTTTTGCTAACTTAACTATGTAAATAATCCCATAACTAAGTCTTAGTTATGGGATTATTGCTAAGTGGAATTTTTTGATTATAAAATCGGTGATAACATTCGTGAAAAACTTTGTAGTGTCTTAAGCCATCGCCCTTGTTGTGCAATCATTTGAGGTGTCAGTAAGTAAGAATTTTGCATATCTTCTTCAAAAGATTGTGCTACTTCACGAGCAAAATTTTTATCATAGAAAACGGCTATATCTTCAAAATTGAGGTCGTAAGAACGATAATCTTGATTCATTGACCCTACTGTAGCAAAGGTATCATCAACTACAATTGTTTTGGCATGAATGAATCCTTTAGTATAGATATAGATTTTGGTACCGTATCGTGATAGCTCGTTAGCGTACCACTGTGTTGCCCGATAAATGAAAGGATGGTCGGGTTTGCAAGGAATCATAATGCGCAAATCAATCCCAGACATAGCAATTGTCTGTAAAGTGGCAAACATTGCATCATCGGGAATCAGATAAGGTGTTTGCAGCCAGAGACGTTTTTTGGCTAGTGACATCAAACGCATAATTCCATTACGCATATTGGCATTGTAATGATCAGGACCATCGGAGACAATTTGCATTGCAACATCTCCTGGTCGAATTTCATTTTCATCTAAATTGGGAAAAAGTAAGGTGTTAAATGTGATTAGCTGTTTTTCCTTTTGAATAGAAGCATTCCAATCCATCACAAACCGCTCTTGTAAAAGTAAGGAAGCCGAACCAACGATTCGAACTTGGCTGTCTCGCCAATAGCCAAATTTTTTCTTACGACTCAAATACTGGTCTCCGATATTAAAACCGCCTGTCCAGGATGTCTTGCCGTCGATTACCACAATTTTGCGATGCAAATGATAATTGATTCGGTATCTAGTAATCATGTTGCGGGAAGTAATAAAAGGAAGAACTTCGCCACCAGCCTTGCGTAACTGATCAAACCAAGTTTTAGTAGCACCTAGTGATCCCCATGCGTCATAAAGAAGACGTACGCTAACTCCAGCCTTGGCTTTTTTAATTAGCAAATTAAGAAATTCATTACCAATTTCATCATTATAAAAGGTATAAAACTCAACGTTAACTGTCTGTCTTGCACGTTCAATATCGTGCATCATATCACGAAACATTGGTTCGCCATCTGTATATAGTTTAACATGGTTGTTTTTGCTTAACGGCGACTCACCCTTGTGATCAAAGAAGCGGACAACAATTTTAGCCTTGTTTGAAGTATCGGCTGTACTAGTCTTTTTTGGCGCTTTTGTGATTGATTTTTGTACATTGCGTAAGCCGATGTGATTTTGCTTATTGATTGCAAAAATATTTTCTTGTGAGATTCCTCGACCAAAAAAACCATAAATAGTTAGTCCAATAATGGGGAAAACTAATAAAATAATTAACCAAGCCCAAGTAGTTGAAACTGAACGGCGTCTGTGAAAGACGATGTAAAAAGATAAGATGGTATTAGTAATAATGAGTATCCAAAATACGTCCCGTAATAGACTCACTTAAGTCCTCCTGAATTATTTTTAAAACCAATAAATTTATTAACCATATTAATCACAAATGGATTATCATGCATCCAACTATGCTCAGCGTCCTTAGATCCACGAACTTCAACCTCATGATAAGATTTTGCATTGGGCGCTAAAATGTAACGAATACTTTTGGCCGAAATAACTGAAATAAATTTGTCACTGTTGGTGTTATCTAAAACGTTACCATAAATATTTAATACAGAAATATTGGGATTAAATTGTTTACGGTGAAATAGTAGATACAGATAATGTATGTTAATCACATTTGGCCGTCCATTGTGATTAAAGCCGTTAACATTGGGAATGTCGCCTAAATAAGTCACACCGTCAAATGGTCCTGCAATGAAGATGCACTTAGTTAAACGGGGAAAGTTTTTTTTGCGATATGTGCGCATTTCAGTCCGAACCACACATGGACACGCCAATGAATGTGCAACAGCGGTATAATGGGTAAAGTGATAATGTTTAGCTAAAAAAGGTAATACAAAACGTAAGTAGTAGTCAATTGCATAAACGCCAACAATTCGCTGACGAAAAACAACTTGAATAATGGGATTTTCATCACCGGTCCAAGTGCCTTCTAATTTAAAGTTACCTAGTAAATCAGCAGTAACTTTGAGGTAATTGGTGTCACCTTTTTCCTTTAAAGCTGTTTTAACCATAACGTTGGTTGTATAATCACCGCCACGGAAACCATGAAAATATATTATGGGTATTTGTTCAAAATTACCACGCTTTTTTTCAACAGTCGTCCTATCATCAATATGTTGCTTATGAAGACGCAAAAAAATACGTAGAGGTGCAATTGTCGCCAAAATTGCTAATGCTATCATATTGAATCGACTGGGATCTTTTGATAGATTGTGTTTGTGGTTTTTTTCCGCATCTTCTTTATATTTTTTTGTGTTGAAAAACATAATACCACCTTAATACTAGAGTTAGTTATATTTTAGCATTGCTGGCAAATTTTTTAAGAAAAGAGATACAAATGAAATTCTATGCAGTCAAAAAAGGTCGTCAACCAGGTGTTTATCGCACTTGGGAAGCGGCAAAAAAACAGGTTGATGGCTATCCCAACGCGGAATATAAGTCCTTTAAACAGGTAACAGATGCTACCGAATATTTGAATTGGGATAGAGCAACTGTTAATCAATTTTTTCAAAAGGATGAAACTTCATTAAAGCAGGCGATTGCCAAGATCCAGAATGAAAGCCAAACTATTTCAAAAATATCAAAGCAGCAATCAAATCCACCGCAAAGTAAAACAGCTCCCCGTTTTAGTAATTTGAATAAGTCGAGCGAATATTTTGCAACAATTTACACCGATGGAGGAACCCGCAATACTGGCAACTTTAAAGGCGGTCACGTGCGGGCAACTGATAAAGCAGCATGGGCTTATCTTATTGAGTGGCAGCAAGAAGGCAAGCAAATGTCAACTTATGATTCAAATGGTGAATTTGGTGCTACTAATAATAAGATGGAATTAACAGCCTTAATTGAAGCTCTAAAAAAGTTGCTTGAATTAGGTTTTAATAAGAAGCCATTATTATTTGTTCTTGATTCACAATATGTCTTAAATCCAATTATTAAAGGCTGGCTTAAGGGCTGGAAAAAGCGTGGTTGGCGCAAGAGTACTCCTGGTGAAATTGCAAACCTTGAATGTTGGCAGGAACTTGACAGATTGCTTGCACAATTTTTACAGCCTAAATTTGAATGGACTAAAGGACATGCCAATAATCGTGGCAATGAATTTGTTGATCGTACATTAAATAAGTTTATGGATCAGATGTGATACTGTTTGCCTTGCACTACAATTACTCATCCAAAAAGGTGACTAAAGAAATCACTGATATTGTGCCATAATTGTTCAAATAGATTTTGATTTTCGGGAGTATTGATTTTATCAAAAATCCCTTTGGCATTTTTTTCAATATTTTTCGAAAGTTCTCCAGCTTGATCCTTAAAGTGATTGTCTTTTAAGGCCCCAGAATTACGGATTTCAATTAGAATATTGATGATTTGCTGCTTTTGGTTGTCATTAATGACATTACCAAGATGGTTAATATTTATCTGGTTGTTAACGATATCGTGAATTTGACTATCAGAAACGTTATTACCAATTTTTCCCATTTCTTGTTTGGCACCCGCAACTGCATTGTTTAATTGGGCATCACTATAACCGTCTTTATTCTTGTTTTCTTTGGTAATTTTGCTCAGTGTTCCCATTTCATCTTGTGCTGCATTGACTTGATTTTGACTGAGCTCTTCGCCATGTTTACTGTAAGCCGCATAGACACCGGCTAAAGCGCCGGAGCCATCAATTGGAATAGCACTCGTAACGTAAATGTTGGCATCGGTAATTCCTGCGGTTAAAGCTGCATTTTTGTATTGGTCGGCTGTAATGGTTGTAATGTTATTATGGCCTTCGTAAGGAAGAATGCGGACATTGATTCCACTGCCTGCGCTGGTTTTTTGAATCATTGCACTTGACCAAACACCAGAATTGGTCGTGAAATTAGAGCCGGATGGATTAAGATACTTAACTAAATCGGAACCATTAATAGTTGTTGTTTGATAACTTGCACTATTAAGTGGCGCAATTAAAGTTTTGACTGTGCCACTACGCTGGTTGGCGGTTAGGGAGGTGCCTAGACTAACAATTGGTAAATTTTCAGCTCTAACTGATTGCTGAAAGCCATTAATGGTCAAAATGCTAAAGAATAACGTTACAATAATGGTTAGAATTGTTTTTGCTTTTTTCATAAATCAATAACTCCTTTTAATTAACCAATTATACTAAATACAAATGATAAAAGGATAATTATTGTATTGGTAGAAATCTATTTTATAGTATTTTTAAAATTCAAGAAAATTTAAGATGGTATAATAAATAATAAGGGAGGGGTGCTATGATTCAGCAACCTGAATTAACGGTCATTATGCCCGTTTACAACGTTGAAAAGTACATTGGGCGGGCACTTGATCATTTGGCTAAACAAGATAATCCTAACTTTAAGTTGTTAATTATTAATGATGGTTCAACCGATAATACAAGTAAAATAGCCGAAAGTTACCGTAGTCAGTTTCGATATTTAAAAATTATTAACAAGTCCAATGGTGGGCTGTCAGATGCACGCAATGTTGGTATTGCTCATGTTGATACACCATATTTCACTTTTCATGATGGTGATGATTGGGTTGATTCTGGTTATACGGCCTTTTTTGTGCAGGCATTTCATAATCATCCGGATGCAGCGATGGTATCATGTGGTTTTTGGCTAGATTATGAAAGCAGACATGGCTCTGTACCGGTAACCAAAAAAATTATTTGTGGCATGAAGAATAAATTGCGCAGCTATCAATTGATCAATAATCCGTTGGGCTCGCTATTTGATAATCATATTCTAGGAACACCGGTCAAAGGTTATACTTGGAATAAGGGTTATAAGCTCTCAGTTGTTAAACAAAATAAGCTACAGTTCATGGAAAACTTAGCTTTTATGGAAGATCAAATTTTTAATGTTCAATATCTATCATTAACTGAAGGCTTTTATTGTAATAGTCAACCGCTATATCACTATTGGCAGCGTAAAGACAGTATGGTACATAACTTTAATTTGAAGATGATTCCTGATAATTTTAAAGCGAATTATATAGTCGCTAAAACAATTGTTCAGAGTTTGTGGCAGGAACATAAGAAAAGCAATCTTTCTGAACAAAAACTGATTGATATTAGTGAGAGGAATCAGCGATGAGGGTACAAGTTAATGGTAACGAACTTTATTATAGTAAATTAGGTAGGGGAGAGCCGTTGCTGTTATTACATGGCCATCATTTGGATGGTGGGATGTTTGATCAGATAATAGCGCCGTTAGCCTTATACTATACTGTTTATGTACTCGATATGCGTGGGCATGGTCTAAGTCAGGGTGAAGTTGCGCAGCATTATCAATCTGAGGTTAATGATGTGGCTTCTTTCATTCGAAAAGTTAATATTCGTGGTTGCTATTGCTTTGGCTTTGATGCTGGTGGTCTTGTAGCAATGATGCTTGCAAGTCAAGACCAGGCAATTTTTAAAAAGTTAATGGTAGCAGGTGTTTTCGTTAATGGTAATGGAATTCGACCGTATCATTATTTAACGGAAGGTTGTCTTCGCTTTTTGCAGCTGAATCGCGAAAGTCGTGTTGAATTGACAGAAAGTTACCTGTCGGTTGACAGCTTAAAAGCAATTAAGATACCAACTTACTGTGTAGTTGGTGAAAAGGATTGGGTTAAAGTTGAGCATGTTCGCTGGTACAGCCAGTTAATCCCGCAAGGACAATTAATGATAATGCCCAGACAAAAGCATAACAGTTATGCAGTTAAAAGCTTTAAGTTGCTTGATTTAATGGAAACATTCTTTAAATAAATACTGATAGACTAAATATTATTTAAGTGTGGTAGTAAGTTATTATATTATTTTAAATCCAAATTATAGATAGGTGTTAAGCAAGGAGTTTAACGCTTTTTTATGCGCTTAATAGTTTATATTGAATAATAATCAAAAAGGCAGATATTGCCTTTTTTTGTTGCTTTTAAGCATAACAAAATCTTAATCTATTATTAATAACTACCGTTATCTAATATTTTATGTTTACTTTTTCTTAGCTTGTTTAACGCATTTTATTAATCGTTGTTTACTTAATTAGTAATTGCTAACCCCATGCTAGTAGCTAATTAACTTTAATTAAATCCAGCTTTTTCTAAGGTTTATTATTTTCTCAAATAACGATAATTATATATTACTTTTTTTTTTTTTTTTATATACTCTGTACGATCCCGCAAATTGATATATCATAAACTTAAGCGCATTTAGTAATAGCTTTTATTTCCTATTTACGACTATTTTTGAATTATATATTTCTTGTTTCGTATTTTTATAATTCAATTTGTTAGTCTAAACCTATGGCTATATACATTTATACTAACTGCGCTATTCAAAATACCAGTGCAATGTTGATACCACTATTTTAATATAGTTAATCGGTTTGCCAACTTTTGTAATAGTGATACTTTTTGCTTGTTC
>NZ_REHJ01000003.1:0-38557 GCF_003692825.1 Lactobacillus sp. ESL0228
ACTTGGAAGACGATCAATCTTTATTAACTAGTAAACAATCGTTGGAATAATCATTGCAAGATGATTAGTTGTGTATGAAAAATATGTATTTGAAGGAGGAACTTCAAAATGAAATTAACTAAAATAGCCAGTATGGTAATGACAAGTGCCACGGTCTTATCGACTGTAGCTGCCGCTACTCCGGCCATTATTCAAGCTCAAACCCAAGAAGGCAATGCAAAAATGAACGGTGGTAAAGCCTTACCAGATACCAATCATAGTAAAGTAGGGATTACCTTTGCAAAAGGCAGCGGTAGTAATCCTGGCGGCGGTAATAATCCTGATAATCCTGGCGGCGGTAATAATCCTGGCGGCGGCGGTGATAATCCTGATAATCCTGGCGGCGGTAATAATCCTGGCGGCGACGATCATAAACACCATGATGATGATGGTATAGGGTACTTACGCTTGCAACGTGTGCCAGAAGTACTCGACTTTGGTACTCATACTACGTTTAATTCTGCCAACCCTGTCTTTACAGCAGCTGGTACAAACGTAAATGGTATCGTAGATGGTACCAACAATGATGTATATCCTGGATATGCCGGGGGAGCTAACCAGACCCCGAAGCTTTCTACCACTCTTTCTTATTTAAGTGCTATTAATGGTAAGACTTGGGTGACAGTGGTTGATAAGCAAGAGACCCGTCACGACACTGATGCCAAGAATGATAGTCATGCAGGTAATTGGCAGTTAAGTGTTAAAGCCAATGGTCCGCTGACAACTGGTAGTAGCTCTAGTGCCAAAACAATTAGTGGCGCCACACTAGGTTTTAACAATACTGTACTTGGCGAAACACAAAATATTACGGGACTAACAGGAAATCCTGATGATGGAAATTATAATTATGTCGCTCATCTGGTCGATAATTTGAATAAAAGTTTTACGGTTAATTTAGCTGCCAATGGTACCGCAGTTCAGGTTGGAAGCTCATCAGTAGCTGCTACTGGTAGCGGAGCAGCCGTTTTTGCTTGGGATCCAAGTGATATCAAGTTGACTTTACCAGCAAGTGCCAGTGTTGATGCAGGAACTTATACGACTTCATTAACTTGGACTTTATCCACAGGAATTCAATAAACTTAAGATTTTGTCAAGATACTTACTAACTAACAATTAAGTGATATATCTTTGCACTAATACCTATAAGTTTTGTCTGATTTTCTTAAATTAAAGTTTAAGGAAATTCTGTAGAAGTTTGTTGTTAGGCAACAATAATAATGATTTTATAAAAGGTGCTCAAGCGTAAAGCTTGAGCACCTTTTTTGTTTAATTAGGATTATAAAAAGGCAGTAGACAACTCTAAGGTCTACTGCCCGTTTACTTATTGTTGCTAAAATAAAATAGCTTTAATAACATAATAAAACTAAATTTGAGTCTAGTTTTCTTACCTAATCAAATAACAAATTAATTAATGAAAAAAGAGACCAGCTTTTTGATTCATTTTACCCATTTCCTAGGCACTTAGCACTTTTTTAGTTATAATAGACTAAATAGATGGTATTTTTATAAAGAGGTAGTTATGAACAAAGAAGAAATTCTTCAATTGATGCACCCAATGAAATTAATTGGGTTAAGTGGAAACCCGGTTTTGAATGAAAAGATTGCTACAATTTTGAAAAAGCCGTTAATTGAAACCGCCGTACAACACTTTAGCGATGGTGAAATTCAGGTTAATATTGGTGAAAGTGTCAGAGGGTGTGATGTTTTCGTTATTCAATCAATTCAAGATCCTGTAAATGAAAACTTTATGGAATTAGAAATTGTTTTGGATGCCCTTCATCGAGCATCTGCACATCGCATTAATGTTGTTGTACCGTATTTGGCATATTCACGTTCTGACACTAAGACACGTTCACGTGAACCGATTACTGGTAAGTTAGTTGCCAATCTGCTTCAAATTACTGGAATGGATCACTTAATTGCACTTGATTTGCATGCCGCCCAAATTCAAGGTTTCTATAATGTTCCGGTTGATCATTTGCATGCAATGCCACTGTTAGCGCAATATTTTATTGATAATGGAATTGCGACTACAGATGATGATGATATTGTAGTTGTTTCGCCTGATCACTCAGGGGCTAAGTTGGCCCGAAATTTTGGTCAAATATTTGATGCTCCAATTGCAATTGTTGATCAACGTCGGGCACGTTATGACACAGATGTTCATGATGTGATCGGTAATGTTAAAAATAAGAAATGTATTATAGTTGATGATTTAATAGACACCGGATCAAGAATTTCTTCCTCAACTAAGTCGGTAATGGCTGCAGGGGCTAAAAAAGTTTATGTTGCTTCAACACATGCGTTACTTTCACAGAATGCAACTGAAGTTTTAAACGAATTGCCAATTGAACAAATTGTCGTTACTGATACTATTAAGCATAATCATTACCCAGATAGAATGGTTCGAATTTCGGTTGATTTATTGTTAGCTCGTGGAATTAATTATGTTTATAATGATCGTTCTATGCACTTGCTGAGTGAAAGCGAATTAAAATAAAGCACAGACGGTTATTTATTACTATAATATAAAGCGACTATATTGTTGAAGTTATATTGGTATCTTTTTGTTTATTTATTTTATATCATTGGTATAATTAAAAAGAAATGTATAGGAAGAGAAGAACCATTATGGCAAGACGAAAAAATTATAAAAGACGAAGAATTATTTTAAGGAATACTTTTCAATTAATCAGGAAAAATGGAATGGATAATGTTTCTTTTCAAATGATTGCAGAAAAGTCAGGAATTTCTAAGTCACTTTTACAGTCATACTATCCACATAAAGCTAAGCTGACAGATGATATAATTAGAAATATACTTAATACTTTAGATGCACAAGTAAGAAGTATTTATGATGCTGAAAGTGGTCATATTGGGGCACGAACCAAAGCATTTATTTATACAGTTGCAATGTTAGGCATTTATGATAATGGTCTTAAGCGGATTATTACTGAAGTTTTTAGTAGCAATGAAACTCTTGATAATTGGTTGCAGATTCTAGCAAGCTGGATTAAGGAAAAACAAATCTTTGATGAAACTACATTTGACTTAAATGAAGTTCAATGTGGCTTAGCTTTTGTTATTACTGGAGTTGGACGACTATATAATAATAGTAAGAGATTTGCGCTTTCTGCAGAACAAATGGCTGATTATGCTACTGGTTCATTAATGTATAGTTTCTTACACTGTACACAAAAGCAAATTACTGAAAGTCTTAATGATGGGCACAAGATTATTGCTGCCGTTGATATAAAATCAATTCACCATGAAATTGATACCATGTTTGATGAGGGCAAAGATATTGTCTGTTAGAAGGGAAAGATATGGCAAATGGCGCGCGAACTAATTTGCGCAAACCAACTGGACAAGATCAGAAAATTAACTATAAGAAGATTATGTCCTTTATAATTTTTATAATTGTAACGTTAGTAATGGTTACTATAACTTTTCTTAATCCCTTTTTTATGAAAGGGCAACTTAGGAACAATAATAATGAAGTTGTTGTTGTTAGACAGGTCAATAAGCATTTCGATGTACTGGCCGAAACAATTGGAGCCAATAAAAATGGTAATGCAAATTTATTAACTACAAAGCAGACTCAGCCAATTGCCGATCATATTATTGATTATGCTTTAGGATTTCCTTGGTTTAAAGTTAGTAATAGAAGGCTTGCAGAGCAGATACTGAAAGATATTGATTCAAATATTGACCAAGGCTCATCGAGCGATGCGCAATTAGTGCGGTTGAAATTAAATAAATTAGGAGAGAATGCACCTTATGAGGTAGCGGATGCCTTTAATTTGAGTACTGTTACTTTAGGCGGAAATATTGCTTTTGGCTTGTTGTTCATGAATTTTATTTTAATTGTGATGGCGATTATTAGTCTTCGTTCCATAATTAAAGAAATAAGTGCAATAATGACTTCTAAGCAATTAACGCATATCATTACGGCAGCAGTAATGTGGGCTGGTTTTTGGTTGATTCTTATTTCTGGTATGATGGCCCTCGTACCAGTAATTTTTAATGTTGAAGGGTTAGCAGTTTTAGGCTATGTGTTAGAAATTAGTAGCGGTATTTTCTTGGACTTTGTAATTGTGGGAGTAATTATTTACATTTTAAGCGCAATTCCATGGGAAATTAGTTCACCTAATAATTAGCCAATTATATTTAAAGGAATTAATCATGAAAATTTATTTTGCCAATGCTCTATTCTCACAAGCAGAAATTAATTATAACGCGCAGTTAGCAGCTAAAATTCGGCAGTTAAGTGATGCGATCGATTTATATTTACCACAAGAAAACAATGAAATTAATGATAAGCAGGCTTATGCTGATTCAAAAATGATTGCCTTGGCGGATACTAAAAAACTAATTCAAAGTGATTTAGTGGTAGCAATTTTAGATGGTAATACTATTGATAATGGTGTTGCTAGCGAGATTGGAGTTGCTTATGCTAAAGAAATACCAGTTGTGGGATTATATACGGATACTCGTCAGCAAGGTAGTGACAATAAACAGAAGTTATCTGCCTTAAGTCAGATAGCTGAAAATCAATTTCATTATGTTAATTTATATACGACCGGTTTAATTAAATTGAATGGTACAATAGTGAATAGTGAAGCAGATTTATTAGCCGCTGTTGCCAAGTACTTATAATAATTAGATGCTTGATGAAATTTGCTCTAAATGAGATAACCAAGTTTATTTTGAAAGTATAGCGTTAATATTTAATAACAAAGATAAAAACATTTAAAATGTAGAAGAACAGAGTTAAGATATCTGTTCTTTTTATTTAAAGAAAATTTGCTACTAATGGGAAAAATATTTCTAAAATTCGAAAAAATAGCGTTCTTAAGTAAGTTATTGCCGTATAATTAAGCAGTTAGAATAATAACTAAGAGGTAAAAATGATGAGTAAGAAAACACAAGTTGGTCTTATTTTTGGTGGAAATTCATCTGAATATGAAGTTTCAATTATGTCAGGCCATAATATATATAATGCAATTGACAAAAGAAAATTTGATGTACACCCGATTTGGGTTACCAATGATGGCTATATTGCCAATGAACAAGATTCGCTGAAAGTATTAGAAAATCCACACTATACGGTAAAAAATCCCCATCAAGTTAATAATATTTCTAATTTGAATTCATTAGCCGAGCTACCTGAAATTGACGTCTTCTTTCCCATAGTACACGGAAATCTGGGCGAAGATGGTAGTTTACAAGGATTATTTCGGATTTTAGATAAGCCGTTTGTTGGTGATGATGTCTTAGCCTCTGCGGTAACAATGGATAAAGAGTTCACCAAAATTTTGGCTCAATGTGCTGGAGTGGCAGTGGCTGATTGGATTGCAATCAAACGTTTTGAATATCAGGAAGAAGATAATTGGAAGCAAGATTATGATAAAATCAGCGCTGAATTAGGTAATGATTTATTTGTTAAGCCGTCTAATCAGGGCTCATCTGTAGGCGTTCATCACGTAACCAATAAAGAAGAATTTGACGCTGCCTTAGCCGATGCGTTTCGGTATGATGACAAGGTATTAATTGAAGAAACAATTCACGGAACTGAAGTTGAAACAGCTGTATTGGGTAATGACCAGCCAATAGTTTCTGGTGTCGGTCAGATTATTAATGCTGAAGGCACATTCTATAGCTACGAAAACAAGTATGATGATGATTCAACTACTGCTTTGCAAATACCAGCAAATTTACCTGATAATATTATCAAGCAAGTTAAAGCAAATGCTTTAAAGGTTTATCAAGTAACTGAATGTAGTGGTATGGCACGTGTTGATTCTACTTTGCGTGCGAGTGACCAGAAAATCATTTTAACAGAAGTTAATGCCTTACCAGGTTTTACTAACATTAGTATGTACCCTAAGCTGTTTGAAGAAGCCGGAATAGCATATACAGATTTAATTACTCGATTAATTGAATACGCTCAACAGAGATATGCACATAAAAAAACGTTGCTACATAAAATAGGCTAATTAGATTGTGCTAGGGAGTAATAATTTATGGCTAGTGATAAGCATAATTTTGAAGAATTAACGGCGCCGGCTGCGACTGCAAAAAAATTGCATGTTAGTGTTGCTACATTACGAAAGTATTCACTAATTGTTGAAAGAGTCACCGGTCGCCCCGATTATTATCCAAGAACTAAGCAGAAGGCTCGATTATATAGCAAGCAAGATGTTCAGGACTTACAAGATTTTCATAAATTGGCTCAAGAAAACGGGCTGACCCTGCAAGAAGCAGCTCAACAAATATTTGCGGTTAGTGCGCAAAATCAAAATTCAATCGGTGGAATTGATTCTCATAATCAGGAAACAATGACTGCGCCACAGACAATGAAATTGCTTAATGCATTGCAACAGACAATTATGCAGCAGAATACGGCGCTCAAAGATTTACAAGAACAAATGAATCGAATTGAGACCCAAAATAAAGAGTTGTTAGAAAAGTCGAATAAGCAGGAGCACGATTTGACAGCTTATTTACCTGATATTTCTGGCATTGTAGATAATGACTTGGATGATCAAAAAGATCCTGAATCCATAACAGTAGCCGAAAAGAGGTCACAGATTATTCACGATCAACATAAATCAAGTGAGCAAGTTCACGAAGAAATTCTAGCTAAAGCTCAAGAAAATGCTCAAAAGAGTTCTACATCTAATGAATATCGCACCTTAGCCGATATGCAAGTGGAACCCGAAAAGAGTCACTGGTGGCAACGATTTATTAATCTATAACTGAAAATGATCAATTCTTTTAGATAAACTTAACTAGTATGTGACTACTTATGAGTTAAAGTAAGAAGAATAGATATGGAGGCTGACATTGAAAAAAATTAAGCAACGCTATCTTTTAGCAGTAATTGTTGGTTTCATTGGACTTATTTTAACTGCATGCACATACTTTGCTACCGAAATTTATCATCGAAATGATGTAGCTTTAATTACTGATACTACTATTAAAGATACTTTAGTAGAGAAGAGTAAAGATGTTTATGACAACAAGGATGAGACTCGAAAGCAAATTTTACATCTAAAAATTTTATCTGGTAAATACAAGAATAAAAAATTTACAGCAACTAATCTTTACTACCCATCACAACTAGTAACCCAGAAGTATCGTTGCAGACAGCGAGTTTTTGTTAGTATTAAAAATGGAGATCTTACTATTCAAAATCCAAAACGAGATTGGGTTATTGTTCTTGCTTTAACGGTAATGATTACCTTAATGATTGCTATCTCAGGCAAGCAGGCAGTAGGGTTAATTTTATCCATGACACTTAGCTGGGTACTGTTTTATATAGTTATTCTGCTAGATATTAAATTAAATGGTGCTTATGTTGTCTTATTATTCGGTTTAGCGGACGTAATTTTTTCCTTCTTTAGCTTGCTAATAGTTCAAGGGCTCAATCGAAAAATGATGGTTACATGGTTGGCTACATTATTAGGAGTTTTTGTTTCGTTTGCACTTTGTTATTTGATCATGCGCTTGACTGGGGAATCTGAAATCAAATATGAAACGGGTGACTATGCGACCCAAGATCCACGAGGAATTTTTCTTGCACAAACTTTATTGGGGATTTTAGGCGCAGTGATGGATGAGGCAACTGATATTATTTCTAGTTTATATGAGTTAATTCAAACTAAAAAAGAGATAACGGCTAAGCAATTAATTATAAGTGGCCGAACTATGGGACAGGAAATAATGGGGCCATTGATTAATGTTTTGGTTTTAATTTTTATGTCTGAAGCATTGCCATTAACGATTATTTATTTGCGTGATAACAATAGTTTAAGTTCAACTTTTGGCTTTACATTATCACTTGGCGTTACTCAAAGTGTGGTTTCTGCTATTGGAATTGTGTTAACCGTTGTTTTTGCAACAGGATGCAGTTTATTATTTTTAAAAAATGATTGGTGGAAAGCGAGTGATCAAAAATGAGTACACTAGTTGCTTTGTTAATTGTTTTAGCATTATTAATGACAATAATTGGTGGAGAAACGGGAATTCGCAGCTTTTTTAGTGTTTTAATTAATACTTTATTATTGATTTTACTGGCGCTACTAATTTCTTGGGGAATTAATATTCCAATTTTAATTTTGATTTTTATACCACTTAAGTTAGTTACAATTATCTTTTTAGGAACTCATGATTATCAAGTAGCTAAAAATTCATTTTATTCGGCATTATGTATTTGTCTTGCAGTTAGTGGCTTGATTTTAGTTTTTGAATGGTTGGCACAGGCTGCTGGACTCGGTCCCGAAGCTGGTGAAATACTGGTTGGTTTATCACAGATGCCAGGCTTGAGCTACCCATTAATTGCAGTTGCGGTAGCTATTTTCTCCTGTCTAGGTGCAGTTGCTGAAGCAGCAGTTGCCATGAGTTCGGGACTACTGGAAATCAAAAAGCATAATCCAATGATTACTCGCCAACAATTAGCGAATAGTGGTAGTAAAATCGGTAATGATGTTTTAGGGACAGCGATGAATACCATTTTATTTGGGATGTTCGGTAGCTTTTTATCATTATTTTTGTGGTACATTCGTTTAAATTACACAATTGGTGAAATTGTGAATGAAAAGATGTTTGTCAATGAGATTTTAGTTATAACATATTCACTAATTGGTGTATTATTAACAGTACCACTAACGACTGTTTTTTTAACAAGAAGCATGGTAAAGCACGAGGTAAAAAATGAAGAAAAATGAAATAGAATTAACTAATTTTAATGGGCGTAAATTTAAGATTCATCCCTATATGTTAGCTTCAATTGGTGATTTAGTTACTCCTCAACATCCTTTGGCTATCGTTATTCCAGGCGGTAGTTTTGATCATCTCTCTAAGCGAGAAGGCGAGCCAGTAGCATTAGCATTTAATAATTGCGGCTTTAACAGTGTCGTGATGGAGTATAATCTTGTCCAAGATGATGGAGATATCTATCCCGATGCGGGATTAGATGTTTTAACAACCGTAAAATATTTTCGCGATCATGCTAGTGATTACCAAATTGATCCAGAAAAGATTGTAACAATTGGTTTTTCAGCTGGTGGGCATGTCGCAAGTTTTGCTAATAGTATTGCTAATTCTTCTAAATATCAAAATGAATTTGGATTTAAGAGTAGTACAGTTTTACCAAATAAAACAATATTAGGTTATCCGTTAATCAATTTAGATAAGATTGGTTTTGCTATACCGGATGACGAAGAAGACAAGGTACCAGGAGATGAATTCGTCAAAGATAGTGCATTAGGCGTGACGTCCAAAACACCAGCGACATTTATTTTTCATGCTTGGGATGATCCAATTGTTTTAGTAACAAATACATTAGAATATCTGGATGCTTTACATAAAAATAAAGTTTCTTGTGAAGCTCATTTATTCAACCGTGGTGGTCATGGTTTTTCTTTAGGACGTGAAGATATGACAATTAAGGGTCGTGAATGGCAGGCTAATCCGCATGCTGCACACTGGTTTGAGTTAGCCCAAGAATGGCTTACAAGTGAGTGGTCAAAATAATTTTGAAGAAATAATAAATGTCAAGTTTTTCACGCACATATCTTGCTTTTTTTAAATGAAAGTATATAATTATGTATTTAAATCGAGAGAAAGGACATGATTTTTTGAAACTAGTTAAGATGAAATCTTTGACAGTAATTAATGGCTTGTTAACTTTGAGCAGTCTAATCATGTTATTCTTTGGATTGTGTAATCAAGTTAATGAGTCAGATTATTTATTAAACGATGAACAACTAATTGCCCGAACAGGTACCGACAATTTGATTGTTGTTATTGCAATTATTGCATTGATATTTTTTGGATTTGCATTTTTTGCAAGTTGGTTGAATTCAAGTAAGGTACGTATAATGCGCTATAAAGCATAACTTAGTAGAAAATATGAAACAGCACACCATTTGGTGTGCTGTTTTTGTTTTAAATAAAAAATAGACTAGTTAATTACCAGTCTATTTTTTTAATTGGAGAATTGAGTAAATTTTTAGTACCAGTGATGGATTATCCAAAAATTTTTAGCGTTAACCCAAGAACCATATCGACTGTATACGTAATTATCAGCTGTACGTTCTTGGTTTGCTGGAGAGTGATCGCCACCTAAATAAGCTAGGTTAAGTTGGTATTTGCCATAACAAACACCATTTTGAGCATCATATCTGCCACCTGATTCGTGGTTTGCAATCCACTTTTTAGCAGCACGTTCTCTTTTAGATAATTTCCGCGCTGCCTGAACAGTTTGAATGTTTTGGTTATTTGCTGTTTCAAAAATGCTGATAAAACTGAATGATAACGCAAGCGCGGCGATTAATTCATAAATAAGACTTTTACTTTTTTTCATTTTATTTTTCTTTAATTCCCCATAAATAGTTTAATTTATTATTCTTTATCATATTACATAATTAATGTGTCATTGCTGTTACAGAAAGAACACGCGTGCCTTACAATCAAGTTTTAATGCTATTTACCTTTAGGTTTGGTAGAATTTACAATAACAATATTATTTAGGAGGTAGATTATGTCAGCAAAACATTTATACGAAGTTTTTCAGCCTGAGCATTATGATTTATATCTAGATATAAATCGTGAACAAAAAACAATTAAGGGGACCTCAACTATTACTGGTGAGGCCTTAGAAAAAACAATTTTTGTTAATCAAAAATATATGACAATCATGTCTGTAAAGAGTAACGACCAAGAATTGCCATTTACTGTTAGCGATGAAACTGAAACAATTAAGATTGACTTAGGTCATCTTGGTAAGACTACAGTTGAAATCACGTATACTGCCCCATTGACGGACACAATGATGGGAATATATCCTTCTTACTACATGATCAATGGTGTAAAGAAACAAATTATTGGAACACAATTTGAAACAACTGCGGCACGTCAAGCATTTCCATGTGTTGACGAACCCGAAGCTAAAGCAACTTTTTCTCTAGCTATTAAATATGATGAACATGATGGAGAAACGACATTAGCCAACATGCCGGAAATTAAAGTTGAAAATGGGGTTCACTACTTTGAAAAGACGGTTAAAATGTCCAGTTATTTGATTGCCTTTGCTTTTGGTGAATTACAATCAAAGGTAACGGAAACTAAAGATGGCGTTAAGGTAGGTGTTTTTGCTACCAAGGCTCATCAAGCTAAAGAATTGGACTTTGCGGTAGGTATTGCTAAACGTGCAATAGAATTTTACGAGGAGTTTTATCAGACTAAATATCCATTGCCTCATTCATGGCAATTAGCTTTACCAGATTTTTCAGCTGGGGCAATGGAAAACTGGGGCTTAATTACTTATCGTGAAGCAGCAGTCTTATTAGATCCAGATAATGCTACAGTTGATCAAAAAGCTTATGTAGCTACAGTTATCGCTCATGAATTAGCACATCAATGGTTTGGAGATTTAGTAACCATGAAGTGGTGGGACGATTTGTGGCTTAATGAAAGTTTTGCCAACATGATGGAATATGTTTCAGTAGATGCTTTAGAGCCTGAGTGGCATATTTGGGATAATACTTATCAAATTTCTGAAGTACCTGCGGCGTTAAAACGAGATGCAACCGATGGTGTCCAATCAGTTCATGTGGAAGTCGAACATCCGGCTGATATTGATTCGTTGTTTGATAGTGCAATCGTTTATGCTAAAGGTTCACGGATGTTGGTAATGGTTCGAGCTTTATTAGGTGACGATGCATTACGTAAGGGTCTGAAGTATTATTTTGATCAACATCAATTTGGCAATGCAACCGGTGACGATCTTTGGAGTGCTTTGTCGACAGCGACTAACTTGGATATTGGCAAGATTATGCACACTTGGCTTGATCAACCAGGTTATCCTGTTGTTAGTGCCGAGGTTAATCAAGCTGGACATTTGATTTTAAGCCAAAAGCAATTCTTTATTGGCGAAGGAAAAGATGCTCAAAGAACATGGGCTATTCCGTTAAATGCTAACTTTAAAGCACCGCAAATTATGACAAATAAACAAGTTGATCTTGGAAATTATAAGGAACTACGCGCTAGTGCCGGTCATGCTTTACGAATTAATGTGGGAAATAGTTCGCACTTTATCGTTAATTATGATCAAACATTAATGACCGATATTATGGCCAACTTTAACGAACTTAAAGCTGTTGATCAATTACAATTGTTACAAGATCTTGGACTTTTAGCAGAGGGTAACCAAATTTCTTATGCTGAAATAGTACCATTATTGGCAAAATTTGCTACGTCAAAATCTTATATTGTAATTAATGCACTGTTTAATGCAGCTCGTGAACTTCGCAAATTTACCACTACTGGTTCAGAGGAAGAAAAGAATTTAAAGCTTTTATATAATCTTTTATCAGAAAATAAAGTTGCAGCATTAGGCTGGCAGACGAAGCCAACTGATAGTTCTGATGATTTATTGATTAGACCATTGGAGCTATCTGCAGCCCTTTATGCTGGAAATTCAACGATTATTGAAGCCGGTCACCATATCTTTACTGCTAATGAGAACAGCTTAAGTAAAATAGAAGCCTCGATTCGACCATATGTTTTAATTAATGAAGTTAAGAATTATCATCGGTCAGGCTTAGTCGAACAATTAATTAATGAGTACCAAACTACGGTTGATCCATACTATAAGAGTGACTTGCTTGCAGCTATAACTAATTCACAGGATATAAGTGAAATTCAGCAGATTGTTGCAGCTTTTGAAAATTCAGACATTATTAAACCGCAAGATTTACGTTCTTGGTATTTCAATATCTTGTCTAATCCAAAAGGTGAACAAGCTGCTTGGGATTGGCTACGTAATCGTTGGTCTTGGCTTGAAGAAAAAGTGGGCGGAGATATGGAATTTACTACTTATATCACCGTTACTGCTCGTGTTTTCCATACTGCAAATAGATTGCAAGAATTTAGTGACTTCTTTATGCCAAAGATTAATCAACCAGGTTTGGGTCGTGAAATTAAGATGGATACTAAAGTAATTGCTACTAGGGTAGACTTAATTAAACGTGAACAAGCTGCAGTTAATCAAGCAATTAAAGCAGTTATTAAATAATTAGTAAAAAGGCTTTTTATTAAATTTTGTTAATGAAAAATAAGCATTAGTCTATTGGACTTTTGCTTATTTTTTCGTTTGTCGTGTTCTTGAGGCTACGATTTTTTTTAAAAGAAACAAAAAAGCGACCCTTTTGGGATCGCTCAGCCGGCTTGCAAGTAGCTAACTTGCTACACGTTTATCGTACATACGATACATTCTCTTATTTCTAAGTCAATTATAGCACGAAAATCTATATCTGGTAAAATAAAATATGCACGTTATGTGTCATCTTGGAGAGTTTAGCTAGCTCTCCTAAGGAGGTGAGAATCGTGCACGATATTTTATTATCTTATTTTTACTGTATTCTGTGCTGTCAAATGCTAAGCAAGTGCTGAATGATTTATTTATGATTCTAGACAAACTGTTTAAGTAATACAGGGAAAAAGGTGGAGTAATTCTCTGCCTTTTTTTGATTGGTCTAATTATGAAATTAAAAAAATTCAAAAAATAAAAAGCCAGCTTTGACGGGCTTTTTATAAATTAATTAAATATTGCTACAAAGGATAAAAGTGTGTACTTGAACTTCAGAATTATCTCTTTCTTCATAGATATTTGTATCTTTCACGAGACTAAGTACCTTGTTATTAAAGTTGTTAAGCTTAACTTCTTGAGGATTATCTTAGATAGATTTAATCCTAGATATAGAAGAAAAAGTCATATGGTTTATTTTGAAATAATATTTTTAAAATCTTCAAAATTTTTAATATCGTTACCATTAAAATTTGTAAGTTGCATGATTTGAATTGCTTCGTTCATTTTAGAAATTCCCAGTTCGCTATCTCCTGTTAAATATTGGAGAGCTCCCTTATAAAATATCAATCGAACTCTTTCAAACATTAAATCAGGTGATTGTATGAGATTTTCGCATAATTTAATGTATACAATGACTAATTTGGTTTCATTTCTGGTTAGCAAAGTTTCTATAGTATTGAGTAGGGTATCAATAAGTCCATTTTTATTGTCGTTTAATGATAAATAGCGCATACCTTTTTGATATGCTGATTTACTAACTAGTTCTATGATTTCTGTTGGTAGAAAATATAAAGAATTTGCATATAATAGAAATTCATAATAAGCCCAATCTTCTACACCCATTAAATAATTTTTTATTGGCATCCAGTCATCTTTTTCGGGAGGTGTATTAGTGATCTCACTTTTATATAGGTGACATAATAAAATATTGTGCTTATGCCGCAAATTATCATCCTTGGTGTACAGTAGAGCTTCATTTTTTTCAAGGTTGTCAAATATCGTAATACTCTTATTATTGGCAGCATCAATTAATTTTTTTAAAAATTTACGTTGAGGATGTTCTTCGAAATCATTAGTTTCTAAGATAAACTCATTAATATCGACATTCATATGATCTAATATTTTAAGTAATCTTGAGAAGGAAATTTCACTTTCTCCTCGTTCGAATTTTGATAAAAATGCTGGAGTAACAATGTTTTTAGCTGCCTGTTTAATAGTTATGCCTTTTGCTTCTCGTATGTTTCTCAAAGAGTTTCCAAAATTATTCATAGTAATATCCTCAAACTTCATATATGACTTTTATAAATAAAGTTTATCACTTTTCTGATATCTTTAATTTCGAAATTATTGTTCAGTAGTAAGAATAAAAAGGAAATTCGGGTAGATGTTATGGAACAGTTAAAATTGAAAACAGAACTATATTGGAAACTTCACAGCAATATATTGATCTAGATTTAAAACGTTCATTTCATACTTTTAAGTATGTATGTATATGTTACCAAAAACAATTTTAAAGCTGTTTGACAAAGATATTCACTTATAGAGGAGAATAAAAATGAAACGATATCTAAGACAATATAAATTTAGAAATATGATTGTTATAACCTTGACAGTAATTATGTCATTTTTACAAATATCAACTAATTTAATTAATGCGTTTGCTCTTGATGAGCTTATAAAGTTGCATATGGGTAACTTTTTAAAATGGTATGTTTTGTTCGGAATTATTTGGCTAGTATATTTAGCTATTATGCGGATAACAGACGTTCAACAACAAATTGTTATTCAAAAAATGAGTACTGCTATTAGACATGATATATCTGTGAACATTAGTCATCTTAGTTATCTAGACTTTCATAAGAATCCTACTAATGTTTATTCATCTGAATATACCAATGATTTAAATATGATTGAACAAGCTGGATTTACAAACTTTTTTGCCAGTATTGAATCAATATCTAGTGTGATTTTTTCTATCTTTGCATTGTTAACAATCCATTATTCTTTGATTGTAACAGTTATAATTATGTCAATGATTTTACTCAGTGTTCCTAGCTTCTTTTCAGGCAAATTGCAAGAAGCAAATATTGCAGTTACAAAAGCGAATGGTAAATTTTTAGGACAAGTCACGGATGTATTAGATGGGTTCAATGTATTATTTTCAAGTGGTTTAAATAAATTAATCGTTAGTAAAATAGAAGCACAGTCACATAAACTTGAAGAAGTAAAAGTGGATTCTATTAGGAAACAAACAAATATTGAAGTTATTATTACATTTTTTAATGTTTTAGCTCAATTTATGATTATTGTACAAACTGGTATCTTAGCTTGTCTGAAGTTAATTCCTGTGGGTGCTTTAGGAGGTACTGGTGGATTAGCTGGGGCTGTATTTAATGGATTAGGACAATTAGGCAACAACATTATGCAAATAAAATCTGTACAGCCTATTTTTGAAAAATTCCATTTAAATAATTATAAGGCAGAAGTACCGACACCTATTGATGGGTTACACAGAGGAATAAAATTAACTAACATTACATATTCTATTGGACAACATAATGTTTTTAAAAATTTGAATGTTGAATTCGAATCAGGGAAAAAGTATGCATTAGTTGGTCCTAGTGGGAGCGGTAAATCTACGTTATTGAATATAATTAATTCTAGGATTGATAGTTATGATGGCGAAGTAACTTATGATGGAATTAATTACAATAAGCTTAATGCAGATAATATTAGAGACAATATGGTGTATATTGATCAAAATCCGTATATTTTCAATGAGACACTACGAGATAATATAACTCTAGGACTAAATTATAGCGATGAAGATTTACAAAATGCTATTGCGTCTTCGTCATTACAAGAATTAGTATATTCTCTTCCTCAAGGATTAGATACAATATTGGGTAAAGAAGGATCGAATTTATCTGGAGGTGAGAAACAAAGAATTACTCTTGCTAGGGGACTTATAACAGGTAAAAAAATTATATTAATGGATGAGAGCACGTCGGCACTTGATAAGGATACAGCTTTGGACATCGAGAATACTTTAGTTACTCATCCAAAGATAACGCTAATTATGATTACGCACCATTTACATGAAAGCATTGCATCAAAATTAGATAATATTATTGATATCACAAAAGTTAATAATATTGATTAAAAGGAGATGTCTCTTTTCAATACAACTTTAGTTGAACGTAATTGATATGTGACATAAAAAAGCATTACCTAGCATGGCAATGTCATTAAGCCATTGGCTTTTTTAACTTGAGTAAGTGAGGACTTCAAAGTTACAAAAAAGTTTTGGTTATTGACGGTTTGTAATTTTTGCTTGTGGTCTGTCGTTTTGACATTGGTAGCGATATTGGCGTAGAGTAAGCCAGCTACTAAGAAGGTTAGTGCGTTAACAATGGCTAAAGTGGAATATGACATAAATAATAATAGGGCTGAACCAACAAACTGGGCTATCATTGTAATTAATTGAGATACACCACTAGTAAATCCCGCGGCTTCCGACATTTCATTTTCGCCCACCAAGTCGACAATTAACGGAGTTTGTAATCAGCCGGAATACATACCAGAAATATCTGAAATAAAGTTAATACCAATAACGATTAATACTAAATTCCAGCCAGCAATGTTGGTGACAAACAGAACGCCAACAATCATATATAGTACAAATCTAATGATTACTAGTAATATGATGATTTGATATTTGTTCTTAGTCCGATCAGCAAAATATCCGCCAATACTCTGTAATAAATTAGGTATAGCCTCAGTAATAGAAATTAATGACAAGGCTAAAGCATAATTTTTCAATTTGCTAGCATAAGTCATTAAAGCTAAATAAAATATTGCCGGCACTAGATAGCCAACTCGCAATTGTAAAATTGCGGTAATTCTTATTCTTTAAAAAAATGCCCATGATTTTCTCCCTATATTTTTAATAATGTTATAAATCTAAGATATTTACAGTATATTTTGTTTACAATTAAATTGAGGAGAAATGTCATATTTGATTATCAAAAGTCAAATATGACAATTAGCTAAAGATAGGTAGGAAATAGCGATGACAATTGGAGAATTACTAAAAGAATTCCGCTTAAACAAAGAAAAAACGCAAAAAGAGTGGATCGGCGATATTGTAAGTCCATCGTTTTATTCAAAAGTCGAAAAGAATATTCATCGAATTTCTGCAGAAGACTTAGTGGCAATATTACATGTAAATAAAGTTCCATTAATTGATTTCTTTAGTAAATTAAACAAGCGCGATCAAGCCCGCTATCAGCAAGGCCTAAAAATAGGACAACTGATCAATGAGGCATATTACCAAAACTCTAAAAGTGATTTGCAACAAATTCGCAAAATAGTTGCCGACAGTGATTTACCGGATAAAGATGATAATCTTTTATTTATTGATGCATATATAGCAATGCTTGGTAATAACTTTAAGATCTTGGATAAAGATATGATTAATAGGATGAAGGAGAAAGTCTTTAGTATTTCCAATTTTGATGGGGATAGTTTAAGTATGTATTGTAACTTTATGGCTTTTTATGATTTAGATAGCAATTTAATAATTTCCAAAAAGGTAATAGAGCAGTTTATTGATAGTAATGAAATTAGAATACAAAGGATAGTTTTAAGCATAATTGATAATATGTTGACAATATGCATTCAGGATAAGCGATATGATGAAACGAGTTTTTTCCTTGAAGTAGCCAAGCAAGTTAAAATTAAACCAGAAATCTTTTTCTATAAGGCGGTCATAGTGGCATTTGACAATTTAATTAAGTATCATTATGAGCATGAGCAGAAATGTTTTGCGAACGTTAAAGCAATAATTAAAACGATTGAAATGACAGGAATGAAAAGTTATGGCAAAGATTTAGAAGAACTCCTGCTTTCAGTTTAATGTGTTGGTGCCGTCATATTGATGCTAGACAACATAATTAATGAACCGTGTAATTTTCAAGAATAATATAAAAAGGCATTACCTAGCGTGGTAATGTCTTTTTCGTCTGGTCGTGCTCTAAGAAGGATGCGTTTTTTATTTTAAAAGAAAAAAAGCGACCCTTTTGGGATCGCTCAGCCGGCATTGCAAGTGACTGAACTTGCTTTGCACGCTATGTTGCATGTTAAACATACTACCTTAGTGACTTAAGTATACCATGATTGCCAATTCTGGTAAAATGAATAAGCACGTTATGTGCACCATCTTGGAAAGTTGACTGGCTTTCCGTAAAGGAGGTGAAAAAGCGTGTCAGACATATTTACCTTAGTATTATTTTACTTAGTCTTAATTAAGACAGAGCAAGTATTGAGCGACATTATTGTCATACTTGATAAGTTACTCAAGTAAAATAACAGAAGCAACTCAGAATTTCTGAGCTGTTTTTGATTGGTCTAATTATGAAATAACAAAAATTACCAAAACAAAAAGCCCGCTTTAACGGGCTTTTTTGCTTACCTAAGATAATGCATATTATGTTAAGTTAAAGACGGTATAGGTAAATATAACAGATTAATAAATTTGAGAATGCTTTTTCCATGTTTCATTAAAACGATAAAATCTCTTTTCTGTATGCACAAATATTTTAACAGAATCAGAACCGTGTTTATCAATGCTAATTGAAGGAGCAACTGTTTTTAATACTGTAAAAACATCTTCTAATTTAGCAATCTTTTCATCTATCATCCGCCATCCATTTTAAAAAGCAGTATGTGGAATTTTAATGTATCTTTCTATGCCATTAATTGATCCACTTAGTGTAGCATATCAATATGTCAAGTCAATATTGGTATGGTGGTTTAAAATATAATTAGCTAAAGTTAATATAGTGACATTGAATAGAGGCGGTTAAGATGACAATTGGGGAGTTATTAAAAGATTATAGAATAAAACAAAGAAAAACCCAAAAGCAATGGGTAGGTAATGTAATGAGTGCTTCTTTTTATACGAAAGTAGAAAGAGGTTTAAGTAGAATTTCGGCTGAAGATTTGATTAATTTATTGCATTATAATCAAATACTATTAATCGATTTTTTTGGCAAATTAAGTAAAAATGACAAATCGTTTTATCAACAAAAACAACAAATAAATAGGCTGGCTAATGAAGCATACTATCACGATTCTAAGCAGGAACTAAAATAGTTGCGGGATATAGTATCAAAAAGTGAGTTACCGAATAAGGATGATGAATTGTTTCTTATTGATACTTACATTGCTGTAATCAACAAAGATTTTACTCATATAGATCAAAAGCTTATAGATAAAATGAAAGAACGGATTTTAAGCATTACTGATTTTGATGAAGATGGTTTGATTATTTATTGTAATTTTATGAGCTTTTATGATTTAAATAGTAATCTGCTCTTATCTAAAAGAATAATAGAACAATTTATCGGATCAACTAGTACTAAGATACAAAAGATAATTTTGGGAATCATTATTAATATGCTGGTTTTTTGTATTCAAAATAAAAAGTTTGAAGAGACAGAAGTATTTGTTAACTATGCGGCTCAAATAAAAACACAGCCAGATATCTTTTTTTATAAAATGTTAATACCAATATTTGACAATATAATTAAATATCAATATGAGCATGATCGCAAATATATGGAAGTAGCCCAAAAGTTAATTGAAAGTGTTAAGCTAGCAGGCATGCCAGATTATAGCAAAGACTTAGAAAAGTTGATAATCATAAACTAGAAAAATTTCATCAGTGGATAAACTATACTAAAACTATAAAAAATATAAAAGAATAGGAGGAAACAACATTGTTTGAGTTATTACGCGAAATTATTATTTTCTTTCCACCATTTTAATCAAGAATTGAAGTAATGGAGGTCCGCACATGCCAAGAATAAGGAATGTAACTGATGATGAGGTTTTGGCATGACTTATAAAAATAACCGCCAGTGTGACTATGAAGGTTATACAACCGGTCTTTATATTAGATTCAAGTCTCAAAAAAAGAAATATATATGAAATTTATTTAGATAGTTTAGTTATTAAATAATAAGGAGTAATAATCATGAAACTAATAAGACAGTAATTGCAGGATTAACAACATTAGCATTAAGTCCAGTTGCAACAGCATTAGGAAGTGGAGTTTTAACAACTCAAGTCGTACAAGCAGCCACGGTTACAAATGCACAAAAGGGTAATGTAGAAACCAAAACCTTTACTTTTACAAATAAAGAAATTTTTGAAAAGCTTGAAGCGCAAGGCTATGATGTTAAGGCGATCTTGGGTGAAAAATCTTATCAAGTAGCTTTGATGCAAGATCTGTTACGTCATGGTGGAACTTATATCAGCACTAATAAGCATGGATTTACGATCTATATAAATAGTGCAATTACTAAAGTACTTGTTATGGCCGGAGCAGTTGGTGCGGCAGGAATAATTGGTGGCCTCTTAAGTTCAGCAGGTCTTGGTGGAGCTGCATTGGCTAATGCAAAGGAAATCATCGTTGGTGTAGCCTCTGCTGGGGGCACTAAAGCTATGGATAGAGGTATTTACGTTAAATTTAGCAATAAAGGTAATTTGGTTAGTTGGGGTTATCAATAAAGCTATGGATATTTAAAATATAGTAGAGATGATCAACATGACAAAAGAAAAATATCGCGAAAAGTCTAAGGCACTAAAAACAATTGAAATTATTTGTTACATAATTACAGCAGTAGTATTCGGAACAATAATTGGTCCTAGAGTATGGCCATTTTGGACTAGTGTCACTAAATTTACAGTATTTGTATTATGTCTGGTAGTAGCAGTAGTCATTCTTGATTGCCTTATAAAGATTACTGATCACTTGTATTACAAAAATAGTAAATAAAAGAATTACCAATTAATTCTAATATTATCAAAAAAATTTTGACCACCAGGTTTTCTGGTGGTTTTTTTCTTTTGTAGTTGAAGTGTTGTTGGTAATTTGTTTAAGTTTATCAATTTTTTTCAACCATTAATTGTGGTTGTTGAAATTGATCTAATAATTTTTATGTTTGATTAAGTGTGTTGTGTAAGCGAGTAATTCATTAGCTAGTTGCTTAATTGCTTTTTTGCATAGCACATTTTCCCTTACTACTTGGCATATCAATTAAATAAAACAGCAACGAATTATTCGTTGCTGCTTTTTATTATCTTACTTAATTATAAATAATAACTGCTTCATGCTTAATCACATTATGCCAAACACGATTAATTTCGCTCGGTTTAATATTAATGCAGCCATGAGAGCCACCACGTAGGTATGCACTCTTGCTCCAATCACCGCGCCAAGCAGCATCGTGTAGACCACAACCACTAAGTGTAAAAGGCATCCAATATTTAACTGGTGAAGCGTACTTAGAACCATCATCATTGCGTCCGCGCAAAGTAGCAGGGGATTCTTTATAATGAATATACCAAACCCCTTCTGGAGTTCGGTTACCTTTTCCTTTACTCTTATCTCTAGTTCCGGTGACAATATCGGTTAAATAAACAGCTAATTTACCATTCCGAATGATCCAGAGTTCCTGCTTTTTTAATGAAATAACAATGTAATTATTGCCGATTCCATGATTAGTTTTGCCGTAACCTAAACCATAAGTACTGTATCCAAGTCCATAGATGTAATTCTGACCATCAAGTTCTGTAGTTCCATTTAAGAAAGCTTGTTCAACCGCAGTTTGCGCTTTTTTAACATAAACGCCCCAACCATAACTTTCGTTTTTTATGGTAATTTTTTGAGCTGCCAATTTTCTTTTAACGGGAACTGCAAACTTATAACTTTGATGAATTGTTGAAACTTCTTTATCAATCTTGTTTAATTGTGCTGTTAGGCTTTCAGTGTTTAAAAAAATGTATTTGCCCTGCTTAAATTCAGCTTGATCAATTAACTTGGCAGCCTCTAATTTATATATTTTACCTGCAATTCTATAGTTTACAATAGCACCACTGACTGTTTGCAACTTTTTATTGGCAGTAAGTAAGGCGGCATTGTCATATTGATAGTTTTGCTTATTAGGCATTTCAGTGTGTTGTTTTTTAAAGTATTGTGTAACCGTCTCTTGCTTAATTGTATTAATGTTAGGGTCGCGTTCAATGGCAACCTTTCCTTTTTCAAGAGTGACAATGTTATTACCTTTTTGGTTAATTTTTTTAGTAGCATTGTTAACCGTCAGATTACCCACTTTGACGCCATAAATAGTTACATTAGGGTTAAAATGAGTAGTAGCAAATTCTCTTGCCTGTTTTTGTGCGGCAACGTGGTTGTTGTATGAAACAACACCGAAGATAAGTGCTAAAATCAAAATGATACCGACAATAATTAAGTATAGATTATTGCGGTTATTGTATTTTTTTAAGTCCCTTTTTGATTGCATAAATTTACCTACTAATAACATAATTCTAACAATTACTGCCGTTACATTTTATCATCTATTGCGGCTCTAGTAAAATGCAAAGGTTAAAGATGCTTAGAGAGGAAATTATATTGGATGAAGAACCGTTAATTTTTGATATTAATATTGTACAGGGCAAGCCAAATTCTTATCGAAAAACAAATCGTGCACTGATTTGCCCATTTTGCCAAACAAATGAGTTAACTGATATTTACGAAAAAGAAGGTGACATGATCTGGTTGCATAATAAGTTTCCAACATTACGTGACACTGTACAAACGGTCTTAATTGAGTCCGGTAATCATTTGGGTGATATTACGACGTATACTCCAAAATATAATCGTGATTTAATGCGGTTTGCTTTAAAATGCTTTAAGCAAATGAATAAGCAAAAATTGTTTAAATCAGTTCTCTGGTATAAAAATTATGGCCCGCATTCAGGTGGCTCACTAAGTCATCCACATATGCAAATCGTTGGCTTAAAAAAGCAAGATGGCTACCGATATATTTGTGAAAAAAATTTCATCGGTATAACCGTTTTTAATGGAAAAGATATTGAAGTAAATGTTAGTACTTATCCGGTTCAAGGGTATATTGAGTTCAACTTTAATTTGCTCAAAATAAGCGGCCTTGAACGATGGTCCGATTGGATTCAGAGTGGTACTAAGTATTTATTAAATGTTCTTTCTGGTGGTCGCTGTGATTCATACAATTTGTTTTTTTATCCTAGAGAAGATCAAAAAATTTGTGCCAAATTAATTGCTCGCTTCGCAGCACCACCTTATTTTATTGGCTATAAATTATCGCAGGTTGATAACAAAGAAAAACTTGTTGAAGAGGCAACTTCTTTTAAACACTTTTTTAATCATGGTTCACGGTTGGACTAACTTTAAAGAAAGTATCGAAAAAATTAATAATAAGATTGATAGGACTAATTGTTAGTTCATGAGTTAAGCAATATAATAGTTAAATATTGAAGGAGAAGCAAATGCATCAAAAACAAACCAGGAACATGGCAATTACTGCCTTATTTGTTGCTATATTTTTATTACAAACTTTTGTACCGAATATTGGTTATATCCGGATTTTGCCGACTTTACCCGCAATTACAACTGTTCCATTAACAGTTGCTGTGTATGGTCTGCTAATGGGACCCAAGAAAGGATTGTGTTTTGGTTTGTTATGGGGAGCGTTACGTTTTATTCAAGCTTATATTCAGCCAGCTGATATTGTTAGCATAATGCTCTTTCGTAACCCAGTAATTGCACTTGTGCCTAGTATTCTGGCTGGACTATTTCCCGGACTGGTTGGATATATATTTGAGCAAAAAGCGGTCAAGGTCAAGCAGTTAGGATATCTAATTGCAGGAGCAGTTACTTCCTTAACTAATACGGTGATGGTGATTTTATTGACAAGTATTTTCTTTGCAAATAGATCAACTGAATTAATGGGATATATGGGTAAATTTGCTAATGGTACTCCACTACTTTTGGCGTTGATTATTGCTTTGGGAATGAATGGAATAATTGAAGCTGTTTTTACGGCGGTCTTAGCTCCGCTTATTGTGACGCCACTAAAAAAAACTTTACAACGATTAAATTAACTGCTATTGAATAATTAAGCATAAGCATTTCACAAAGAAAGGCTTATTTTTTTATGAAAATATTGACAAAATTATTTTGCAGTGTAGTGTATTAGATAAATAATACATAAATAGATTGGAGGTAATTAATAATGGAAATATTACATGTCGATCATGTCACAAAAACTTACGGTAAGCGAGGTGAAAAGCAGTATCAAGCATTAAAAGGTATTGATTTTACTGTAAATTCAGGTGAATTTGTAGCAATTATGGGTGCCTCTGGTTCTGGTAAAACAACGCTTCTTAACTTACTATCTACTTTGGATCGACCAACAGGTGGTCGTGTGTTGATTAATGGCCAAGACAATAGTAGCTTAAAAGATAATCAGTTGGCAGATTTTCGTAGCAAGCAAATTGGCTTTATCTTTCAAGATTTTAATTTATTAGAAAGTTTAACTAATCGTGAAAATATTGCGTTACCACTAGCGCTTAGTGGTTTAACGCCAAACCGCATTAATCCCTTAGTTAATAAGATTGCAACAAGACTTGGAATTGTAGAAATTTTAGCCAAATATCCGGTTGAAATATCAGGTGGACAAAAGCAGAGGGTTGCAGCTGCTAGGGCACTAGTCCATGACCCCGCAATTCTATTAGCCGATGAACCAACGGGTGCTTTAGACTCTAAGAATGCACGTGAATTGCTTGAGACAATGGCAGACTTAAACCACAAAGATCAGATTACAACATTAATGGTGACCCATGACCCAATATCCGCTAGTTTTGCTAGTCGTATTTTGTTTATTAAAGATGGCAAAATTGGCAAGCAGCTACTCAGAAATGATATGTCAAGAATTGAATTTTATCATTCTTTGATTTACCAAATGGAACTCGCCGAATAAGGATAAAAATTATGATTTGGAAGTTATCTGTAGCAGGAATTAAAAGTCGACTAAAAGATTATCTTGTGCTTTTTTCGGGCCTAATTGTAGCTAGTATGATTTTTTACATGTTTTTGACAATTGCTACTAATCCTGCCTTTCTGGCTAAAGACGTATATGCACGTATAAGTTATGTAAACTTTATTTTCATTTTTGGCATAATTTTGCTGGCAATTATTACTTTTGTGTACCTAATTTATGCCAATTCTTTTTTATTAAATATGCGTAAGCATGATTATGGCATGTTTATGATACTTGGTGCTAAAGGAAAACGTATCGGTTTGATTATCTTTTTGGAAACATTAGTTACTGGTATTTTGGCAACTATGCTTGGTACCGTACTAGGCTTTGGTTTAACTGGATTGATTTCTAAGTTATTAATTAGTCGGCTCGGATTGGCAATCTACCATTTTCAAATAATTTTACCTAGTGCTATTTTGGGTACTTTCTGTTTTTTTATCATCATGTTCTTTTTAGGAGCTATTTGGAATGTCCATAAGCTGACTAAAACACCGATTATTAATCTACTTAAAGAAAATCAAAAACCAACTAAAATTAATCAAAAGCCGTTTTTACGTGTGGTTGAAACTGTTTTCGGGTTAATTTTACTGGCTTTCGGCTATCAAGTAATGATGTGGTCATCAACAAAAATTTATCAGATTATTCCCACCGCTTTAATAACAATTGTTAGTGGCTCATATTTTATTTTTAATGCTTTATTTAGCATGATTATTGCCAGCTTAATTAAAAAGGAAAGCTTTTCTTACCGTGGGATACGCATGTTTACTTTGGGACAATTAAAGTTTCGTTTGCATGAATATACTAGAATTTTAACCCTAATTTCACTGCTTTTTGCTCTGGCTTTAGGAGCAATTACAGTTGGCTTGAATTTTGATACGGTTAAGGAACATGCTAAAACTAGTACCTACTATGATACGATTGTGGTTAGTAAAGCGGCAGCTGTTAACAAAGAGGTTGCCAAATTAAATATTCAAAATCAGCAAACTTATGCTTATAAGGAAACACATAAATACATTTACTTTAATCGCAATGAATTTGTAGGGCAGCCGCTTAAAGTAACTAAATTCTACCTAAAAAAAGATGAGCCTATGTATAAGGTGGAAAATTTACCAACCAAAAAACTAGATGTACCAAATACTGATGCTAATATTGCTTTAAGCGGCATGGTAATTAATGGCTTGCAAAAGGTAATTCGTTTAGTACCGGCAAACAAGTGGCAAACTTTACAGGGTACAAAGAAGATGATTACGTTACTTAACGTAAAAGACTTTGACCATGACTATCCGATTTTAATGAAAATTCAACAACTCCAATTAAAGGAAAATCCAAAATATTCTAATATCTATGAAGCAAGTAAACCAAATAACTATCAATTATTGCTTAACTATAGCAGTGGGTTTGAATTTATGGGCTTTTTCTTAGGAATTGCCTTTTTGACAATGCTAGCTTCAACTTTAATGTTTAAAGTCTTAAATGGTGCTAGTGATGATAAAATCCGTTATCGAATGCTTAATCAGATAGGGACTAGAGTAAGTCTACTTAAACGATCAATTAACTGGGAAATTGGTATTTTATTCTTATTACCAGCTATTTTGGGGATTATTGATGTGCTATTTGGTTTACAACTTTTCCGTTCTTTACTGCCAGATCCATATCATAATATTTGGTTGCTATTTACCATTTTTATTATTCTCTATGTCTTTTATTATTTATTAACGATTAAATTATATAAAAAGATTGTTTTGAGTCGTAATTAAATGTAGTGTTATTTAAATGTTGTTGATTTATAATTAAAATAATTTTAAAATAAGCTTGACTGCTGAAAAGTATGTGTTTATAATTATAAGCGTTAAATTAAATTTGTGGGAGGAGTTTTTAATAATGTCTAAAAATATAAAACAACAAAAAAATATTAAAATCAATCCAACCTGCTGTTTAATTGCCTTGTTGTTGCCATTCAGGACTTGACTATGAATAAATTACTGAAGAAGTAATTTGGTTAAGCCCTTGTTTGCGTTTAATGAATGGGGCTTAACTTTTAAGTGATATAAGCCTCATTCATTTCAATGAATGAGGTTTTTTAATTATTAGATGTTATAAAAGGAGATTAATAATGGGTAGAATTAATAAAAGAGTACTAAATCTTATTACAGCAGGGGCAGCAGCCTTTTTAATGGCGGGCTGTAGTGTTGCTAAGACTAGCAATAATAACGGTACTCATCAAGATAAAGACATTATTAAAATTGGAGTTAATATGGAGCTATCTGGAGCGGCAGCCGGTTATGGTAATGCGGAAAAACAAGGAATACAGTTAGCCGCAAATGAAATCAATCAAGCTGGTGGTATTAATGTTAATGGTCAAAAAAAGAAAATTAAATTGATTATTCGTGATAATAAAACCGCAATTGCAACTTCAGCTTCGGTTGCTGCACAGTTAGCTACTAAAGATAAAGTTGCTGCAATTGTAGGACCAGCAACCACTAATGCCGGTACGGCTGAAATTCCCAATATTACTAAGGCATCTGTTCCTAGTGTTAGTCCATCAGCTACCGATCCAAGCTATACTTTACAGAAAAATGGCAAGGTACAACCGTTTGTATTCCGTGCATGTTTTCAAAACAATTTCCAAGGTGAAAATGCAGCTAAGTTTGTAACTAATAACTTAAAAGCTAAAAGGGTTGCGATTCTTGCTGATAATTCTAGTGATTATGGTACAGGTTTAGCTAAGGCATTTAGGAAGACTTATAAGGGTAGAATAGTGGACAGTCAAACTTATTCTGAAGGCGATAAAGATTTTAATGCAGTGCTGACTTCTTTTAAATCAAAGAAAATTGATGCTATCTATGTTCCGGGCTACTACACCGAGGTAGGTCTGATTATTAAGCAAGCACGCCAAATAGGAATTAAGATTCCAATTATTGGTAGTGATGGCATGGCTGATCCTAAGCTAGCTCAAATTGCGGGAGATAAATATGCAACAAATATTTACTATACTACACCGTTTTCGACTAGAGTTGCTGCTAAAAATGCGACAGCAAAGAAATTTATGACTGAATTCAAGAATCACTACAATGTAGAAGCACCAACTTTTTCAGCTTTAGCCTATGATTCTGTTTACATGATTAAAACCGCAATTGAAAATGAAAAGTCAGATGATTCAACTAAAATAGCAGCTGGATTAGCTAAGATTAAGGATTTTGACGGAGTTACTGGTCAAATCACCGTAAATAAAACACATGATCCAGAAATGCCAATTGCGATTGAGGAGATGACTAATGGAAAAGTAAGTAATTCATTTAGTGTTGAATAAAACAATTATTAAAGGAGCGAATAGCTTTGCAAATATTTTTACAGCAAATCATCAATGCTTTGTCACTAGGGTCAATTTATGCCCTACTAGCTCTTGGATATAGTATGGTTTATGGCATTATTAAGTTAATTAACTTTGCACATGGTGATATTTACATGTTGGGAGCATTTTGTGCTTATTTCGTAATTAATACCTTGCATTTAAACTTTATTATGGCTTTATTTTCAGCGATGATCTTTGGCGCACTGTTAGGAGTAATTATTGAGTATTTGGCTTATCGACCACTGCGTAAATCACCGAGAATCACGGTCTTGATTACAGCAATTGGGGTTTCATTCTTACTCGAAAACGGTATGTCTTACTTTGTAGGTTCAAATGCTCGTAGTTTTCCTCAGGTAATTGAACAAGTTAATTACAACGTAGGTGGGGTTTTAATTTCTAATATTCAAATTTTGATTTTGGTAACTTCTTTAAGTTTAATGATTTTATTGCAAATAGTTATTAAAAAAACTAGTATGGGCCGAGCAATGCGCGCCGTGTCAGTTGATCCAGAGGCAGCTGAATTGGTCGGGATTAATGTTAATCATACAATCTCTTTTACTTTTGCACTTGGATCAGCATTAGCAGGTGCAGCGGGAATTTTAATTGGAATGTACTATAACTCAATTGATCCGTTGATGGGAATGACGCCGGGAATTAAGGCTTTTGTTGCCGCAGTTTTAGGCGGTATTGGTTCCGTTCCTGGTGCATCACTTGGAGGATTTTTGATAGGAATTTTAGAGACATTCTTTCAATCAGTTGGATTATCTGCATATAAAGATGCAGTTGTTTACTTAATTTTAATTATAATTTTACTCTTTTTCCCAGCAGGTATTTTTGGTAAAAATATCAAGGAAAAGGTTTAGGTGGCAGTATGAGAGCAAATTGGAAATATATTTTATCGTGGCTTTTACTAATGATTGCTGGTTTTTACTTAATTAATACATTAATTATGACAGGTATGATTGATAATTTTATTGAAAATATGCTGGTAATGATTGGGATCAATATTATTTTAGCGACAGGTCTTAATTTAATTATAGGTTTTAGCGGTCAATTTTCTTTAGGTCATGCGGGATTTATGGCAATTGGTGCATACGTGACTGCAATAATTACACAATATTGGACAAATGAATTTGGCTTTATTGTTTCAATGATAGCAGGAATGCTTATAGCAGGTATGATTGCATTGATTGTTGGAACGGCCACTTTTATTAGGCTTAAAGGTGACTATCTAGCTATTGCGACACTGGGTGTGGCTGAAATAATCCGTAATATAATTAATAATTTGAAAATTACTGGTGGGTCAGCAGGAATGTTTAATATTCCTCAGTTGTGCTCATGGCCAACAGTTTACATAATGGTATGTTTAACTACAATTGTTATCTTAAATTTTGTTCGTTCTCGCGATGGACGGGCAATTAAGGCTGTGCGTGAAGATGAACTTGCAGCTGAGGCGATGGGAATCAATACGACTAAATGGAAAGTGGCTGCATTTGTTTTTGGGGGCGCAACAGCTGCTATTGCAGGAAGTTTGCAGGCCTCATATCTACAAACAATTTCTCCAGCCAATTTTGGAATAATGGAGTCAATTTCCATTTTAGTTATTGTGGTTTTAGGTGGTGTTGGTAGCATTACTGGTACTTTCTTAGCTGCTTCAGTTCTGGGCATTCTGGATACAGTTTTACAAAATTTTGGATCACTAAGAATGGTTATTTACGCAATTGCGCTTATTATGATTATGCTCTTCAAGCCATCCGGTCTGTTAGGTAACTGGGAATTATCTTTAAAAAATTTAATGCAGCGCTTTGTAAAAAAAGAAAGAGAGTAAGATATGAAACATTTATTGCAGGTTGATCATGTCGTACGCAATTTTGGTGGCTTGGTTGCTGTCAAAGACGTTTCGCTGTATTTGGATCAACAAGAATTGGTTGCGTTGATAGGTCCTAATGGTGCTGGTAAAACTACTTTATTTAACTTATTGACCGGAATGATTCCTGTTACTAGTGGTAGTATCAAGTTACAAACAGAAACAAAAAATTATGATTTGACTCATAAAAATGCAACACAGATTGCTAATTTAGGTCTTTCACGAACATTTCAAAATATTAGATTATTTAAAAATTTAACAGTGATAGATAATGTATTAACTGCAATGACAAGTAGATATCAGGAAGGATTTTTGACAACGGTCTTACGCCTACCAGACTTTTATCTAACGGAGCGCAAGATGAAAGAATCTGCAGAGCGACTATTAGATATTTTTGAACTAACTGATCATAAAACAACTTTGGCTAAGAACCTGCCTTATGGCACACAACGACGGTTGGAAATAGTCCGTGCACTAGCAACCGAGCCTAAGATTCTTTTCTTAGATGAACCAGCCGCAGGGATGAATCCAGAAGAAACAGCAGATTTGACCGATTTGATTAAATATATTCAAAAAGAGTTTGGAATTACGGTCTTGTTGATTGAACATGATATGTCGTTGGTAATGAAACTTGCAACTCGAATTTATGTGTTGGATCAGGGCCAGCTTTTGGCAACGGGAAAGCCAGATGAAATTAAGTCAAATCCCAAAGTAATTGAAGCTTATTTGGGAGAAGGTGTAAATTAGATGGTTATGCTGGAAGTAAAAGATCTAGTTGTCAATTATGGTGTGATTCAAGCAGTTAAGGGAGTTAGTTTTGAAATTAACGAAGGCGAGATTGTTACACTAATTGGAGCTAATGGAGCCGGTAAAACTACGATTGTGAAGACAATTTCAGGATTACTTAAACCAAAAAGTGGTCAAATTATTTATCAAAATGAAAATCTGGTTCGTCAAAAAGCTTCGCAAATTGTTGGAGCTGGTATTTCCCAAGTAGCTGAAGGTCGGCATATTTTTGCGGGGATGACGGTAATGGAAAATCTACAATTAGGAGCCTTTTTACAAAATAATCATGATGAGGCAAAGAAAAGTTATGAAGAGGTTTTTGACAGATTCCCTATTTTGAAAAAAAGACGTAATCAGGATGCAGCTACTCTCTCGGGTGGTGAGCAACAAATGCTCGCAATTGGTCGAGCATTAATGATTAAACCTAAATTACTTTTGCTAGATGAACCTTCGATGGGATTATCGCCACTCTTTATTCAGGAAATATTTGCAATTATCAAGGAATTGAACGATCGCGGTACAACAATCTTATTAATTGAACAAAATGCTAAACAAGCTTTAGCAATTGCAGATCGTGGTTATGTCTTGGCTACGGGGAAAGTGCAATTAACTGGAACAGGCTCAGAATTATTAGCTAATTCTGAGGTTCAACGAGTATATTTTGGTGGTTAAAACCGTAAATCTACATAAAAAAGCCGTTCGCTGGTTATAAAGCGAACGACTTTTTATATAATTTTTAAGTATAATTATATTTCCATATTATTATACGAAACTATTTTTTGTTCTTGATCATTCATATTCATAATGGTAATTGACGCGTTGCGTGGCCCGACACTTATGTCATAACCACCAAATCGAGCAGCAATACTGCGAATTGTAAAGCCATGGGTAACCAACAGAATATTTTCTGCACCATCAAGCTGATGGATTAGTTTAAAGCCTTGATCAAGTCTTGTCCAATATTCTTTAGCATTTTCTGCTTCGTGAAAGGGATCAGCCTCTTTAATCCAATCCTTGATGGTGTCAATCGATTCGTTTTTAAAAATATCATAATGATTATGATACCCGTGAGGTCCACCAATCATTTGCCAAGCCATGTCTGTATCCATTCCTTCAAAGTAACCGTAAAATTGTTCCCTAAAAAGTGGTGTTGCAAGATGCTGGATTTCATCATGATTAATATTGTGTTTAATAATATTGTCGCACGTATCACTGGCACGTTTTAGATCACTAGATAAAGCGATATCAAATGGTACATCTTTTAGGGCTTCTCCAGCTTGCTCAGCTTCTGAAATCCCCTTTTTGGTTAAGGGAGTATCACACCATCCTTGCATTTTGTTATAACGGTTAATATATGTTTGTCCATGGCGTACAATATAAATTCTCTTCATCATCAATTCTCCCCCAGTCTTATTAAGTATAACTATTTGTGATAGAGTTTTCTAACAGTTGAAATATCGTTCGGTTCAATTGGGTAAAGCGAGCCTACGGGATACATGACAGATTTGCCGTTATTGTGTTTAAGACCAATTGCATGACCTAATTCGTGTTCAACTGTATTAACTACTCTTTGACGACTGTAATCATAGATAGAAAAATTCTGTAAGTAGAAGATATTTAGTCTGGTTACAGCCGAGTATAGAATTCCGGTTTTAGTATAGTAATGAAATGTGGTGTAACCGGCATAATTAGTGTTGGGACTGTAAACTTGTTCAATTACAATATTTGCCTTTTTCTTATTTTCGGTTTTGATAAAGTCAAAAGCTCCCGTATTATTCCAGGCATTAATTGCATCATTTGTAGCGGATATTAAATCTTGATTGTCATTTAGGTCAATATAAACAAAAGCTTTAGCGGATTTCCATCGCCAACCTACTGTAGCAGGTATTTTACTTTTATTACTCTTTTTAGTCTTTTTTGCATAGACTACTTGATTAAAATTATTGTCGCTGATTGGTGCAAGGTAACCAATGGTTCCAACTATAATTAATGTGCACAATAATTTGGTAAAAAAATGATAAAATTTATTCATGTGTTTAGTTCAACTCCATCTTCTATATTATAAATTAAAATTAGTAATATAAATTAAAATTAGTAATTTTTTCAGAAAAATTAATAGATAAATGCTAAACGAATGCAATTAATAAGGCAATAATAATTAAATATGCATTAGGAGTTAATCATTAGACACGATTGAAGTTGAAATTATATATTAATTCAATTTCATGTTAAAATAGTATCCAAGTTTTGAAAAAATAGGTGACAAAAGCGATGGATGATAAACAATTTGAACAAAAACATCTCAATCAAATTATAAAAATGTTAAGTGAGAAGGAAAGAGAGTTATCTTCGTCAATTAAGTCTGCTGAGGGAGAGGCTAAGGATCTAAACTCGCATTTCTTTGATGACGTGAAATTGGATTATGATGGTTATTCAACTTCAATGGAAACGGCGCTATCGATTCACCAGCAGCAACAATTACTTGATGAACGTGAGAATGCATGGCAACATGCTGCTAGACAATTGAATACGGTACAGAAATTAGAGAAGAGGCCTTATTTTGCACGGGTTGACTTTAAAGAGGGTACTGAAAAGCCAGAAACGATTTATATTGGTCTGGGTTCGTTTGCTGATAAAAATAATCACTTTTTAATATATGATTGGAGGGCGCCAATTTCTTCAATTTATTATGATGGTAAGTTAGGCAATGTTTCATATCAATCTCCTGAAGGGGAAATATCCGTTCAGATGACTAAGAAACGGCAATTTATGATTGAAAATGGTCAAATCATCAACATGTTTGATACCAATGAATCTATTGGCGATCAAATGCTACTGGAAGTTCTTAATGAAAAATCTAGTACACAGATGAAAACAATTGTAACGACCATCCAACATGAACAAAATAAGATAATTCGAAATACGAGTGCAGATCTGCTGTTTGTTCAAGGGGCAGCCGGTTCAGGTAAAACTTCAGCAATTTTACAACGTATTGCCTACCTGTTATATCGCTATCGCGGTAATTTGACGAGCAGTGATGTCATTATGTTTAGTCCCAATCAGCTTTTTAACGATTATATCAAAAACGTTCTACCCGAAATGGGTGAGCAAAATATGGTTCAAATGACATATTGGCAGTTCGTGGCTCGCAGGTTGCCAGGGATGCGTGTTGAAAATCTGTTTGATCAGTTTGAAGATAAGACTGCTGATTCAACTATTAGTAATTTTAAAGACTCAACAAGTTTCTTTAAGCTCATTAATCGCTATGCTAAACATCTTAATGAACGAGGCGTAGTCTTTAAAAATATTTATTTCCGTAATAAAAAGAAGCCATTTTTTAATAAAGAAAAGATTAGTGATTTATATTACTCGTTTAATACCAATTATAATTTGAGTAATCGGATAGATGCAACCCGTGAAGAACTAATCAAATTACTTAATCGAAAGATAACGTCTGAGTCAAGAAAAGCTTGGGTTGCCGATGAAATTCAGAATCTAAACCAGGAGCAGTTAAATGAATTATATGATCGTCCTGACCAAGAGTTTGAATCTGAAGAAAAGGAAGAAAAATTTTTAAGTCGAAAAATAGTAATTAAAGCTTTAGGTAGAGTCTTTCAACAAATTCGCCGTAATAGTTTTGTGAATATGCGTATGCAATACCTCAACTTTTTGCGAGCAGTTCCCAAAATGACGGACTTAAGTAAATGGAAGATTAACGATCAAGAGTGGGCCCAACATGTTGAGCAAACTAAGGATAATTTTATGCACCATTTTATACGCATGAATGATGTTTCGGCCTATCTTTACCTTTATGATTTAATTACTGGTAGACAGGTAAATTATGAAATGCGCTATGTTTTTATCGATGAAATTCAAGACTATACACCATTTCAACTTTGTTATCTTAAGTATAATTTCCCCCGAGCAAAATTTACTATGTTGGGAGATCTGAACCAAGCAATTTTTACTAAAGATGAAAGTAAAAGCTTACTTAAACAGATTAGTGGGTTATTTGACCCAGAAAAAACTGATGTGGTTCAACTAACCAAGTCCTACCGCTCTACTAAGCAATTAACAGATTTCACTAAGCAAATTTTACGACAAGGTGAAAAAGTTGAATCATTTGATCGTCAAGGCCCTAAACCTGTTATTTGGAAGTGTGAAAACGACTCTGTCACATTTACAGTATTGGAACAAATACTACAAAACAACAACCAGCAAAAGTTGACAACAGCGATTATTACAAAAGATTTGGCTAGTGCAAAATTAGTTGCCCAGAAGTTGAAAGAAGCAAAAGTTAAGGCTGTTTTGATTGCTTCGGCAAACCAGCGATTAGTTAATGGCAGCCTGATTATTCCATCATATTTGGCCAAAGGACTTGAATTTGATGCTGTGATTATGTGGGATGCGTCAAAAGCCAATTATCACCGAATTGACGAAACTCAATTGGTCTATACAATTACATCGCGTGCGATGTACAAGTTGGATTTAATATATACAGGAGAGAAGAGTCCATTACTTGACGTAAAGAGTGCCACATATGATGAAAAGTAGGTAGGAAACATGACAGAGTTAGAAAGTTTTTCATTTAAAAAGATTAATCAAATGACTGGATGTGAGGTTTTTTGTCTTGCTCGTTTGCGTATCGATACCTTTGTTACTGAACAAAAAATTACTGAGCCTGAATTAGATGATCAAGATATAACTGCAATTCATGTTTTCCGTTTGAATCAAAAGCAAACTCAAGCGGATGCTGTATGTCGTCTCTTTGAAGAAAATGGTAAATGGATGTTGGGCAGAGTCGCAGTAGCTTATAATATGCGGGGACAACATTTAGGCTCGCAAATGCTAGAGCTAGTTCATCAATATTTGAGACAAAGAGGGGTCCACAAAATTTATTGTCATGCTCAAATTCAGGCTAAACCTTTCTATGACAACTTGGGTTATAAGGTTCGTGGCAAGGTGTTTACCGAAGCGGGTCTTGAACATGTTATGATGTACTATGATTTATAAAAGAACCAACTCGTACAATTCTTGTGCGAGTTTTTATTTCATTTAGAAATATAGAGAATTAAAAGGAATGATCTTGAATGAAGAATTATTTACAATTTAATCGAGATGAATGGGCAAGCTTAACTGCTTCTAGTAAGCAAGTTAATGTTACTCCACAAGAATTGATAAAACTGAAATCACTAGGTGATGTGATTAATTTGACCGATGTAAGACAAATTTATGGTACGTTAATTAAATATATTCATCTCGTATATAAAGAAAAACAAGCTTTGCAGCAAAGAAAGCAAGAATTTTTAATGCGAAATGTAACACCGGCACCATTTATTATTGGAATTTCTGGCTCAGTCGCCGTTGGTAAATCAACTACGGCAAGACTTTTACAGGTTTTATTAAGTCGGACATATCCTATGTTGCAAGTTCATTTGATGACGACAGATGGCTTTATTTATCCCAACCAAGAATTAAAAAGGCGACAGTTGTTTGATCGTAAAGGCTTTCCAGAAAGTTATAATATGAGCTTATTGCGTGATTTTTTACAAGATGTTCTTGGAGGCAAAAAAAACATTGCTTATCCTCTGTATTCGCAAGAATTAAGTGATATTATTCCTGGAAAATATGGTCATGTGAAAAGGCCTGATATTTTAATTATCGAGGGGATTAATACTCTGCAATTGCCAACTAATGGTCAAATTGTTACTAGTGATTTTTTTGATTTTTCAATTTATGTCGATGCGCAAGAGGATTTAATTGAAGAATGGTTTATGCAACGGTTTGTCCGTGTATTGGAATTAAATAAAAATAATCCAGATAATTTTTATTATGAAATGGCTAATGGACCACGTGAAGATGCCATAAAGTTAGCACAGGATACTTGGCAGATGGTTAATCTGGTTAATCTACGAGAATATATAGCTCCAACTAAGCGGCGTGCAGATCTAATTTTGCATAAGACATCCGGTCATATTATTGATCAAATTTATTTGAAGCAATTTTAATCCTAGTTATGAAGAGAAAGAAGATTTTTTTGCAAGAGAAGATATTGAGAATTGATGTTCTTTAAAGAATTGTATTGACGCGGTTACAGATGCAGAAATAGTTATTTCAGATAAATCATATACGATGCCACAATATTAAACCGGGTAAAGATTTGCAACCCAGGATTTAATGACGACTAAATCAATTTATTTATCAAAAAGCTGTTAGTGAAAATGTTGGAATATGACAGATTAGCATTTTAATAATTTTGATTACTAGGAGTATAAATTTGGTATAATTAATTACATGAATATGATTTATTTACTACTAATTAAAAAATTTGCTTTACCTCCAGCCAGCTTGCTTTTTTGCTTTTAACAATAATCATAGGAATAAAGGAGTATAAAAATGGTTCAAGCAATTAACTTAAAAAAGGGTATGGTTTTCAGTCAAGATGGAAAAATGATTAGAGTGCTTAAGGCTAATCACCATAAGCCGGGCAAAGGCAACACTGTAATGCAAATGGATTTGCGTAATATAGAAAGTGGAGCTGTGGTTCATAAGACCATGAGACCAACAGAGAAAGTTGAACTAATTGACATTACAAAGAAAAATGCCCAGTTTCTTTATAGTGAAGGGGATACTTATACATTTATGGACACGGAGACTTATGAACAATATGAGGTTTCTGAAAGCCAATTGGGTGATGACAAACTTTATTTAATACCAAATATTGAAGTACAACTAGAATTTGCTAATGATAGTAAGCTTCTTGGTGTCGAACTTCCAGCAACAGTTGTAATGAAAGTGGTTCACACTGAACCAGGGATTAAAGGTGCGACAGTTACGGGTTCAGGCAAGCCAGCAACAATGGAAACTGGTTTAGTTGTTCAAGTTCCTGATTTTATAAAGGATGGCGAAGAATTAATAATTAACACTGCTGAAGGAATTTATAAATCAAGAGCTGAAGGAAATAAATAAAATAATAAAAAAGCAAGAAAAAACCGCACTGTGATGATGAAGTTAACCCCCGGAATTGGACAAAGATTCCAATTCGGGGGTTTTCTTATGTCTAAATATTTACTAAAAACAAAATTAGAAGCAGTAGATTTGTATCAAAGAGGATTTAGTACAAAAGAAATTCAAGAGAAATTACATATCACATCACGTAGATCTATTGATGGTTGGATCAATAATTATCAACAGTATGGTAACAG
>NZ_REHJ01000004.1:0-88535 GCF_003692825.1 Lactobacillus sp. ESL0228
AATGCAGCTATGGAAAGTTTCTTTCACATTATGAAAGTTGAAATGAATTATTTTACACATCACTTTGATACTAAGAAACAATTGGTTAAGGCGATGAAAGAATGGATAAGTTATTACAATGAAGATAGAATTCGGCACAAACTAAAAGGCTTAACTCCGATTCAATATCGGAATCAAGCCTTAAGTAAAATGATATAAAACTAACGTCCAGTTTTAGGGGTTAGCTTCATGAAGTTGCGGTTTTTTCTTGATGCGCAGATTACTTATTAATACAAATTAATTATTTTTATTTATCTCCAACGGCAATTCTTGTTGTCTGCATTGAATCTTTAAATTTGTCTTCTTCTTGTAAACAAGATGTTAAGATGTCAATCAAATACATATTCGAAAATTGAGAATTAATAAATTTTTCGTTGTCAGTAAATCTGGGATTATAAACATGAAAAACCAAATCACTAATTTGAGCAACAGGATTATCAAGGTAGCTCGTAATCGATACTATTTTTGCAAATTGCTTTTTAGCAATTTTTAAAGTCTCAACAATAGAGCTGGTAGTTCCGCTATTTGAAATTGCCAAAAATAAATCTTTGTTAGTTGAGATACTTGCACGCATTTTCATCCAATTTGGATCAATAAAGCTCTGAGCGTCAAAACCCATTCGCATCAACCGAAGACCAAAAGCTTCTGCTGAAACACCAGAATTACTTGAACCTATTAAAATAATATGTTTTTGACTTTTTAATAGGTTTATAAATTGTTTGATTGAATGTTGATCAATCATTTGTTGAGTATTTTTAATAACTGTTTGGTAAAAACTAAATACTTCGCTTAAAATATCATTTTCTTGTCTAGATATATTCTTAATTAAATGCTGACTAATATCTACTTTCATATCGGAATAACTTGTACAACCAATTTTTTTAACAAATCGAGTAACTGTTGCACAGGAAGTTTTAGTATTATGAGCTAACTCAGTTATTTTCATATTATTAATTTTAGGACTGTTTTGTAAAATGTAATCAGCAATGGATCGTTCATTTTTAGAAAAGCGTAAATAATTTTTTTGTATTGCAACAAGTGGGTTCAAAATAAATTCATTCCTTTTGTAATAGTTAAAACATATTGACTTTTTATATTACTAATTATAATGAATTACTATACTTAATGAAAATGATTTTCCTCAAGATTTAATATTATTAATTATTTTTATTGTTTCATTTAGATCAAATCTAGAAAGTAGCTAATTATCAAAGGATATAGGTAAAAATAAAATTAAAGTTACTAATGGCAGTGTATATTTAAGATTATTTTATCAATTAAATTCTTAAAATTTTTAATTTATGCAAAGAAATTATTTGTTTATTGTGTGTTTTATTTGTTTATTGTAAAAATTATTTTCTCAAAAATAAAATTGCGTAAATTATTTTCTTGTAATATAATCAATCGTGAAAGGGGTTCCATAAAAATGAAAGAACAACCATATATTTTGCATAATATAAAAATAAAACGAGATGGTGATATTGTAACTATTGAATTGTATCATTCAAAGCAGCAACGTACTTATGAATTATTGGCAGGCAATATAGCTAGTGTAAAGGGAATTAATACGAAATTGGCAACTAGTTCTAATGGTATTTTTCAAATTAAAGTACCACGTACAAGTTTGCCCCAATACTTTATTATTAAATCTGAAAATGGTGACTTTTCAACAAATCTATTTACAGAACGAGTGCTTCCTTTGAATAATGCAATTAATATTCGTGACATGGGAGGATATGAATCAAAGGATGGGAGATTTTTAAAGTGGGGGCTTCTTTTCCGTGGGGATCAGCTATCTAAACTGGATAAAAATGATATTGAGGTTTTAACACAGTATCATTTTAAAACCATTGTTGATTATCGTTCACCACATGAACGGCAATATCATCCCAATAAATTTTTATCAACGGTTATTCAGGTTTTAAATTGTGACCCCCAGTCAAGTTTTTCCGAAGCTGCAGCTAACGTTGTTGATTTGCGAGGTGAAAACGAAAAACTGGTGCAATCTATAAAAAATGGAGAAGTTCCTAACAAATATCTTAATGACCGTGGCGAAAATGTTATTGAAAGTTACCAAGATTTAGTTACATCTCCAGTTGCCAAACAAGCATACGGCAGAATGATCAAGGCAGTGTGTCGCAAAGAAAACTTACCTTTATTTCATCATTGTCGAGGGGGTAAAGACCGAACCGGTTTTGGTTCAATGCTGATCCTACTGTTATTGAATATAAAGGAGGAGGATATTATTCAAGATTATATGATTACCAAAACAATTCGTAGAGATCGAAATCAGCTAAAGTATGATTTGTATCGAGAACTTGTGCAAGAAAAATCATACCTTGATTATTTAATGGCGATGATAGATACAAGAAAAAGTTATATTAAAGCAGCAATTGATAAAATTTACGACCTGTTCGATACTCCAGAAAATTATTTTCAAAAGCATTTTGGCATAACAATGGATGAGATTAATAATGTAAGAAATTTTTATTTAGAAGAAGGAACGCAATATGATAGATAAATCCTCTAATGTAGCTGTTATATTGGCTAGTCATGGCTTTTTTGCAAAAGAAGCTCTACGCAGCGCTGAAATGATTGTAGGAAAACAACAAAATTGTGCATATCTTGCAGTTAAAGAAGATATGAATCTAGAACAAGCAAAAAGCCAAATGGAAAAATTGTTAATGGATCTTGATACTAGTAAAGGAATAATCATTTTATGTGATATTTTAGGAGGCACTCCTTCGAATGTCAGCGGTGCATTTTGCTTAAAACAGGAAAACACTTTGGTATTAAGCGGTTTAAATTTACCAATGCTTTTAGATTTATTTACCAATCGTAATCGAAATTTAAATGAACTAGCCGAGTCACTTGAAAAATCATATAAAATGGGTTTTCAAAATATTTCAGAAAGATTTAGAGAAGAGGAACAAGAAGATGGCAGTGGAATTTTGTAGAATAGATGATCGTTTGATTCATGGACAAGTAGTAACAACCTGGTTAAATATTAAACAAATTGAGCAGGTAATCATTGTTGATGATGCCGTTGCAAAAGACAAGATTCAATCGAACGTTCTAAAAATGAGCGTACCGCGTAACATTAAATTGCATATTTTTACTACAGAAAAATTTTTAAAAATTGTTCCTAATAATCCAGTAACTAGAAGAACAATGCTGTTGTTCGCATCTCCGTTTACAGTGGAAGAAATTGTTGATAACGGTTATAAGATTGAAAAACTAAATATTGGTGGTATTCGTGGTAATGATAAGCGTAAGCAATATACTAAGGCTGTGTTTTTAACAGATGACGAAAAACATGCATTAGAAAGAATAATGGATCACGGTGTTGATGTTGAAATTCAAATGGTTCCAACTGATGGAGCTGTAAAACTAAGAGAGGTTTTAGAGAAATGAAAGTCTTTATTTTAACTGCTTTAGCTTTTCTTTTAGGAATTGATGATGTTAGCACTAAAATGTTTCGTAGACCACTTTTGATAGCACCAATTGTTGGTATTATTTTGGGTAATTTACAAGCAGGATTAATTATTGGTGCTACTTTAGAAATTATGTGGATGGGAATCGGTGATGTCGGTGCTTATATGGCACCAGATTTAATTACTGGGACAATGATTAGTACATCGCTTGCAATTATGGGAAATAGTAATGAGTCGATTTCAACTATGGTTGCGACTGCGATCACATTGGCTGTTCCTACATCAATTTTGGCACAACAATTGCTTGTCCTAATTGAAACTGTTAACTGTTCTCTTAACGGCTGGGCTAAGAAGTTAGCTGATAATGCTGATGTAAAAGGAACATATTGGTTGACTTGGCCACCAGCACTTTTATATGGTTTTACTCGTGCATTTCCTACCTTTTTAGCTTTACAGTTTGGTGCAGGAGCTATTCAGCAAGCAATTAATGATTTACCAAAGTTTATTATCAATGGTTTAAGTACAGCAGGATCAATTATACCATCGGTGGGTATTGCTTTGTTAATGATGACAATGTTGAAAAAAAGAGAACTTTGGATGTTTGTTATTTTAGGATTTGTTCTATCTTCTTATTTAAAATTAGACATTTTACCAATTACTTTGATTGCTATAGTATTTGCTTTCTTGTATGAAAGAGCAACAAGAGAGTTAGCAAATCAAGCAGTTGCAAGTCAACCTGTACAAACAAGTATTGGTGATGAAGATGAGGAGGATTATGACTTATGACCGATGAAAAATTGACTGCGCCAGAACATAAGTTAAACAATCGTGATTTATGGCGCATGTTTATGCGATTGAACACAATGAGAATTACGCTTAATTATGAGACCTTACAGGGTGTGGGTTTCATGCGAGCAATTGCTCCCGCATTAGCTAAAATATATCCTGATAAAAAAGATCTATCTGAAGCAATGAAGCGACACCTTGTTTTTTATAATTCGCATGTTAATTTCGATGCTGTGATTTTAGGTTTATCAGCTGCGATGGAAGAAACTACGCCAGCAGATGAAAAGGAAGGAATCAATCCATTAAAAACAGGTTTAATGGGACCTTTAGCTGGTTTAGGAGATAGTTTAATTAAATTTACTTGGCTGCCAATTGTTGGTAGTATCGGTGCATCAATAGCATTTGGTGGTAGTGTTTTTGGCCCTATCTTAATGTTTGTTTTATATAATATTATTAACATGGGTGCACGTTATTATGCAGTTTCTTTTGGTTACAAAAAAGGAATTGATTTTTTAAATAGTAATCAGCAAAGCGATGTTATTCAAAAAATTTCAACGATGGCGAATGTTGTTGGACTAATGGTAGTTGGTGCATTAATTTCTACAGTAATCAAAATAAGTACGCCAATTAAAATTGCGGTCCACTCAAACGTTTCAAGTAAGGTTGGTAATAACGTAATTAGCTTACAATCAATGTTTGATAAAATAATGCCTGGGGTATTAAGTTTACTTGTGACAACAGCAGTTTACTATATTTTGAAAAAGACTAATGGTAAGCATGCAGCGCTGCTCATTATTGCAATGATGGTAATTGTTGTTGGATTAACATATTTCAAGATTTTATAATCAATATTAGGAAATCGTAACGAATTGAGGAAGCAATGTTTCATGTTTGAAGTTTAAATTTTGATATGATTACTTAAGAAATGTCTAAATTTGATTTGATGGATAAAATAAAAATTTTACCAGTCTCACTATCCTTAGTATAATAAAATTTGAGGTGAGATTATGGAAATAGGACCATTGTCAGAATGGGTAACAGCTTGTGCAGAGATCGCAGCAGTTTGTGTTGCATTGTTTTTACCATATTTTGATAAGATGCGTGCAAAACGTAAAAAAACTCGTAATATGAAGATTATGCTTAAGACAATTATCAATAATGCACTAAAAGATAATAATGTTACGGTTTTAGAGTCATTCTTAAAAATAAGTTATTTAGCAAGCGATGATGAAGATGACAAACAAATATTTTCAATTGCTGAACATGCGATTGAAGTCATTAAAGATGATGAACTTTCACAAGAGCAAAAGAGTACTGCAATTAAGCAGATAATTAACTATTTGAATCAATAAAATAAAAAGACACATTTAGTGGATAACGCTGAATGTGTCTTTTTTACTTAATAGTTACTCATTGTTATTATGGTTAACCTGTAATTGAATATTAAATAATTGCGTTTCTAAATCTCCTGTCTTTAAAGCACTTTGAATTTTATAATTAAGCCGTTCCATTTTGGAATTATAAGATTTGAATTTTGGTATTGTAGAACCGTCTGTCATAATTAAATCTAATTTTTTAGTAGTTAAATTATGATAATTGATGACTTTTTCATCAAGAATTCTTTGGCAGGCAGGACTGTTAATAACGCTAGGTAAAACTGATGCTCCCATATTTGTTTTCATAACTTCGCATTGGATGTTTTTGTTTGTGCATAATAATTTCATGAATTCCCGTTAATGGCTAAGAAACATGTTTCAGCTATTTGGACAATGATTATCCTTATAGTCATTGCTTTTGCTGGCGTCGTTCTTGGAGTATTCAACCCAGGGTTGAAATATTAAGTCTCATCAAGAGGGGCAAATAATGAATGCTAAAAAAATAACTGAAGGATATCAAGAAGAAGTCACATATCAAAAAAGAATGTTACAAAATTTACAATACTGGTTACAGTTTTTCTTAGCAGTTGGTGCGATTGGTTTTGTGTTGTGTTATTACTTTTATAGACGAACAATCTGGTTATTTATTATCGGCATTATCTTATTATTAATTAGTATGTTTAGTTCAGCTATAATTGCTTATGGCAAATATCGTGGCAAGAAAAATTTAAAATTATTAATATCTGATTATCAAAAGAAAATCAATTATTTAGAAAAGTAAATTCTTAGTGTGATTTTTGTTAAAAAGGTCAAGAAAAAATCTTTTTAACATAAAATTGTAAAGATATTAATTTAAAAAGAAAAACTGATAGATCAATTTTTTAAGCAATGAGATCTATCAGTTTTTTATTTATTTGTTTTTTAGACCTCTTGTTAATATTTTGTTTCTTTGAGGTCATCTTCAGGCCGATGCTCCTGAATTCGCAAAACTTGCCAAGCAAAATTACTGTGTGGAGCGTTTGATAAGTCAATTGTTAATTTGTCTTCTTCGTAAGTAAATTTCAATTCGATCCTATTTTCGATCATTTCAATTCGATTCGGCTGATGATCAAGTCCAAAAATTTCTATATTTTTATTTGAATGATTTTTTAAGAAAATATACTTTTGATAATTCATGTGTCGATTTTGCAGAGCAAATCCACTATTGGCAACCTTTAAAGAAGATGGTTCACTTTCGTTAAAGGCATGGCCAAAAATATGCATCCAGTCGTTAATATGTTCTAACATATCTTTTGTTTCATTGCTAAAGAAGCCATTATTTTCAATAGGAATATTAATAATAGTTTGCTGGCCTTTTTTTCGGTTGGTAACTAGAGTATCTATAACATTTGCTGCAGTAAGATTACTGCCATCTCTAGTTTCAACCAATTTTATTGTGTATTTTTCTCCAAATACTTTAAATTTATCTTCTTGATAATTAACACTAATTGCTCGAGCACCAATATTACGAGCAGTTCTTACCAAAAAGTCGGGGTCTATATCTTTAGCATTTTTTAGTTTAAAATTTAAGATGATAGCAAAATCAGGATTCATTATTATTTCTCCTCAGTACAGATTACTTACTAAGTTTAACCCAAAAGGTGGAAAATACGAAAGATGAAAATTATTATCTCTCCAGCAATGAAAATGAAAGTTGATCAAGAATCTTTTCCGACAAGATCAATTCCTCAATTTATTACTCAGGCAAAAGTCTTGGCAGATTTTCTTAAAAAATGTAGTTTAAGTGAATTAAAAACAATTTGGCAGGCGAGTGAACGTACAGCTAAAGAAGGTCAAAATCAACTCTTTGAGTTGAATTTAGCTCAAACTGACGGATTAACTCCGGCCATCATTTCTTATTCAGGCATTCAATATCAATATATGGCTCCTGATCTTTTTACTCTACCCGCACTTGAATATCTGCAAAAAAATGTTCGCATTTTGTCTGGATTATATGGAGTTTTAAAACCGTTTGATGGGGTATGGCCGTATCGTTTAGAGATGAAAAATAAAATGTTGGGATTTAATGAGCCCAATCTGTATAAATTTTGGAGCAGTACCATAGCTGATAGTCTTTTTGCTGAAGATCAAACTCTTATTAATCTTGCGTCTAAAGAGTACTCTAAAATTATCATGCCATATTTAACTGAAAGACGCCGAATGATTAATATTGAATTTCAAGAAAAGAAAAATGATTCTTGGAAAGTTGTTGGGGTTCACGCTAAGATGGCACGAGGAGAAATGGTGCGTTTGATTGCTGAAGAGCAGTTGAGTAAACCAGAAGACTTACAAAAATTTAATGATTTTGGTTTCAAATTTGTTGGACAAATTAGTGATGAAAACAACTATGTTTTTAGAACGGAATATGATTTCAAACGACATTAGAAATATTTACGGAAAGCTGAATTAATATGGAAATTGTTTTTATTCGTCATGGACAAACAACCTTAAATAAAAATCATAAAATTCAAGGTTCACACTTTGACTATGATTTGAGTGTGGAAGGAAGAGAATATGCGAAAAAGGCTGCAACTAACTTTGATCCGAGCGATTTTGATTTTGTTTTTTCCAGCCCGATGAAACGCGCTGTAACAACTGCACAGATTTTTACAAAAAAGCAAAAAGAAATTATTCTGGATCAGCGATTAGTTGAATTTAATTTCGGTGAATGGGATGGAAAATCACTTTCAGAATTAAAACAGAAATATCCTACTGGTATCGATCCGTGGGGTAAAGCCAACGATAATTATGTTAAGTATGCACCGAGTGGTGAAACATTCCAGGAACTTGATGAACGCTGTGGTAGTTTCTTAATAGAAATGCAGGAAAATTATTCAGAGAAAAAGATTTTGGTAATTTGTCATGGAACCCTGATCCGAATGATGTTTGCGCATTATTTTACTGGTGGTGATATCAATGGATTTGAAACGATGGATAATTGTGCGTTAGGTAAAATTTCTTATCGTAAAGGAATTGCCAGAATTAATTATTATAATCGGATTTTAGCTTAAGAGTATTTTTTGTTATTAATGATTTAAAAGATATTTTATTAAATATTCTGTTCAGTTGAATCGCTTAAGCAATTTAGTTGACTGCTAATTAGTAGAGCGTTATTCTTGTTTTTTAGTGACGCGGTGTCACTTTTGGAGGAGAAAAATTCAAGGAAATGGTAAAAGAAACTTTTATTAATTTGCCACTAGCCAAAAAAGATCTGGTAACTGATGCGTTGCTTAATGAATTTAGCAAATATCCCTTGTCAAAATCTCAGGTAGCAAGAATTGTGAAGAATGCAGGAATTTCTCGTGGTTCTTTTTACAAGTATTTCACAGATTTGGAAGATGCATATCAATATTTGTATCATTATGCAATGCTTCAAATTCATATCCCTGTGAGAAAAATGCAGAAATTTAGTTCAGGGATTTTTTATAAGATGGTCGTAAATTTTATAGACCAAACTCAGACAAGTAAATTTGCTGATCTAGTTAAAATGCATATTCTGTATAATGAATACGCATTATCGCAACATTTTCCTGATGTAAGATTGCTTCAACTGAATAGTCAGAATTGGAGTGCAATGGTACTTAGTCATTCTGCAATTAGAATGATTCTCGAAAATGAAAATCAAAAAGAAAAGATTTTAACCTATCTGAAAGCTGGACTTGAATTATTAGAAGAAGGAGCAAAGTAGTGTTTTTAGCAATAAAAGAGATAAAACGTGAAAAAATGCGTTATGGTTTGATTATTTTAATGATTTTCTTAATCAGTTATCTGATTTTTGTTTTATCCTCATTAGCAGTAGGTCTTGCCAGTGAAAATACGCAGGCAATTGTATCTTGGCAGGCTAAGCAAGTCGTTTTAAATAAAAATGCTAATGTCAGTATAAGTCAGTCAGTTCTAAACAAGGCCGATTTAAAAAATGCCAAGATGACCAATGATGAGGCATTGTTAGGACAGACGCCAGTTGTTGTTAAAAGCAAAGGAAGAACGCAAGTGTCTGCCCAGTTCATTGGTATAAAAAAGAATCAATTTATCTATCAAGGTTTAGAAATAATTATCGGTAGAAAAGCCAACAAGAGCGATGAGGTTGTAGTTGATCAAGCATTTAAAGATAAGGGTTATCACTTAAATGACAAACTGGAATTAAATGGTTCCAAGAAAAAATACCGAATCGTTGGTTTTGCTAGAAATGCTAAAATCAATATTGCTCCAATTGTTTATGGTACTTTACCTATGTGGAAAACATTACGTCAGGGTATTCCAACAATGCAGGCATCAGCAATTATTTCTCGACGATCAAATTATTATAATGATCATGGAAATAACAAAACTTATCCTATAAAGCAATTTATTACCAAATTGCCGGGCTATACGGCTCAAAACATGACATTTCAGTTAATGATTGGCTTTTTGTTTATAATTTCATTAATTATTATCGCTGTTTTTTTATACATTCTAACGATGCAAAAAATGCATAATTTTGCCGTAATGCGTGCGCAAGGCATCCCAAGTGGTACTTTAGTAAGAGCAACAATTAGTCAATCAATTATTTTGGTTATTACAGGTGTTTTTCTTGGCTTTTTGGCGATGCTGTTAACTGCTAAATTATTGCCAGCAGCTGTTCCAATGAGTTTTACGCCTACAATTATGCTAAGTGGAATAATTGGTATGTTGTTAATGGGTGTTATTGGTAGTCTAATACCTGTTAGATCAATTTTAAAAGTAGATCCAGCAAAAGCAATAGGTGAATAAAGATGACAGTAATTGAATTAAAAAATGTTCAAAAAAATTATGGTAAAGGCGAAGCAACTGTTGAGGCACTTAAAAATATCAATTTTCAAGCTAATGCAGGTGAAGTTGTTTTGATTATGGGTCCTTCTGGTGCTGGTAAGAGTACTTTCTTAACCGTGGTTGGTTCTCTACAAAAGCCGACAGCTGGTAAAGTCTTAATTAAAGGAAAAGATATATCTGAACTAAGTGTTAAAGAAAGCAATAAACTACGTTTAAACCAAATCGGCTTTGTTTTACAATCTTATAACTTGGTTCCATTTTTGACGATTAAAGAACAATTTGAGCTAGTTAATCGGGTTAAAAAATCAGGTAATATCGATAAAGCTACATTGGAAAAATTATTAGGTCAGTTAGGAATTTCTGGTTTAGTGAATAAATATCCAAATGAATTATCAGGTGGTCAGCAGCAACGAGCAGCGATTGCGCGGGCTCTATATGCTAATCCAGAGATGCTGCTTGCAGATGAGCCGACGGCATCACTTGACAGTAAAAATGTTGATGAGGTTGGTCAATTATTTAAGAATTTAGCTAAAAATTATCATAAAGCAGTTATTTTAGTAACGCATGATCCACGATTAGAAAAATATGCAGATCACATATATGAAATGATGGATGGTCAAATGACTAAAGAAAGTTAGTTTTTCCTGTAATGATTTAATATTATAAATTTTTTGAAAGGATGATAAAATCATTCTTTTTTTGTAGGTACAATTATTTTCATAAAAAATCTGGCATAAAAAATTATTTTTTTACTTGACAAAGTTGTTTTAAGTTTACTATTCTAAATGTTAGATAATTAATTGTTATTTTTTGGAATCATATAAGTAGTTGATTGGGAGTTTTTTTTCTGTTAAAAGAATTACTTTTTGAGTAAGAATAATAATCAACTAGCATATATTTTTAAATTATGTATTAGTATTTTTATCTAGGTGATTGCTGTTAATAGAGCATGAATTTAAAGCCGATAAAGTGATCTGAGGTGTAGTAATGAAAGAAATTCCGCAAGATAAATCAATTGAAGTATCAACTGATTATAAAAATGAAAGTATTAATATGAAATTTTCGGAAAATTTAACCGATGATCGTGAAAGAGGTTATATTATATCGGCGGCATTTTTTTCATTTTGTGCGTCACAAGGTCTAAGTAAAGCTGAAGTAAGCGATATGGTTTCGACCTATTATGACGAATTTCTAAAAAATTAGAGTTTTTTAAGTAGACTGGTTGTTAAGATAAATAAATTACAATTAGTTAAGAGTAGCAGTTACTGAAGATAGTCAAGGGAAAACCAATGGCGAGAAAAAAAGAAATAGGAAGAAAAAAGATTTTAAATATTGCCTATAAACTGGTTGTTAAAGATGGGATGGAGAGTCTTACTGCACGCAATATTGCTAATGCAGGACATTTTTCAACGCAGCCTTTATATCTTGAGTTTAGTGGTATGGATGAGCTGCGTCAGGAAGTTTTAGGTAAAATTGCAGATAATTTAAAAAATAGTATTCTACAAAAAACATATATTAACGAACCGTTGATTGATATGGATTTATCTTATATTGATTTTGCTAAGGAACATCAAAATCTTTTCCGAGCCATGTTTGTTGATGGTAAATTTGGTAGCAAGGTGATTTCAGATACTCTGATTGATTTAGGTGTTGAGAAGTTTACAGAACAATACCCTGAAACGGAATATTCTGACGACAAAGTTAAGAATGTTGTTATTGCAAATTGGATTACCACAATGGGAATTGCCTCACTAATTGTTAATGAAATTGCTCATTTTTCGCAAGATCAAATTGTCAATGTATTGAAAGCGCAAGTTAACGATGCAATTCGTAATGATTGGCTTAGTAAAAATGGAAAAAATTCGTTATTCGATTCCAGTGACGATAAAAACTGATTTTATAAGTTAAATAATTGCTACGGTTTGCTTCAAGCAAGTTTATGTTAAAAAAATTACCATATGCTATAATTAGTAAAGGAATTAGTTTTCTGAAAGGTGGTTTTTATGAAAATACTTGCATTATCTGGCTCAAATGCCAATAATTCGTTTAATGAGGCGTTGCTTAAATTTATAGCTAAGCAATTCTCTAATAAATATGACTTTAAACTGGCGTCAGTTAAAGGTCTGCCAATGTTTAAAGAAGGTGAAGATACTCCTGAGTCTATTCAAACTTTGAGTAAGGAAATTGAGGATGCCGACTTGGTATTACTTGGTTCACCGGAACAACAGCACTCAGTAACCAGTGCTTTAAGTAGTGCTTTAGAATGGATGTCTTGCGCAACTCATCCATTTAGAGGTAAGCCAGTTGTGATTGTGTCAACTTCTCCAATGCCTCAAGGTGCATCTCGTTCTCAAAGTCGGTTAAAGAGTTTACTTACTGCCCCAGGCTTTAACGCCGAAGTCTTTAATGGTGATGAGTTCATGATGGGCAACGCACCGAAACAATTTGATGAAAATGGTGACTTAATTGATAAGTCAACCGTTGAATTCTTAGGTCACTTCTTCGATGAAGTTGATGATTGGTACGCACAAGTTACTAAGTAGGAGGACCAGGAATGAAATTATTAGCAATTGTCGGTACAAATGCATCTTTTTCATATAACCGCTTTTTAGCACAATTTATAGCTAAGCGTTATAGTGATAAAGCAGAAATTGAAGTAAAAGAAATTGATAAGTTAACTCCGTTTTCAAGAACGGATATGGCTGATGATACAATTAAGGCTTGGATTGAAGATATTAAAAATGCTGATGGTATTGTAATTACAACACCAGAATATGATCACACTATTCCTGCTGCATTAAAGAGCAGTCTTGAATGGCTTGGTTCACATGCTGGACCAAATGTTATGAAGATGAAGCCTGTTGCGGTTGCTGGTGCTTCACATGGTGGTCAAGGTAGTAGTCGTGCGCAAGAAGATATTCGTGAAATTTTACTTTCACCAGATATGAGCGCTAATGTTTTGCCAGGTAATGAAATATTAATTGGGCAAGCTCCAAGTAAGTTTGATAAAGAAACTGGTGAGCTTACCGATGAAGCAACTGTTAAACAACTAGATGGAATGATGGACAACTTCTTTAAGTTTGTTGAACATGCCAATAAATAAATTTTTGCTAGAACAACTAGTAGAGAGTAAAATAATCGGATAGGAGTACCTGTCCGATTATTTTTTGTTTATTTTAGAAAGGATATTGAAATGACTGATCCAGTTGTTTTACCAATAAAATCTGTTCGAAATCCTCGTGATTTAGGCGGTTATTTGGGTTACAAAGGTCGTAGAATCAGGTCACATAGATTATTACGTTCTGGTAATATTAGTAAGATAACAGCTGAGGACAGTCAATTTTTGCTTAATTACGGTCTCAAAAAAATTATTGATTTGCGTTCACCAGCAGAATATCAAAAAAATCCTGATCAAGAATTACCAGGAATAGCACACTACTTAATACCCTTGTCGTCCGAGGATAATACTGGAGACAATGGCTTAAATATGAAGAGAGAATTTGAGAAGTATCGTCACGATCAATATGCTGGCTTACGTAGAATGTGTTGGCGGTATCGGAATCATATTCTTAATAAAGCTGCTCAAAATAGTTTTTACCAAATAATGCAACTAATTACAGAAACTGATGAGGGGGCAATTTTATATCATTGTTCTGAAGGAAAAGACAGAACAGGGTTAGTGACAGTAATACTCTTGTATATTTTAGGTGTTGATATGGAAGTGATTCGACAAGATTATCTTTATTCTAATTATTTGCTTAATAATTATCGTGCTGTGCGTGATCAAAAGTTTAAAGAAATAGGCGAAAATGATAAGTTTCGTACCAATATGCGTGTTTTAGGATCAGTTGCCAATATCTTTTTAGATACTAGTTTAATCTCGATACGTGAAAACTATGGTGGACTAGATAATTTTATTATTAATCAGCTGGGAGTGAGTGAACAGATGCAAATGATTATTAGAGAAAAGTATTTGGAGAAATAAGAAAAAATGATTGAAAATATCGCATTGAAACAAGTAGTTGGTGAACATCACGCATTGGGTACATCAATCACGTTGCAAATATTTGGAAATGCCCAAGAAGACATAATTAGCCATTCGTTTGATTTAATTGATCACTATGAAGATTTGTTAACAGTAAACCGGGATAAATCAGAAGTAATGAGTGTTAATCATGCTGCAGGCGATCATCCAGTGCAAGTTTCTAGTGGCACTTATGATTTAATCAAATTGGCAGTAATGAAAAGTCGGGAGAATTTTGGGTTCAATGCTTTAATTGGCCCAGTAGTAAAATTATGGGCAATTGGGTTTAAAGGAGCTCATGTGCCGACCGAAGATCAAATTAAAGCAAAAATGAAGTTGATTGATCCTTTTAATGTTGAGTTAAATGATTCTAATCAAACAGTTTTTTTGAAGAAGCTAGGAATGGAGCTTGACTTGGGCGGTATTGCTAAGGGATGGATTGCAGATCGCATCCGTGATTATTGGCGTGCGTATGGTGTTCATGCAGGAATTATCAATCTAGGTGGTAATATATTATTGGTTGGTGATTGTCCTAAACGTGTCAATGGTCAATGGGTCGTTGGTGTTCAAGATCCCAAGGAGCCTCGTGGTAAAAATATTACGTCGGAAATGGTTCATGAATGTTCAGCTGTAACTAGTGGTACTTATGAACGTTATCTCGAAGTCGATGGGCATAAATATCACCATTTAATTGATCCGCGAACAGGTTATCCTGTTGAAACTGATTTAGCTGGAGTAACGACTTTTACTAAAGATTCTGTACAAGCAGAAATTGAATGCAAGAGGCTGTTTTTTGCTGGTCATCCAATCAAGGACTGGCATAGTAAACCTAATCGTATTGGAGCTATCTTTGTTTATAATGATAATCACGTTGAATATGATAATTTTGAATAAAATGAAAAATGGCCTTGATGTTTTGCTTAAAAATATCAAGGCCAATTTGTTTGATGTTGCCAATCTTATTAGCTATTTATAGATATTGTCGTTTTATGCAGCAGTGCGACTAATACTAAAGATAGTGTTAAACATACCGTTAGAAAGTCCAGGTGTATTGTAAATAATGAAGCGTAAGAACGATGAATCTAATGTTTGTTGAATAAACCATGGATTTTGCAAAGCATTAAGCATTGATAAAATAATATAGATGAAAAAGTAACCAGCAAAAAAAGATGCGATTGCACCTAAAACGCTATCTAAAATATTTCCAAAACTTGATGTATGTGGATTTTTATTTGGTAGCCAACTTTTAAAAACTTTGATCACTATTTTACCAATAAATAAAATAATGAAGAACGCCAAAAAGCGAAAGAGCATGAGATTATCACCAGGAGTGAGTGTGGTTTGGATGCTTTTACCAGTAATTTGGGCATAAATCCAGTTGCCAACTGGATTTTGAAAGAAGATGGCAGCAATGAATACAATGGCTGCAAAAATTAGATTGATGACTAATTTTGTAAAACCAGTTTGATAACCCTTATATGTTTTTCTGATCAAATAAGCCAGAACAATTAAAGTAATAATCATTTTTTTCTCCTTTGACGATATTATAACTTATTTCCTACACTTAGACTTTGACGACTGTCAAAAAATATTTCATAATTAAAGAGATGTAATGGCTTTACAATAAGCCAAATTTAGCGTTAAATTTAAAGAGTGTGAAACAAGGTTTCACGGGTGAAAAATGAATCCTGACAAATTTGTTCAAGAACTAGCAAAACGTAATTTTAACTTAAATGAAAACCAAGTCAATCAATTTAAGCAATACTTTAATATCTTAGTAGCTGCAAATAAGCACGTTAATCTTACAAGGATAATGGAACTTGACGAGGTATATCTCAAGCATTTCTTTGATAGTTTGACACCTCTATTTGCTTTTTATGATATTTTTGAAGCAGGTTGTACTTTGTGTGATGTCGGAGCAGGAGCAGGTTTTCCTTCAATTCCACTTAAAATAATGCAACCGAGTCTAAAATTAACAATAGTTGATTCACTAGGAAAGAGATTGACCTTTTTGCAAGACTTAGTCAATAATTTAAATCTTAAGGATGTAAAACTTGTTCATGGTCGTGCTGAAGATATCGGTCAAAACAAACTTTATCGTGAACAATTTGACCTTGTTACTGCGCGTGCGGTAGCTAATATGGCAGTTTTAAGTGAATATTGTTTGCCACTAACTAAGCAGAAAGGTTATTTTGTGGCATTGAAGGGACCAAAAGCTGAAAGTGAATTAGCAAAAAGTCAAAAGGCTATCAGTGTACTTGGTGGTAAAGTGCTTAAAACAGAAGAATTACGATTACCAGATAGTAATGAAGAACGAACGCTAGTCCTTATTCAAAAAATAAAGTCTACACCCAAGAAGTATCCGCGCCAAGCGGGCACCCCTCATCGTAAACCAATTCAGTAATAGGAGGACTTGATATGTCAATTTTTTCGTCTTTACGTCATCATGACGAAATTTCAAAGGATAAACAAATTCAAGATATTAAATTAACTAAGATCAAGCCAAATTCTTATCAACCAAGACGAGAATTTTCTGAAGAATCAATTCGTGAATTAGCGGCAACACTTGATAAAGATGGCTTATTGCAACCGATCATTGTTCGTGAAAAGGGTGAAGATTATGAAATCATTGCCGGTGAACGACGTTTTCGGGCAGCGCAGCATCTAGCATGGGAACGTATTCCTGCTATTGTGAATAATATGGACGATAGCCAGGCTGCTTCTCTTGCCTTAATTGAAAACTTGCAACGGGAAGATTTAAATCCAATTGATGAAGCACAAGCGTATAGTAACTTAATGCAGTTGAATCATTTAACTCAGACAACATTAGCGCAAAATATTGGTAAATCACAATCATATGTAGCTAACAAATTAAGGTTATTAAAGTTAACTCCCAAAGTACAGAGCTATTTGGCTAGTGGTGAAATTTCGCCAAGACATGGTCGCAGTTTAGTCGGATTAAGCGAGAAAGATCAGGGTCGAGTACTTGATGAAGTATTAGCTAATAATCTTAATGTCAGTGAAACAGAAAAAATTGCTCGTGATGTTGAGGGATATTTTGCGGATAAAAAAGCCAAAATTAAGGAACAGGCAAAAACAGAGCAAACACAGCGTGCGGTTAATCGAATACCCAAGGATATGAAAGTTCAAATTAATACAATTAAACGTGCTGTAAAATTAGCTAAAGAATCTGGTATTAAGGTTAAAGTCAAAGAAAATAATGACCCTGATGATTATATGATTACAATTGAAATGAAAAGGAAGTAGGAAGGTATGGAAAATATGGTGAGTGTAATTTCTGTGGCTAACCAAAAGGGTGGTGTTGGCAAAACCACAACGACCATTAACTTAGCTGCTTCAATTGCTGAACGTGGATATAAAGTATTAATTGTTGATATTGATCCTCAAGGAAATGCAACTTCTGGGTTAGGAATTGAAAAATCAGAAATTAATCAAGATATTTATAGCGTTTTAATTAATGATGTTCCACTAAAAGACACAATTTTTCACACCACAACTACTAAATTAGACCTTGTACCAGCAACAATTAACTTATCGGGTGCCGAAACGGAATTAATCAGCATGATGGCTCGTGAGACACGTTTAAAATCAGCTCTTGATACGGTTAGTGAAGATTACGATTTTATTTTTATTGATTGTCCACCATCTCTTGGGCAATTATCAATTAATGCTTTTACCGCATCAGATTCAATTTTGATTCCCGTTCAAAGTGAATATTATGCAATGGAAGGATTAAGTCAGTTACTTAATACAATTCGACTAGTTCAAAAGCATTTCAATAAAGATTTAGGGGTTGAAGGAGTCTTAATGACAATGCTTGATGCTCGAACCAACTTGGGAGCTGAAGTTGTTAAGGAAGTTCGATCTTATTTTGCAGATAAAGTTTATAAGACAATTATTCCTCGAATCACCAAATTAGCGGAAGCGCCTAGTTACGGGGAAGCAATTACTGAATATGCCCCTAACTCACGCGGTGCTAAGGTATACGATGATTTAGCCAAGGAGGTGTTAAAGAATCATGGTAAGAGACTTAAAAAATAAAGAAAGTAAGAAGCATGGCGGTCTCGGACGCGGAATTGAGGCATTATTTGAAGATGAACCGCAAGCTGAAGAAACCGAAGAAGAAATTTTTGATATTAATTTAAGTGAAATTAGACCCAATCCATATCAGCCTAGGAAAAGTTTTGATGATAAAACTTTGAAAGAGTTGGCCGATTCAATTAAGGAAAACGGTGTTTTTCAGCCAATCATTGTGCGTAAATCAGTTAATGGTTATGAAATTATTGCTGGTGAAAGACGTTATCGTGCATCAAAATTAGCAAAGAAAACCACCATTCCGGCAATTGTTCGTGATTTTAGTGAAAGTCAAATGATGGAGGTTGCTGTTCTCGAAAACTTGCAACGTGAGGATTTAACTCCGCTAGAAGAAGCGCAAGCGTATGAGATGCTGCAAAAAAATTTGGGTCTAACCCAGGAAGAAGTATCTAAGCGAATGGGCAAGTCTCGACCATATATCGCTAATTACTTGCGATTATTGACTTTACCAAATAAGACCAAGCACTTGTTACAACATGGTGAATTGTCGATGGGACAGGCCAGAACACTTTTAGGATTAAAAAACAAAGATAGAATCGATGAGGTTGCTAAACAAGTCGTTAAAGAAGGAATGCCTGTTAGGAAAGTTGAGGCTTTAGTAGCTAGTTTAAATTCGCAAAAACCGCAGAAAAAGGTAATTCAGAAATCTGCCTTTATTAAAGCAAGCGAACACCAGCTAGCTAACAAGCTAGGCTCAAGTGTTAATATTTCTGAAAGTAAAAAAGGTAATGGACATTTGTCGATAGGTTTTTCTTCTGTCGATGAGCTAAACAGAATTCTTGAAATATTAGGTGTTGATTTAGATGAATAAGGATATTGCTTATAATTTAGCAGATACGGTATTGATGAAAAAACCGCATGCTTGCAAAACAAACAATTGGGAAATCCTGCGCTTAGGTGCAGACATTCGTTTAAAGTGTATGGGATGTGGGCATATCGTGCTAATTTCACGAGCAAAATTTGTTCATAATTTAAAGAAAGTTTTAACTAAAGCTAATGATCCGGTAAATAGTAAAAATGAGCTATATATTCCTAAAGCATCAATTGCGTTACCAGATTTTAATCAAGATAATAAATAATTTTTATAAGAAGAGGTTGAAGATGTCATTAACTGCTGGAATTGTAGGTTTGCCAAATGTTGGAAAGTCAACGTTGTTTAATGCGATTACCAAAGCTGGAGCCGAAATGGCCAATTATCCGTTTGCTACGATTGAGCCGAATGTTGGAATGGTGGAAGTTCCGGATAAACGCTTGGGTAGAATCCAAGAATTGATTCCGGCCAAAAAAATAGTGCACACAACTTTTGAATTTACCGATATTGCAGGATTGGTTAAGGGGGCTTCTAAAGGTGAAGGACTTGGTAACAAATTTTTAGAAAATATACGGCAAACTGACGCAATTATTCACGTTGTAAGAGCGTTTGAAGATGATAATATAACATCCGTAACTGGCAAGGTTGATCCAGAAGAAGATATTAATACGATAAATTTAGAATTAGCAATTTCTGATCTGGACGCAGTAAACAGAAGAATTAATAAAGTAAAGAAACTAGCTCAACAAAATGACAAGGATGCCAAGGCTGAATTACAAGTTTTACAAAAGATTAAGCCAGTTTTAGAAGAAGGTAAGGCTGTTCGCTCAATTACTTTTAATGATGATGAACTGAAGATTGTTAGGGGCCTATTTCTTTTAACAGCTAAACCGGTTATTTATGTTGCGAATATTGCTGAAGAATCAATGGCAGATGCAGAAAATGATCATTATTATCAAATTGTTAAAAAGCATGCTGACAAAGAGCATGCTGAATGTTTAGGAATTTCTGCAGCGACTGAGGAAGAAATTGCCGGTCTTGATGATGATGAAAAAGCTGAATTTCTGGAAGCAGAAGGAGTAACTGAATCTGGACTTGATCGTTTGATTAGGGCTGCATATCATCTATTGGGGCTGCGAACTTTCTTTACAGCTGGTGGTCCTGAAACGCGTGCGTGGACTTTTCATGAAGGGATGAAGGCACCACAAGTAGCTGGAGTAATCCATTCCGATTTTGAACGTGGCTTTATTCGAGCAGAAGTTGTCTCTTTTGCCGATTTAAATAAGTATGAAACCATGCAAAAAGTTAAAGAAGCTGGTAGATTACGTCTTGAAGGTAAAGATTATGAAGTTCAAGACGGTGACATTATTGAATTTAGATTTAACGTTTAGGAAAAAATAATGGCAGAAAATAAACAAGAAGAACAAGTAAAAATAGATGCTGATCAGCAAACAAAACTGAAAGATAAAGTTGCTAATCAGAATATGGAAGAGCAAGTCAGACAAATGGCACCTGCAGAATTACGCAAACAATTAAGTAAAAAGAATGCTGACTATATTTTTCGTTTGCAAAAAGAATTAGAAAATCAAGGTAAGCTGAGTCAAAAAACTGCAATAAGCAAAATCGATAAGCTTTTGCCAGATTTACTCATTGCCCAGCGCCATGGGCAACCAGCTAACACCTTTTATAATATGTCACCTAAAATCAAAGCGGCTGATATTTTAAAACCTAAGCTCAAAACTGCAGCAGATATTCCGTTTTGGCAGTATGCAGTTGATAGTGCATTACTTTATGTTGCAATTTTTGTGGGTATATTTGGGTTAATAGCATTGTTCCAGCCAAATTCTAAAAATAATTCACAAATGGGAATTTTAACTTTAATTAGCATTGGGGTATTAATGGGAATTTTTATGACCAAGTATAATACTTGGCTTCTACCGGATAATGGCAAGAATAAAAAAATTCCTTGGACCAAAATTATTTTGGGTATGGCAGGAATAATAGTGGTTTTATATGGCTGGCTAATGGTGTTATCAATTCCAGCGCTGCAAGTAGTTAATCCGGTTTTACCTGGTATGACCAATATTATTATTGCTCTTATTGCCTACGGCATTCGGTGGTTATTTCGGCGACACTTTGAAATTGTTGGTTCCGTTTTCTCACCGGCTGCTAAAAACAAATAAAGTGCTTTTTGTCAAGAAAAGAGCTATACTAAAAGAACTCTATATTTAAAAGGGGATAAATAGGTTTAATAATCTATTTATCCTTTTTAAAATAAGTTACTTGTAGAAAAGAAACAACATTTTGTATTGAATAGAAAGAGGTATTTAATGATTAACACACTGCGTAAATCAATTAGGCAGTATAAGAATTTATCATTGTTGTCGCCATTACTTGTTACAGGTGAAGTTATCATTGAAATGTTAATTCCATATCTGGTTGGTATTTTAATTGATAATGGAATCATGAAAGGCAACATGTCTTATATTACAAAATGGGGCTTGATTCTACTAGTTATTACTGTTATTTCCTTAGTATTGGGAGCAGGAGCTAGTTATGTGTCCGCTCACGCTGCGGCAGGATTTGCTGCGAATTTGCGTAAGGATATGTTTTATCATGTTCAGGATTACTCATTTGAAAACATTGACAAGTTTTCCAGTGCAAGTTTAGTTACGCGAATGACAACAGACGTTAATAACGTTCAGATGGCGTATCAAATATTGATTAGAATTGCTGTTAGAGCCCCAATGATGCTGATTGTTTCGATAATCATGTCACTCATTATTAGTCCACGATTATCGCTTATTTTTGTGGTTTTGGCACCGGTTTTTATATTACTGTTAGCATTAGTAATCAAAAGCGTCAGTCCGTATTTTCCTAAAATCTTTAAGGGTTATGACCAAATGAACGAAGTTGTTCGAGAGAATGTTCGTGGAATACGTGAAGTAAAGACTTTTGTTCAGGAAAAACCACAAACGGTAAAATTCAATAAAGCTTCAGGATTTATTTACAAATTATTTTCAACTGCGCAGAAGATTATGTCACTTAATTCGATGATTGTAATTGCAGTTTTAAATATTTCTAATTTAGCCATCTGCTGGTTTGGAGCTAAAGAAATCGTGGGTGGCACTTTACAAACAGGTCAACTGATTTCAATGTTTTCTTATTCAAATTCAGTTTTGAATAGTTTAAATATTTTGGCAATGATTTTCACGCAACTAGTTCTTTCATCTGCCAGTGGTCGAAGAATAGCGGACGTAATTAACGAAGAGCCTTCAATTGAAAATCCACGTAAGCCATTGACTCATTTGAATAATGGTGAAGTGATTTTTGATCATGTCAATTTTAAGTATGACCAAGAAGATAAAGCGCTAGCCTTAAGTAATATTAATTTGCATATCAATGCAGGTGAAACCCTGGGGATAATTGGTAAAACTGGATCGTCTAAATCAACCTTGGTGGCGATGATTCCTCGTTTGTATGATACTGTATCTGGTGCGGTACGTGTTTCTGGACATAATGTTAAATCATATGATTTAAAAACATTGCGTGATAATGTAGCAATGGTTTTACAAAATAATGTGCTATTTTCAGGTACAATCAAAGAAAATCTAAAATGGGGAAATGAAAATGCTACCGACGATCAAGTTGTAGCGGCAGCTAAAGTTGCACATGCAGATGATTTTATCCGTGAAATGCCTAATCAATATGACACAATGGTTGAACAAGGTGGAGCAAATGTTTCTGGTGGACAAAAGCAAAGAATTACAATTGCACGAGCCCTCCTTAAGAACCCTAAAATTCTAATTTTAGATGACTCAACTTCTGCAGTTGATACTCAAACTGAACGTGAAATTCGAGAATCATTGTCTAAAAATATGCCGGATACAACAAAAATTATCATCTCACAACGAATTGTTTCAATTAAAGATGCGGATCGAATTGTTGTGATGGATGATGGTAAAATTCAGGATATTGGTACACATGATGAATTGATGAAGCGTAACGATTTGTACAGTTCAATTGCTGAGTTCCAAGAAGAACAGAAGAAGTAGGTGATGAAGTTGGATAAAGCAGGAAAAAATAAGAATACAAGTATGAAGGAGAAGAAGTCTCAAACTTTATATCGTCTGCTAAAATTAGTGGTAAATACTAGTCCATGGATGCTCATCACATCAATTATTGCAATAATTTTAGCGGCAGGTTCAACAGTTGCTGGATCATTGTTCATTGAACGGTTAATCAATGTTTATATTATTCCGTTAACTAAGCAAGCTCATCCAGACTTTGGGCCACTTTGGCGTGCAATAATGGTAATGTTTGGTATGTACGCAATCGGTTTTATTTCTAGCTATCTGTTTGCCATGTTGATGGCTGTGTTAGCCCAGAAAGTACAATACCGTGTACGTAACGAGATGTTCGAACACATGGAGCAGTTGCCTATTGCATACTTTGATGAGAATGATTACGGCGATATAATGAGTCGTTATACAAATGATATTGATACATTGATGCAGATGATTTCGCAATCAATTCCCCAATTTATCAATTCAGGACTTAATATTATCTTTGTTTTGGGGGCTATGCTTAGTTTAAGTTGGCAATTGACAATATTTACTCTGATTGTTTTTGTCTTATCAATCGGGATCGTACGGTTCCTAACATCTAAATCGGCTTACTACTTTCAAAAACAGCAAAAAGAACTTGGCCAAGTCAATGGTTATAATGAAGAAATGTTGAATGGTTTGAAAGTAATTAAAGTATTTAGTCATGAACCCGAGGTAGAAGAAGATTTTGAAGGCTATAATCGGGCATTGGAAGCTGCATCAGGTAAGGCTCATACTTATGCCACCATTTTATTTCCAATTATGGGAAACATGGGGAATTTACTTTATGTTTTAATTGCTATTTTAGGCGGTGCAGTAGCGATTAATCGCATTGCACCAATATCGCTTGGAGTCATTGGTGCTTTCCTGCAGTTATCGAAACAATTTGCAATGCCGATTGCCCAAATATCGCAACAATTAAACTCAATTGTAATGGCTTTAGCTGGTGCTAAGAGAATTTTTGATTTAGAAGATCAACCTATTGAGATCGATGATGGCGATGTAACAATTTCAAAAGATGAAAATGTTAAGGGAATGTGGCACTGGAATGTGCCCCAAGCAGATGGAACAATAAAAAAGATTACGGTAAAGGGTCACATTGTTTTTGACAATGTCAATTTTAGTTATTCTCCTGATAAGCAAATCTTATATAATATTTCTCTTGATGCCAGACCAGGAATGAAAGTGGCTCTAGTTGGCGAAACAGGTGCTGGGAAAACTACTATTTCTAATATGTTGAATAGATTTTATGAAATAGATTCCGGTACAATCACTTATGATGGGATCCCATTGAAGCGAATTAAAAAAGATGATTTACGGCAATCTTTATCAATTGTTTTGCAAGAAACACATATGTTTACCGGAACTGTTATGGATAATATTCGCTTTGGTAATAGAAGTGCTAGTGATGACGATATTTATCAAGCTGCTCATCTGTCACATGCAGATGAATTTATTCATCATTTAGATGAAGGCTATCAAACTATCATTGATGGTAATGGTGGCGATCTTTCACAAGGTCAAATGCAATTACTAAGTATTGCTCGAGCAATGGTAGCTGATGAACCGGTAATGATTTTAGACGAAGCAACTTCAAGTATTGATACTCAAACAGAAAAATTAATTCAGTCTGGAATGGATAACCTACTTGCTGGTCGGACTAGTTTTGTGATTGCGCACCGTTTATCCACAATTGTTAATTCTGATTTGATTTTAGTTCTTGATCATGGTCATATTATTGAAGCAGGTAACCATGACCAATTGCTAAAGCAAAAGGGATACTACTACGAATTGTATACTGGTAAAAAAGAAATTGAATAATTTAAAAACTATTTTATTAGCTTTCTTTTAGTGCACTTCGTTATAAAAGAAAAATAAAATTGAATATAAACTATGCTAAATTTATTAAAGACTAACTTTCATCATTTAGATAAAGTTAGTCTTTTAATTTGCACTTAGATAATTAGCAACTAAATAGTGCTTAGACTCAAATTTTTATAAGAAATAGTTATTTAATTTCTTTTCGTTTAGTTGGATTTTTATCCAGATATGTGCTCCCCCAGTCAGCCATTGCATCAATTACTGGACGCATACTTTGTCCTAGTTTCGATAAGCTATATTCAACTTTGGGCGGAATAACTGGAAAAACTTTTCGCTTAATTAAACCATCATTTTCCATTTCACGTAAGCTTTGAGTCAGCATCTTCTGACTAATACCAGAGACACTATTTTTTAACTCCGAGTAGCGCATTTTCTTAGTTAATAAATCACGCATAATTAAGATTTTCCATTTACTACTAAGTAAGTTTATCGTAGTAGCTACTGGACAAATTCCATTTTGTTCTAATGTTTTCCGAGACATGATGTTAACCTCCACAAATTAATTTCTAACTAAAAGTATGTACACAACTTTTAAGTGCCTACTTTACATTTTATCCTGTAAAAATTATATTAAATAAAAGAAATTAAGGCAAATATGAAAAGAGGTTGCATAATGAAAGCTGTAGTAGTTGAGACTCCAGGTGATATAAATCAGTTACGTTACATGGAAGTATCACGGCCAAAAGTAAAGCCAGGGTGGTCATTAATTAAGGTTAAAGGTTTCGGGATAAATCATTCTGAAATAGTTACTAGACAAGGGTTGTCACCTTCTGTGAAATTTCCGCGAATTTTAGGGATTGAGTGTGTAGGAGAGATTTCAATATCAACAGATTCTGACCGCATACCAGTTGGACAAAAGGTAGTCTCTTTAATGGGAGAGATGGGACGGGCGTTTGATGGTAGCTATGCAGAATATACATTGGTACCGAACAAACAAATTTATCCAATTAAGACTTCATTAGATTGGATCTCACTTGCTACTTTGCCGGAATCGTATTATACAGCATATGGTTCTTTACTCAATCTGCGAATAGTTGCTGATGAAACTATTTTAGTTCGTGGAGGAAGTAGTGGAGTTGGGCTAGCCTTCGTTAATTTAGTTAAGGCTAAGTTTCCCACTTGCATTTTGACAGCTGCTACAAGAAATATAACCAAAAAGCGATCTTTATTAGATTATGGTTATGATCATATTGTTTTAGATATAAACAATAGTTTACAAACAAATGATAGATACAGTAAAGTTTTAGAATTAGTTGGTCCTAAAACTATTAAAGATACTTTTAAGCATGTCCAAGCAGGCGGTATTGTTTGTAGTACAGGTCAATTAGGAGGCCAATGGAGTTTAGAGAATATTGATCCAATAATTGATTTTGCTACTAATTCGTATTTAACTAGTTTCTACTCCAATAATGTTTCTGAAAATATATTAAACAATTTATTAGAATATATAAATGCTTATAATATTAAAATTAGACCGGAAAAAATTTTTAAACTTAGTGAATTGCAACAAGCACATAATTTTTTAGAAAGTTCACAAAATTTAGGAAAAGTTATTGTTTTAAATAATTAAGAGGTGAGTATATGAGTCAAATTTTACAAATCTTAAGTAAGCGCGGAGGTGATTTAGGGGTTGCTTTGTTACAACACTTGCAAATATCAATGATTTCTCTATTAATTGCAATGATTATTGCAATGCCACTTGCTTTTTGGGCAGTAAAACATTGTCAAGCTGCTGAATGTTTACTTCAATTAACTAGCATACTACAAACAATTCCGTCTTTAGCATTACTTGGACTACTAATTCCATTTGTTGGTATTGGTACTGTGCCAGCAGTAATAGCTTTAGTCATTTATGCTCTACTACCAATTTTTCAAAATACTTATGTTGGATTGACTAGTATTAATCAGGAATATGAGGAAGCTGCTAATGCATTTGGTATGTCGCCTTTGCAGAAATTAGTCAAAGTTGAATTACCATTAGCGATGCCAACTATTATCTCCGGTATTAGAACAGCAATGGTATTAATTGTAGGAACTGCAACAATGGCTGCTTTAATTGGCGCGGGGGGACTTGGAAGCTTTATTCTTTTAGGAATTGATCGTAATAATACTTCCTTAATTATAATTGGTGCAGTTTGTTCAGGAATTTTAGCAATTAGTTTAAGTATTCTTATCAAGTGGCTAGATCATTCATCTTTAAAAACAGTTTTTATTGTATTAAGTATGGGTGTTCTTTTAACATTCGGAAGTGGTATTTATTCTACAATGGCTAATCAAACGCAAATAGTAACAATTGCTGGTAAACTTGGTTCAGAACCAGAAATTTTAATTAATATGTATAAAGAGCTAATTGAGCAGGATGACCCACATATTAAAGTCATTTTAAAACCAAATTTTGGAAAGACTACTTTTTTGTATAGTGCGTTGAACAAAGCTAGAATTGATATTTATCCAGAATTTACTGGGACAATTCTGGAAACATTAGCTAAAAAACCACAAAAAGCGGTTGGTTTAACTGAACAGCAAACGTATGAGAAGGCCCAAAAGTTGATTAAAAAGCAGGACAAGCTAACTCTATTAAAACCAATGGCATATAACAATACTTATGCATTAGCAGTAAAAAATTCGTTTAAGAAAGCACACCGGCTAAACAAAATTAGCGATTTGATAAATATCCAATCTCAATTAAGAGGTGGTATGACACTTGAATTTATTGATCGCGATGATGGGCTTAAAGGGATAAAAAAGATATATGGCATTGATTTTCCTGTTAGATCAATGGAACCTGCATTACGTTATCAAGCAATTCACCAGAACAAAGTCAATATTGTCGATGCCTATTCGACAGATAGTGAATTGCGACAATATCATTTGAGTATTCTACGAGATGATCAACACAATTTTCCAATTTATCAAGGAGCTCCCTTGATGAAATTGGAATTTGCTCGCAAGCATTCACAAATTGTACGAAGTTTAAATAAGCTTGCTGGACGAATAACAGAACAGCAGATGCAAGAAATGAACTATGAAGTAAATGTTAAAAATATTGCTCCAGCTGTAGTTGCACATCGCTTTTTAGTTAACCATCACTTGATCAAGGAGAAATAAAAGTGACAACAGCAATTAAATTTGAACATGTAAAGAAATATTTTGCTAGTAAATTGGTAGTTAATGATTTGAATTTAGATATTCACCAAGGAGAACTGTTTGTTTTAGTCGGAAATTCTGGTAGTGGGAAGACTACGTCTATTAAAATGATTAACCGCTTAAAAGAACCTAGCGAAGGAAATATACTTGTTAATAATCGTAAAGTTACAGATTATAATTTACGTTCCTTACGATGGAATATTGGCTATGTATTTCAGCAAAACGCATTATTTCCCAATATGACAGTTGCCGAGAACATCGCTCTTGTACCTATGCTTAAGGGTGAACAAATAAATCAACAGCAAATGGTTGAAAGATTATTACATGATGTTGGACTAGATGCAGAAAGATTTTATAATCGCTATCCAAAAGATTTATCAGGTGGTGAACAGCAAAAAATTGGTATTTTAAGAGCGATTGCCGCTAATCCGCAAATTATTTTAATGGATGAGCCTTTTAGTGCCCTTGATCCTTTGGCAAGAAATAATCTGCAAAATCTCGTTTTAGATTTGCATCGAAAAATGAATAATACTATTGTCTTTGTTACTCATGATATGAATGAGGCATTTAAATTAGCGGATCGAATTGGAATTATGAAAAACGGTAAGTTAGTACAAGTTGACCAGCCACAAACTATTCTGCGTCATCCGGCTACTAGCTTTGTAGAGGACTTCTTTCATGGTAGTATGGTAAATGATTTTTATGAAACACCTGTATCTCAGGCTTGTTTATTGCTTAAATTAAACCCGAAGCCCCATAATTTATTTGACAACTTAATTACGATTGATGAAAGAATCAGTTTAGCTCAAGTGTTGCAGTTCTTGAGTAAGGCTAAAGAAATTCGAATTCAGGATCAGAATAATAAATGTCAGGGCTATATTGATCATCAGTGGCTCATTGAATATTTAAATATAATTAGAATTAATAAATAATATTTTAGCTGGGAAGTATAATGAGTGGCGCAAGTTGTCTAACTTTTGCCACTCGTTACAAATGTCCTGGCTTTTTTTAATAAAAAGATAAGATGAGTTCGAATATTAGGTGATTACAGTTAAATTAGCTAAAATATGAGACATAAGTTCTGCTACACTATATATGAAGGATTCAACAAAACAAAAAGAAGGGAAGAACCTAATGAAAATTTTGGTAGTTGATGATGACAAAGAAATCGTTGAATTATTAAGTATTTACCTTAAAAATGAAGGTTACACACCCGTCGTGGCTTATAGCGGCAAAGAAGCAATTACTAAACTTACAACAAGTCCAGATATTGCATTAATGATTTTAGATGTGATGATGCCAAATATGAGTGGAATTGATGTAATTAAGGAAGTCCGGAAAGACTCGGATATTCCAATTATTATTGTTTCTGCTAAAACTGGAGATATGGATAAAATTCAAGGTCTAATCACTGGTGCTGACGACTATGTTTCTAAACCATTTAACCCACTTGAAGTAATGGCACGAGTTCGTTCACTTCTTCGTCGAAGTCAAAGACAAGTTAAAGATGATGAACCTGATATTTTAGAAATTGGACCATTGGTTATTAACCGTGATTCGCATGAAGTAAAAACGATTGATGGTACAGATATTCAGCTGACAGCTTTGGAATTTGGTATTTTGTACTTACTCGCAAGTCATCCTAATCGTGTTTTTTCTGCTGATGAAATTTTTGAGCGGGTTTGGCAGCAAGAATCAATTGTTTCAGCAAAAACTGTAATGGTTCATGTGTCACATTTGCGTGACAAGATTCAAAAAGCCACTGGGGGCGAAGATGTTATTCAAACAGTTTGGGGCGTCGGCTATAAAGTTGAGGCTTAATTAATGAAAAAGGAACGTGTAAAGCTCACAGCTGCAGAAAAGAGCGAGTTGTTTGCTGAAGGCGTAATAACAGTAGTACTATTACTGTTATTAAATTTATCGATTGTTATTCTAATTTATCTAACAATTTTACAGAACCAAAATTTAGTCAATGGAATTTATTTTTTAAAAAAAACGATTACCTTTGCTGGGGGTCGTCACTTATGGTCATGGCAAAATACTTTTTTGATTATGATGGGAATTGCTGACCTAATTGTGCTTTATTGGCGTTTAATTCGTCGTTATCATCAAATGCAATTGCGTCATGTTATTTCTGAATTACATTACATTGCCCAGGGCCATTTTGATCACACAATTTCTTTTAAAGTAAAAACAGATCTGCAAAAGGTGATAGATTCAATTAATTCTTTGGTTGCTAGTACAGTTAATGCAATTAATGAAGAAAAAGCAATTGAACGTTCAAAAGATGAGTTAATTAGTAATGTCTCACATGACATTAGAACACCATTGACATCAATTATTGGTTATTTGGGATTGTTGAAATCAGGTGTTGCTGATCCTAAAGATCAACAAAAGTATCTCGATATTGCTTATATGAAAGCTGAACAGATGAAATCTTTAGCTCATGATTTGCTAGATTATACCACTCTAAAATCAACTAGTACGAAACTTAGTTTGACGTCTCTACACATTTTCTCAATGTTAGAACAAGTTGCTGCTGGATTTGAATTTGAAGCACATGAAAAGGGAATTACTTTTAGCATTGAGACTAGACCAAAGGAGTTAACGATTCAAGCTGACCCAGAGAAATTAGTGCGAGTGTATAATAATTTAATTACCAATGCTTTAAAATATGGTAAAGGTGCAACTCAAATTAAGTTAATAGCTAATTTAGTGAATAATAATGAAGTTGAATTAAGAGTTGAAAACAACGGAGCCCCAATTCCCTCATCTTCACTTAAAAAAATCTTTGAACGCTTTTACCGGGTAGAACCATCACGTAACACTGAAACGGGTGGAACTGGTTTGGGATTATCGATTACTAAGAGTATTGTTGAATTACATCATGGTACAATCAGTTGCGAATCTGGGGCAGATTGGACTAGTTTTATCATTTGTTTACCATTAAATCCAAAGAATGCAAAAATTAATGGCTAGCTATGTTATAATTTTGACTAAGATCAACAATAGAGGGGTATAACATGAGTATTTCTTTAAATACCTGTATTTTAATTTTAAAAGAACATCATTTGCTTAAATCAAGTGCAGTTCAGGACACAGTTACGGCAAGGATGGAGTATGTTTCATATGATTCGCGTGATATCCAAACTAACACCTTGTTCTTCTGTAAGGGAGCAGGATTTCGTCCAACTTATTTGTCGATGGCTAAGGATAATGGCGCAAATTGTTACGTAGCTGAACAACCATATCCAGAAGGAAAAGGAATGCATGCCTTAATTGTGCGTGATGTATCTAAGGCAATGGCTTTATTGTCGGCAGCATTTTTCCGGTTCCCTCAAGATGACCTATACGTTGTAGCAATTACGGGAACCAAAGGTAAAACCACGACAGCATACTTTTTAAAAGGAATGTTAGATCAATTTAATGGTGGGAAAACTGCCCTAATTTCTTCTGTAAATAATGTTGTGGGACAAAATGAAGCAGATACGTTTAAGTCTAGCTTAACGACACCAGAATCACTGGATCTATTTCGCGATATGCGTACTGCTGTTGATAACGGGATGACGCATTTGGTAATGGAAGTTTCAAGTCAAGCATACAAGAAGAATCGTGTGTTTGGTTTAACTTATGATTTAGGTTTCTTCTTGAATATTTCTCCAGACCACATTGGACCAAATGAACATCCGAATTTCGCGGATTATTTACATTGTAAGTTGCAATTGCTTGTTAATGCCCGTAAATGCATTATTAATGCTCAAACTGATCACTTTGAGGAAGTTTATGCAGCAGCAACGACAACAACAGCTCCTGATAGCATATATTTATTTGCTGATGAAAAGTTTTCTAATCCTGCCTTGAAGCAAACAATTGATTTTCGCTATTCAACTCAAGAAATTGATATGATTCAAACTTGTTTCCAGCTTCTTTGCGTTAGTCCGAAAGCTAAAAAATTGCCAATTGCTGGTAGTTATAAGTTAAAGATGTTGGGCGATTTTAATGAATCTAATGGTACTGCCGCTGTAATTGGTGCTGGGTTGGCAGGATTAGATTATGCTACCGCTGCAAAGGGAATTGGTGAAGTTACTGTTCCTGGAAGAATGCAGACTGAAATCACAAAAAAGCATGGAACTGTTGTAGTTGATTATGCACATAATGAAGCCTCAATGATGGCTCTAATGGGGTTCATGCAACGTGAGTTTAATAATCCTAAAATTATTGTTGTTGTTGGCGCACCGGGTGACAAAGGTGTATCACGTCGACCAGGCTTTAGTCATAGTTTAAATGCATATGCTACCAAAGCTTTCTTGACTACTGATGATCCTGGTTTTGAAGATCCAAAAAAGATTGCCCAAGAAATTGATACGGGAATTGACCATTCAAAAGTTGATGTCACAATTGAATTGGATCGCCAAAAAGCCATTTATGATGCTATTAGTATGGCATCTAAAGACGATATTGTTTTAATTTGTGGTAAAGGTGAGGATGGCTTTCAAAAGGTTCGTGGTATCAATACACCATATCCTTCTGATATTACCGTGGCCCAGCAGGTAATTAACAAGCTTGAAGAACAAGAAGGACATTTTAATAGTTAGAAAAATAAAAAATGAAACATTTTTTTAGTATCATTGGTGGGATGGGAACGATTGCGACTGAAAGTTATGTCCATCTGCTTAATCACCGTATAAAAATTACAAAAGATCAGGATTATTTAAACTATATTCTGGTAAATGATGCTCAAATTCCAGATAGAACAGCCTATATTAAAGATCATCGTCAACCTAATTTTTTTGGTGATTTGCATGATGATGTATTGCAGCAAGCAAAGTTGAATCCAGATTTTTTTGTAATGCCTTGCAATACTGCACATTATTTTTATGATGAGTTAGCCAGTTTAACGGATATACCATTTTTGCACATGATGAGAATTGCAGTGCATAAATTTATAGATGAGTATCCACAAGAAGAGAAAATAGGATTAATCGCAACTGAAGGTTCAATTTATGATCATCTTTATGTTGATGAGCTACAAAAAGTAGGCCGGCATGTAGAATTGGGTGGGCCAGAAGTGCAACCTTTAGTGACTAAACTCATATATTCCAATATTAAAGAAAAAGGTGTTGTAGATGCGAAATTATATCATCGCATTTTACGAATTATGCATGATCAATATAAATGCAATGTGATTTTACTTGGTTGTACAGAACTATCTTTAGCACAAGAAAAAGCACCGAATCATCCTTATCACGTGATTGATCCGCAGTCAATTATGGCTGATGTCGCTATTGAATTAGAAATGAAAATTCGTTCAGGTAAGGATCCTCAAAAGGTTATTCAAAAATATTTATATTAATTAAAAAAGCAGCAGTTGCTCTATTGCAACTGCTGCTTTTTTGTATATGTGGCATTAATTATAGTAAAAAATCATATGTTTTTAAGTATTTCAATTTGTTTTTTCAAATCTCCGTTAAAAATAAAGGAACCAGAAACTGCAATATCTAAACCAGCTGGTATCAATTTTTTGATATTGTGATCGTTGATACTTCCATCAACTTCAATTTGATAATGGTAATGATATTTTTTACGCATTTTATCAAGCAATGCTACTTTTTTTATTGAAGAATCAATAAAATTAGTACCACTAGTTCCAGGATCTATAGACATGACCATTACTTGATCAACGAAATCTAAAACGGGTATTATCGTGGAAATAGACGTTCCTGGATTAACTATGATCTCACACTTTTTACCTAATTCTTTAATAAGCGTTAAAGCCCGATGAATGTGTTGTGTTGATTCAACGTGAATACCAATTACATTGGTTGTGGGAAATGCATAATTAGATATTAGTTTTTCTGGGTTTTTAGTCATCATGTGAATATCTAAGGGGATTGGTGAGAAATTACTAATTTCTTTTACTAATTTTTCGCCAAAATCAATTTCAGAAACAAAATGTCCATCCATTACATCAATATGGAGCAAATCGACATTTGTTTCAAGTAATTTCGTCAATAATTTTTCTATATTTATTTTAGGTCCGCTATGTAATGAAACTGCAACTTTAATCATTTTAATTATCTCCTTTACATTAACTTTTAATCATAGTAAGAATTAATGCAAAACATAATTTTCCTAGTGAAGGTGAAAATTAAGTTCATTTTATTTTCCCCGTGAGGTGCAAATTTCATTTTTAATTATTTTGTGTTAACGCTTAAGATAAATCTTAAGAAAGGCGGATGAGAATGTTCTTTGACCAAAAGATAATAAATCTAGGATTAGATGCTGAAACTAATATAGGAGTTATTACCAGATTAGCTGAAGCATTAAAACAAGAAGATGTAGTAAAGGATAGTTATTTAGCACATGTTTTATCTCGAGAGAAAAGTTTTCCTACTGGATTACAGCTTGAAGGAGGAATAGGTATAGCAATTCCCCATACAGATTCAGATTACGTAAATAAATCACAAATTGCTTTAGCCACTTTACAAAAACCGGTTTCCTTTAAAAGTATGGTAGACAAAGAGGTTGATGTCAAAGTGAACCTAGTATTCATGATTGCAATGAGCCAGCCACACGAGCAAGCCCAACTTTTAAGTAATCTGATGACATTTTGCCAAAATGAAAGTGGGATTAAAGCTTTGCTAACAACTACAAAAGTTAGTGAAGCGTACGAAATATTGACAAAATATAATTTGAATTGAAGGAGTGATAAAAATGTTTGGACAAGCAATACATTGGTTTTTAAACTTAGGTTCAACAGTTGGTATTCCAATTATTATTATCATTTTGGGCCTAATTGTTGGCTTGAAACCATCTAAAGCACTAATTTCAGGACTTACGCTGAGCGCAGGCTTTATTGGAATGAATATGGTTGTTAATATGATGGCAACTAATTTGCAACCTGCCATCAAATTGATGGTTGCCCGTTATCATTTGTCATTAAGTGTTATGGATGTAGGATGTGGTGTAGGTGGTCCACTTGCTTTTTCAAGTTCTTTAGGTGTTCTAGCTATTCCAATAACAATATTAATTAATTTAATTCTTGTATGGATTGGATTAACCAGAACTCTAAATGTCGATATTTGGAATTTATGGCAACCAACTTTTATCGGATTGTTGGTATGGGGAGTCACAAGTAATTATATTTATGGAATTGTTGCCCTTTGTGGAGGGTTCTTATTAGAATTATTTCTTGCAGACTTGATGCAACCAATTACTGAAAAATTTTTTAACTTACCAGGGATAGCAGTAACTCATACTATGGCGTTATCTGCGACAGTATTGGCAGTACCATTGAATTGGCTATTTGATAAAATTCCTGGTTTTAATAAACTAGATGCAAGTCCTGAAAAAATACAAAAACGTTTTGGAATTTTAGGTGATCCATTAGTAATTGGTTTTATTGTTGGGATTGGAATAGGTTTACTTGCAGGTTTTGATGTTGCTGGTATTTTACAACTTGGAGTTGAAATGGGCGCGACTTTAAAGATTATGCCAAAAATGATTTCAATGTTTATGGAAAGTTTAACTCCAATTTCTTCAGCAACACAAGAATTTACTAAAAAGCATTTACACGGTAAAAAAGTTAATATTGGTATGGATGCTGCGTTAACTGTCGGCCATCCTGCAGTTATTGCAACAAGTGTATTAATGATTCCAATCTCGTTATTCCTAGCAACAATCTTGCCAGGAAATAAAGTATTACCATTAGGAGATTTAACTTTATATGTTTATGTATTTACATTATTAGTAGGGGCTTTTAAGGGCAATATCATTAGAAGCTTAATTGGTGCAATTATTTATTCTGTACCAATGCTATATTTCTCAACATGGTTATCACCATTAGTTATGAAAAGTTTTAAACTAGCTAATTATAGTATAAATACCAAAGGTGCGTTTTCATTTGAACTATCTGGATTATGGACAAATTCAATTTTTGTATGGATGGCACAAAAACTTGGTGTTGTTGGATTAGGATTACTAATAGTTCTTATTTTGGGATTATTATATTATTTAAACATAGTTAAAAAATTCAATTTAGGTGAAAAATAGTAAAGGAAAGTAAATAATTATGAAAAAGATGCTAATTATGTGTGGAGCAGGGCATGCAACATCAACTATTGTGCATGCAAAGGTTGATGATTGGCTTGAAAAAAATGGATTTAAAAATGAAGTTGAAATTAAACAATCTGCAGTTAGTCAAGAAGTTGATAATATTCAAAATGATGCCTATGACATTGTTATTTCTACGACAATTGTTCCTGATGAAATTAAAAATAAAGTAATCAACGGTGTGGCTCTTTTAACAGGGGTTGGTACTGATCAAGTTTGGAGTCAAGTGAAAGCGACTTTGGAATCATGAGCTTTTATTTTGAAGAATTTCAACTGAAGACAGTTCAAAATAGACCATCTTATCATATGATTACTAATAAAATACAAGAAGCTCTATATAATAGTGGTATTCAGAATGGTATTTGCTTAGTCCAGACAACGCATACTACGTGTTCCATATATTTTGATGAGTTTATGCATGATAAAAATTATTATAATGATGATTTTTTGCAAGTCGATTTGAATAATATATTAGAAAAAATAATACCACGCCAAACATCAGAGAATTATCCATATCTTAGCCCTGGGCCCAAACACATTTCTTATGGTATGAAAAAAACAGACCCTAACTATCCAGCAGTCAAATGGTCAATGCTAAATACGGATGGGCATCTAAGATCTAACTTTCTTGGTTCCAGTGTTTCTTTGGGCATTCATAAAGGAGAATTACTATTAGGATCTGTTGGACAAGTATTTTTTGTAGATTTTGATCAAACGCGAAAACGTATACGCAATATTGAAATAATCATTGTAGGTGATAGTAAAAATGAATGATTATGTACAACTTTTTAAAAATGAAGGTGAAGAGATTATAAAACTTGGTCAAACTATAAATCATGACCAAATCACGCAATTAATATCAACTTTAGTTAAAAATACAGGTAATGTATTTTTAACGGGATGTGGGACATCAGCAATGGCAGCTAAAAAAATTGTTCATACTTTAAATGTAATTGATATTGCTGCATTTTATTTAAACCCTTCGGATGCTGTACATGGTAGTCTTGGACAGGTGAAAAGTGAAGATATTATAATTTTTATTTCAAAAGGAGGTTCTACAAAAGAATTAACTAGTTTTGTGGAAAATATCCATAAAAAAGGATTGCAAATTATTGTAATAACGGAAAATTCTAATTCACTGCTAGCTAAACGAGCTGATTTAATGGTTAAAGTTAAAGTTGAACAAGAATTAGATGAATTTAATATGCTCGCCACTACCAGTACTTTGGCAGTAATTTCACTTTTTGATGTAATTGCTACGATACTTATGAAGTGTAAAAATTTTAGTAAAAAAGATTTTTTGTTGAATCACCCGTCAGGTGATGTGGGTCAGCGTTTAGCTATGGATGTAAAACATGATTAAAGAATTTTCAGAAATATGTAGTGAACTCAGTAATGTTAGTAATAACTTGACAGATAAAAAAGTTGCAGAGATTATAAAATTAATTTTTAAATCAAAAAGAATTTTTTTATCAGGAGAGGGTAGAAGCGGATTAATGATCAAAGCATTTGCTAATCGTTTGTCACAAATCGGATTACAAGTACATGTTGTTTCCGAAATTACAGCACCGGCAATTGGGTTTGATGATTTGCTAATTTTTAATTCGGCTAGTGGTAGTTCAACTTTTTTAAATTCACAGGCTAAAAATGCTAGAGCAGCAGGTTCAAAAATTATTTCTTTTACTTCTGATAAAACTGCGCCACTTAGTCAAAATAGTGATATGGTGATTTTAATCGATGCACCAACCAAAGATAAAATTAATGGTTCGATTCAACCAATGGGAAGTTTATATGAACAAGCTTCGTTAATACTCTTTGATAGCTTAATATTAAAAGTCATAAAATCAGGTTTTATTACTACAGCTAAATTACGATCATTACACTCTAATTTAGAGTAAGGAGCTATAATGTGGGCGATAACAGAGATTTGCTGGATTTTTTACGGAAAAATAATGAATCTTGGATCACTGCTAAAACTCTTGCAATGAAATTGGGTATATCAGAAAGAACCGTAAAAAACAAAATTTCCCAGCTGCGTAAAAATAAAATTGAGATTGAGAGTGGATCTAGAGGGTATAAATTAAAGAATGATGTTAAATCTTATATAATAAAAAATTATTTACCAACTAATGCAAATCAGAGAAATTCTTGGTTAATAAGACAGCTTATTAAAGCTGAAAAATCTGTGAATGTATATGATTTGTCTGCTGAACTTTATATAAATGATGTCGAATTGCGTAAAGAATTAAAAAACTTACGTAAAGATTTTGCCAATTTTAATCTTAAATTACTTCAACAAGGTGATTTTTTTAAAGTTGAGGGTAAAGAAGAAGATAAAAGAAAACTTTTATCTTCCATTATTTATCATGAATTAAATGGAACACTTTTAAATGAAAAAGCAATTCAAAAATATTTTCCTGAAATTAAAGTTGACATTGTTAGTAAAATATTACGACAAAGTATTGTAAAATCAAAAACCAGAATAGATTCTTATAACTTTAGTAACATTTTATTGCACTTAGTAATTATGCTTGATAGAAATGAAAAAGCACAATGGAATGTAAGATTGGAGAATATTAGTAATAATATAGTTAAAGAAATAGTATTAGGACTAACAGAAAAAAAATATAATTTATCCGAATATGATATTAAACAGTTAACTGATATGTTTCAGCTACTATCAAAAGATGATAAAGTGGAACTTCCAGCTGATTCTCAGATTAATAAATTGTTTAAAAGAATTGTACTCTTTATTAAAAAAACTTATGATCTTGATTTAGACGAAGAATTATTTAAAAAGCGTTTTTTGCCTCACTTATTACGTTTAATTAATCGTTTTAAAAACGACAATCCAATTCATAACCCTTTAGCCAAAAATATTAAGAATTCTTCACCAACAATTTATGAGTGTGCAACATTAATTGCTTATGAAATAAAAAATTTCTTGGGTATAGCTGTTAGTGAAGAAGAAATTTCTTTTATAGCGCTTCATGTAGGTAATATTGTTACTGAGCAAATAAGAAATGAAAATAAAGTCATTTCTCAATTACTTATGCCTGAATATCATGACGATGTTCAAACTGTAAAGGATAGTTTGAATAGAAAATTTGGTAATGAGATGGTTTTATTAAATGTTATTTCAGATGAAACAGATATTTTATCTGAAACTCAATTAGTAATAGTTGTTAATTCTGATCAGATTATTAAGCAACATAGTTTTGTCCAAGTATCCAGTTTTCTTCTCCCTAATGATATTAATAAAATTCAAAAAGCTATTAAGCAAATTAAAGATATAAATTTGTCACATGAATTAAAATTAGGATTAAATAAATTTACTTCGGAAACTAATTTTGTTAGGGAAAATTGTAAAAGAACTCCTCAAGAAATAATAAATTATGTTTCAAATCAATTTCTAAATAAAAATATTGTAGATGATGATTTTGAAAACAAAATTTTAGAAAGAGAAAAACTTTCAAGTACAGCTTTTGGTTCTGTAGCGATACCTCACACGATTAATTACAATGCTAAATTTAGTCAATGGTTCATTTATATTAATTCAAAGGGAATTAAGTGGGGAAATCAATTAGTATATTTAATCATTGTTTTGGCTTCGAGTTCAAAAGATGATAAAAGATTTCGAAAAGTTTTTGATGAATTATCTGAGGTCATAATTAATGATAATAAAGTTTCCAAACTAACTGCATGTAAGACGTACGAAGAATTTGTGAATGAAATTATAAAAATTGAATAGTACTTAAAAAGTCTCTTATCAATGTTCTTAATAGGAGACTTTTCGTATTTAATTTACATATTGCCATTCTACCCAATATTTTAGGCTAAATTGTTGGGTATTTGCAGTTTTTAGCTAGTTATAATTAAGCTCAACTTAAATGAAAGAAGAGAAATTTATGACTACTAAAAGGACTGACTTGATTTTTTGCATATTACTGACTAGAGCAATTGTGTCTTCATTGTTGCAAACTTCATTAACAACAGCTTTGCCACAAATTATGCGTGAATTATCACTTACTGCTACAATAGCTCAATGGTTGACTAGTGCATTTAGCTTAACAATGGCAATTATGGTACCAACTACAGCATTTTTAATAAAAAGATTCACCACAAGACAAACCTTTATTTCTGCAATGGCATTTTTCACTATTGGATCTTTAATTAGCTGGTGGAGTAATAGTTTTGCCTTTCTACTTATAGGACGTATACTGCAAGCCCTAGGTAGTAGCATAATTTTGCCTTTGACACAGGTAGTAATTATGACATTGTATTCCTAAAAAGCAGGGAACAATGATAGGTATTCTTGGGCTAGCCGCTGGAGTCACCGGTAATTGTTCTGACTATAACAGGATTAATGATCGACTATTGAGGTTGGCGCAGCATTTTTTTCTTAACTAAGTAACATTGCATCATCTTCCAATTTAGAACCAACTTGTTTTTGAAATAGTTCCATTAATTTGGTTACAGTTAAACTTTGCTTTTCTTTTCCTGCCAAGTTTAAAGCGACACGACCTTGATGGAGCATGATTAAACGATTGCCATAATGAATAGCGTCCTCCATATTGTGAGTTACCATAAAAGCTGTTAAATTTTGCTCACTAATCAGTTTTTGAGTTAATTCCATTACGGTAATGGAAGTTTTAGGATCTAAGGCTGCAGTATGCTCATCAAGTAAAATTAAATCAGGACGCTTTAATGTTGCCATCAATAATGTAATTGCTTGCCTTTGACCTCCTGATAGCAAACCTATTTCGGTTTCCAAACGATTTTCCAAGTTTAAATTGAGTTGGGCTAATTGTTTTTTAAAAAATTGCCGATCGTGTTTTTTAACGCCGTTACGAAAGCCACGATGTTGACCACGTTTCATTGCTAGTGCCAAGTTTTCTTCTACAGTTAGTCTCACAGCAGTTCCCATTTTAGGATCTTGAAAAACACGACTGATCTTTTTGGCGCGCTTTGTTACAGGGAACTTGCTGATATCAGTACCATTTAAAATGATTTGTCCCTCTTGAACGGGAATTGTGCCAGCAATGCTATTTAATAAGGTTGATTTACCAGCACCGTTACTACCGATAATAGTCACGAAATCGCCCGTCTCTAGTTCAAGATCAATTCCTCTTAAGACACGATTTTCATTAACTGTTCCTTGTTCAAAGGTTTGATGAAGATTATTAATTGATAATACTTTAGGCATTTTATTTCCTTCCCTTTAAATTATGTGGTAAATGAAAATTAGGCAGTATCAAACAAACAACCAGAACTAGTGCAGAAGCTAGTTTAGCATCGGATGGTTCAACATTCATTTGAAAGACTAGAGCTAAGATTAACCGATAAATAATAGCACCTAAGACTAGGGTCAGTAATCTGGCTCCAATTGATAAGTGGCGAATTAAAACTTCTGCAATAATAATAGCGGCTAATCCAATAACAATTGTACCTACGCCAGAATTAAGATCAGCAAAGCCATTATTTTGTGCTAAAAGTCCACCTGAGAGAGCAATACAGGCATTAGAGATCATATAACCGAGAATTTTCATTGCTTGAGTATTGATTCCATTAGCAGCACTCATTTCGGAATTATCACCAGTTGCCCGCATTGCCAAACCAATTTCGGTTTTAAAAAAGACGACTAATAGTCCAATAGCTAATAAGGCAATGAATAACCCCATTATAATGACAGCATTATTACGTGATAACCCCCAATTTTGGGCAATTGTAAAAATTGTTTGTTTACCTAAAAGTGAAACATTGGCTGCGTTATTCATTACTCGCGAAGTAATGGAATACAATCCGGTCATTGTAATAATTCCTGCTAGTAATGATGGAATTTTTAACTTGGTGTTTAAAAATCCTGTGACAAAACCGGCAATTAAGCCCCCGCCAAATGCAGCTAGGGTAGCTAAGATCGGATTAATACCTTGAATTAAGCACATTGTGGTAATAGCACCACCTAAAGGAAAACTTCCCTCAGCAGTCATATCGGCTAGATCTAAGATTCGAAAAGTTAAATAAACTCCGATTGCCATTAATGACCATAGCAATCCTTGTGAGGTAGCTGAAAGAAATAGATCCCAAAAAGTATTCATCATAATTAACGTTCACGTTACCTTTCTATCTTATTTGGGTGCCTTAATTGAGTGGGGGTTAATGTCTAAAGCTTTGGCCATTTCTTTATTAACGACTAATTTTAATTGATTTGCTTTTTCAACAGGCATCTCAGCTGGTTTAGCTTTACCATCTAAAATTTTGGCCGCCATTTTTCCAGTTTGCTTTCCTAGTTCTTCATAGTCAATACCAATCGAGGCTAAACCACCAGTCTTAATTTGGTCAGTTGAACCAGCTACTAATGGGATCTTCTTTTCTTTGACGACTTTGCCAATAATTGAGGCTGCTGAGGCAAAAGTATTATCAGTTGGAACGTAAATTCCCTGAACCTTTTCTGCAAGTGTTTCCGTAACTTGTTGAACGTCATTTGTCGTATTAGCCGTTTTAACTAAGACTTTTATACCAGCTTTCTTTAAAGCAGCGATAGCTAAATCGGCTTGAATTTTAGAATTTGCTTCTCCGGCATTGTACATAACACCGATTGTTTTTGCCTTTGGAACAATTGATAGAAGTAAACTGATTTGTTTATCAATTGAAACCATATCTGTCGTTCCTGTAATATTGCGACCGGGTTTTTTATTCGAGTTGACTAGTTTAGCTGCCTTTAAATCTGTAACTGCAGTAACCACGGTTGGAATATCTTGAGTAGCACTAGCAATGCTTTGAGCAGCCGGTGTAGCAATTCCTAGTATTAAATCGGATTTTTCGTTAACTAATTTTTCGCTCATACTTTTTAAATTATCTTGACTATTTTGCGCGTTTTGGTAATCAATTTTAAGATTTTTGCCTTCCGTGTAGCCACCTTCTTTTAGTCCTTCTTTAAAACCTTGGTAGGCTTTATCTAAAGAAGGATGTTGTACAACTTGTAAAACTCCAACATGCTTTACGCTTGCGGTGCTATTAGCTTTTTTGTTACTACAACCACCTAATACTAATAAGCTGGCTAAACTAATACCTGCAATTAATTTTTTAATATTCATCGTGTTTCCTCCATATTCTGTAACGACAAAAATACCCACTCATTTCTGAGTGGGTACACAAATTGATATTAAACAATAATTGCGGTTAACCACTCAGATACTATGTGGCTAACCGTAATTTAAAGGGCTTTAGCCATCATAGATAAATTCAAACTAGAATATGTTCGAATTCATCTATGATGAACCCAAACTTTATCTAAAATAGCTAAAGTAATAGCGGTTATTCAGTTGTAAGTTAGGTTTTAAATTGATATTCATTAAAATTTACCTCCAACCTTAATGAGAAAATTATAAAATATGAAAAAGATAATGTCAAGCTGTATTTTAAATAAATATTTCTTCTATAGTACTGTTAAAAGCAATTTAAGAAAACGAATTCACAAATTAACTATAGTTGAATATAATTGAGTCTAAAGCTATACATAGTTGAGGAGAGTAAAAACATGAGGACTGCGCAAAAGATAGTTTTAAACAAAATAGAAGAATTAGCTGATGATGAAGAAATTTGTACAAGTGATTTAGCGAGAAAATTAAATCTATCTAGATCTGTCATCAGTCATTACCTTAATCAGCTTGTTAAAGAAAATAAGGTTCAAAAAATCGAAGAGCGACCTGTAAAATGGCGAAAAATTTCTGTTGGTGATACTACTCCAACAGCTACTGGTGTTTTTAAAAATGTGATAGGAAATCATGGATCATTAAAGAAAATTATCGATCAGTTATGTGCAGCAGCCATTTATCCTCCCAATGGACTAAATGTTTTGATTACAGGGAAATCGGGTTCTGGTAAAAGCTTTTTAGCTAATAAGTTATATGATTATGCTAAACGTGAAGGTGCTATTTCCGATAAGTCGCCATATATTGTTTTAAATTGTGCTAATTACGCTAATAATCCGGAATTAATTTCCAGTATGCTATTTGGTTATGTGAGGGGAGCTTTTACAGGTGCAGATTCTGAAAAAAATGGTCTACTTAAAGAAGCTGATAATGGTTATCTTTTCTTAGATGAAGTTCATCGGTTAAATAGTGAAAATCAAGAAAAATTATTTAACTTTATTGATTCAGGACAGTTTTATAAAGTAGGAGACAATGTTCATCCGATTAAAGCTAATGTTCGGCTAATAATGGCAACTACAGAAAAACCAGAAAATGTTTTACTTGATACTTTTTTACGCAGAGTACCGGTCCAGGTTAAACTACCAAATCTGATTTCAAGGCCAGTTGACGAGCGATTAGAACTTTTAAATGAACTATTTTATACAGAAGCACAGCGACTTAGCAAAAAGATAGTGGTAGATAAAGAAGTTGTTTCTGCATTAATGCAAATTGATCATGCAGGAAATATTGGTTATTTAAAAAATATTATTAAAGTTTCATGCGCCACAGCATATCATGATTGGTACAATTATGATATTATCAACTTAAAATTAAAAGATGTGGTATTAAATAATTTGCAACCATTTAAGGATTACGGAACAATTACTGTTAATTCTAGCCAAGAACCAATTTTTACATCAAACATTAGTTTAAGCCAAGAACTAATGTTTATTAATAATTCCTTGAAAGACTTAAGTACAAATTATTCTAAGGATAATCTAACTAGGTGTAAGCTACAGATTCAAAATATTAGTAAATTTATTATAAGGGATGGATCAATAACTGGATTACATTTACAGCATAAAAGAATTTTTGAAAAAGTAATTAAAAAACAGTTTGGTTTAAAAACGGCAGATTACTTAGAGACAATTATATATGAACTTTATGAGCATCATTTTACACCAATTTGTAATAGTACTAAATTACGTACAATTATCTTAAATCATTTTCCACGAGCCTTTCATGTGGCCAAGAATTTTTATAATATGCTTCCAATTTTAGATATACAAAGTCATAAAGGATTAACAAATATTTTGGCTATTTTACTAAGTGATTATGTGGATGAGCAAATTCAATTACGTGGATTAATGGTAGCTCATGGTGAAAATACAGCCACCAGTATTCAAACTGTTGTTAATTCACTTTGTAATAATTATCTATTTGATGCAATTGATATGCCGATAGAAGCTAACATTTCATCGATTATCGAAGAGACAAAAAAATTGATTGCTAGTTATAATACATCTAATGGTTTTATTTTAATGGTTGATATGGGGTCATTAAGTCAGCTTTATACCCAAATTAGTTCACAATTAAATGGCGATTTACTAGTAGTTAATAATTTAACAACCTTGACAGCTCTTGACTTAGCTCTAAAAATGAAACAAAATCTATCATTTAAGCAAATAGCGCAGGAAGCAGAAAAAGATTATCAGATCAATACTAAATATTATGAAGGATTTTCTCAATCGACCAATATTCTGGTTTCTTGTATTTCTGGTTTAGGAATTGCAGAAAAGATTAGCGATATTATGCAGAAATATTTACCAGATAATATTATGGTTATCCCAATTGGCTATAATAAGTTAAAAGAAAAAATATCTAGTAAAAGTTGGTCGTATTTTAAACAGACATTATTTGTTTTAACAACGATTGATATTAGCGAAAAAGTCGAATTTAACCATATGAATCTCTATAATATATTGGATTCTACGGGGGAGAATAAACTAAATCATTGGTTAGCCCCATACTTAACCAAGAAACAATTGATAAGTTTTAATGATCAATTATTGCGTTTCTTTTCTAAAGAAGGAATTTCTGAACGTTTAAGTTTTTTGAACCCAGAGGTGGTATTAAAAGAAGTAGAAACAATTAATAAAAAATACGAAGATTTTTACAATTTAAAATTAGATGGCAAAGTTAAATTGAATCTTTATATGCATATAGCATTAATGATTGAACGTACAATGATGCGCAAGAGTAATTCAAGTATAGTTCAACCAAAAACAGAGAAAGAAAAAATCTTTTTTAAGGTTACACGTAGTATTTTTCAACCAGTTGAGTTAAAGTACAATATCCAAATATCATATTATGAAATATCGCTTTTATACGAATTGTTTAAACAGTTTATATAGGAATGTTTAACCATAAAAAAAGAAGTGTTTAAAAAATAAACACTTCTTTTTTTATACCAATAGATATGTATTTTTAGCAGTTGGCATGATTATTGCTAATAAGGAAATGAAACACAAAGATATAAAAGGAGAGAATATGACAGAAATATTAGTAGCAAGTCATGGTCACTTTGCTAGTGGTTTAAAAAATTCAATTGAAATTTTAACGGGCATGGGAGATAAGATACAGACAATTGATGCATATGTCGATCAGTCTGATTATACAAAGCAAATTATAAGATTTATTGAAAATGCACAACACCCAGCAGTTATTTTCACAGATTTAAGGGGAGGAAGTGTTAATCAAAAAGTAGTCTTAGAAGCAGTTAATAAAAAAAATATTTTTGTAGTAACTCAAACTAATCTTGCGATCGTAATGGCAGTTTTACTTGATAATGAGAAATTAACCAGAGATCACATACAGGATTTAATTAATCAAAGCCAAGTAGAATTGTGTCAAATTGATGATAGTCAAACTGAATCGAATGATGCAGATGAAGATTTTTTTGAATAGGGAGAAGAAAAATGATTGCACAATTAAGAGTAGACGACCGTTTAATTCATGGTCAGGTTGCACTAGTGTGGACCAAAGAATTAAATACGCCAGGAATTGTTGTTGCAAATGATAATGCGGCAAATAATACCATGGTTCAAATGACTTTGAAAATGGCTACTCCTACGGGAAAGAAGTTATTGATTCGAACAGTTGATGATGCAATTAAGGTGTTCAATAATCCTAAGGGAAGTGATATGAGAATTTTTGCGTTAACTAATAATATTGAAGATGCACTTAAAATTGCTAAAAATGTTAAAGAAATTGATGGGATTAATGTTGCCAATGTAGGTCGTTTTGCTAATGATGCAAATAAAGGAGTTCAGTTATCATCCACTTTGATGCTATCTGAACAAGAATTAACTTCATTAAAGGAATTAGCTGAATTAGATATTCCAGTATTTAATCAAGTTGTTCCTAGTAACGTAAAAACACCAATTAAGTCTTTATTGAAAGGAAAATAATTACTGTAAAGGAGGATAACTATGATACAAACAGCTTTTTTGGCAGCGTTATGTGTATTTGTCTGTCTCGGTGGTAATTGGCTCTGGGGTCAGACAATGATAGAACGTCCATTAATTGTCGGTACAATTACCGGTTTAATTATGGGTAATATGCAAACTGGTATTTTAATTGGCGCTTCTCTTGAAGCTATTTTTATGGGAGCGGTTGATATTGGTGGGGCACTTTCGGCTGAACCAGTTACAGCTACCGTCTTAGCAACGACTTTTGCTATTACTTTAGGAGTAAATACAAAAGCGGCGCTTGCATTGGCTGTTCCAATTGGCGTATTTGCTGCATTTATTTTGATGTTCATGAAAAACGTTGTTATGAACATCTTTGCTCCAATGGTTGATAAAGTAGCCAATGATGATAATGTCAGAGGTTTGACCTGGCTCCATTTTGGCATGTGGTTTTTAAATTATTTTGTTTTTTCGTTAGTAACTTTTTTTGCTGTTTTAGCTGGTGCTCGTCCTGTTCAGCAGTTAGTTGCACGAATCCCAGCTAATCTTATGTCTGGATTAGCTGCAACAGGTGGTCTTCTTCCAGCTGTTGGTTTTGCTATTTTGATGAGGATGTTATGGAGTAAGCAGTTATCCCCATATTACTTTTTAGGATTTGTTTTAGCAGCCTATTTAAATCTTCCATCTGTAGCAGTAGCAGCTGTGGGTATTATTATCGTTGCTATTCAATGGATGCGTGATAAACAACTAATGGATCTAGAAAATAGGCAGAAGCAAACCTTGGCTAAATCTGATGCAATAATTGCAAACAATAATTCTGAAACAACAGCAACGCAAGAAGAGGAGGACTTTTTCTCATGAAATTAACTAAAAGCGTTTCACCTCAAGACAAAAAGATTATTAATCGTATTTTTTGGAGATCATTTACGGTATTTGCAAGTCGAGTAGGTGCAACAAAAGCACATGCACCGGGATTCATGTATTCAATCATGCCAGCACTGGATAAATATTATGAAAAAGATAAAGCTGGACATCGTGAAGCTATGATGAGACATACTACTTGGTATAACATTACTCAGAATGTTGGTACGTTCGTAATGGGACTTGTTGCTTCGATGGAAAAGAAAACGGCTCAGGATCCGAACTTTGATCCTGAAACAACGGTTGCTATTAAAACTTCTTTAATGGGACCACTGTCTGGAATTGGCGATTCAATTTTTTGGGGTGTTCTACGTGTAATTGCTGCTGGTATAGGTATTAGCTTAGCCAGTCAAGGTTCAGTTTTGGGTCCCTTGTTATTTTTGATTATTTATAATGTTCCATCCATTTTGGCACGTTATTATCTTACTTACATGGGGTTTACGCTGGGCGACACTTTTATTCAAGACATGTATAAAAGTGGAAGTATGCAATTATTGAATAAAGCTGCGTCAACATTGGGATTAATGATGATTGGTTGTATGACAGCAACAATGGTTCAATTTAAATCAAAACTGAGTATTCCAATTACTGGTGGTAAACCGATTTTGATTCAAACTTATTTTGATCAGTTATGGAAGGGACTAATTCCTTTACTTTTAACGCTCTGCTGCTACTGGTTACTATCGAAAAAAGTTAATGTTAATTGGATTTTACTTGGTGTTTTGATTTTAGCAATTATTTTAGGGTTAATAGGAGTGGTTTGAGTGAATGTTGCGGTAACACTACCAGAAATTATTATCAGACTATTACTATCCGTGATAACTGCAAGTGTTATCGGTTTTGATCGTGAACATAAAAATAGACCTGCTGGAATCAAGACACATGTTCTAGTTTGTGTTGGTGCATGTATAATTGCTCTAATCCAGAAAAAAATTGGATTTGATGCCTTACAAATTGCTCTAGCAAAGCCTAGATTAGCAGGAGTTGTTCGAGCCGATGAAGCAAGATTAATTGCACAAGTTGTTTCAGGAATTGGATTTCTAGGAGCAGGAACAATTTTGGTTCAACATCGAACAATTTTGGGTTTAACAACAGCGGCTAGTTTATGGGCAGTTGCTGGTGTTGGATTAGCTTTTGGAATGGGAGACTACAGTATCGGAATTGCCGGTTCAATAGTCGTTATTGTTGTTTTAGTTTTTTCAAAAAAATTGATTAATATTCATCCTATGAAAAAGCTGGAAATAGAGTACAAACATAAAGTTGAAACAAAAGAATTCATTAACGATTACTTTACTAAGCAAGGTATCACTGTGGTAAACGTTGATTTTAAAGTAAGGCAGGCAATGAATAATATCGTTTATGTTAATATATATGATATTGAGATGCCACGGTCAATTGATTATGCAAGTGTAATCGAAGATCTTTCCATGAATAAAAATGTGGTAGAAGTTCAGCTAGTAAGTATTTGATTTATAGGAGATAAGGTGATGTATCAAAAGCCTAAAATGGTTTTAAAGCCGCAGGAACAACTAGTAACACGACTTTTCTTGTCACCTAGGTTAAAACAAAATTTAAAAGTCTTATCATATAGTAGGCGTGATTTAGTAAACGCCATGAAGGATTTGTGTATTAGCAATCCCTTTGTTAGTTTACGTGGAGCAAAGGCCGAAATGCAAAATTTAGATTGGATTAGATCACCTGTAAAAGAGAACTTAATTGATCATTTGCTTTGGCAAGTAAATTTGAATAACTGGAAAAGTAAGGATAAGCAAGCCGTTAAGTTACTAATTTATAATCTAGATCAGGATGGTTATTTGCGAATTTCTCTGAGCGAGATCGCAAGAATGAATGAATTTTCATTACCAGAATTAGAAAAAGCTCGCACATTGTTACAAACACTTGATCCGCTAGGAATTGGTGCAACCAACCTCAGTGAATGTTTATTAATCCAAGCACTTGAAATTAATGATTTTAATCCCATAGCTTTGCAAATTTTACGTAATAATCAACTACAATTACTAGCCAGTCCTGAAAAATGGAGCTGCTCTGCTTTTTCTCGTATTGAACTAACTAATGCATTGACTAGTATTCAGTCTCTAAACCCGATTCCTGCTAGTGAGTATGTGAATAATGATAATTCTCAATACTTAGTACCTGATTTAATTTATAAAGTGGAAGATGGCCGTTTAACTATTGAAAGTGCTCAGTCGCAATTACCAGAATTATTGTTTGACGAAAAGGCATTTATTATAATGCAGTCACAGTCTGGTGAAAAGGAATATTTTTCTGCGCAAAAGCGACAATATCTGGAAATGAAACATGCTATTGAAGAAAGGCAGCGGACCATCATAAGACTGGGACAGTATGTTGGGCAATACCAACATAAGTTTTTATTAACCTTGCATAAACAAGACTTAAAGCCATTGAGTCTAAGAGAAGTTTCCCAAGCCTTAGGATTAGCTCAAAGTACAATAAGTAGAGCAATTAAGGATAAATATCTTCAGTGTCAAAATTAAATTTTTAGTTTAAAATTACTTTTTCCACGTTCAGTTACTGAAAATATATCTCAAGAACAGATAGAGTATAATCTAACCAAAATATTTAAAAATGAAAATCCCCAAAATCCTGTAAGTGATCAACAAATAGTGGATCTTTTTAACAAGCAAGATGTCCATCTGAGCCGGCGTGTAATTTCAAAGTATCGCCAAAAGCTAGGGATTCCTAATAGTTATAATCGTAAATCCTAAAATTTTAATAATATAAAAGTGCCTGAAAAAAGAAAAGCTGACAAATCTATGTTTATTTAACAAAGATTATCAGCTTTTTATTTGTTTTTTGTACTCCCCAATTTTTATGGCAAATCATTTCCTGCAGCTAAATAAATGTCATACCAATCTTGAGCACTCAATTCAATATCGGCACCTTTTGCACTATCAATAATATGTTCTGGTGTCATGGTACCAATAATTACTTGAATATTAGCTGGATAGCGTAAAATCCAGGCGGCTGCGATTGCATTTTTAGAGCTCCCTTTTAGCTTGGCTAATTTTTCTAAGGTATCGTTAACTTGCGGAAATTTTGGATTACCAATAAAGTTACCCTCGATTTGACCGTATTGAAATGGTGACCAAGCTTGAACAGTCATTTGATGCAGTCTTGAATAGTCAAAGATACCACGATCGTGGTCAATACTACGATTGTCGGTCATATTAGTATGTATATTAAAATCAATCGGTCCAGTATGCATAACACTGAACTGTAATTGGTTGATCAGTAGTTTTTGGCTGATGCCAGCTTGTAACAAGTCAACTTGACAGGGATTGAAATTTGAAACCCCAAAATGGCGAACTTTGCCATCTTTTTGCAATTCGTCAAATGCAGCACCGACTTCTGCAGGATCCATTAGTGCATCAGGACGGTGTAAAAGTAAGCTGTCTAGGTAATCAATATTCATCCGCTTAAGTATGCCATCAACTGCATTAATAATATATTGCTTAGAAAAGTCATACCGAGTTGTTTTGTAATCAAGTGTCGGATCTTCATAAATCCCTGTCTTTGATTGAATATAAAAATCTTCTCGTTTAAGTGAGGACTTCTTTAAGGCATCTCCAAAAACTTCTTCGGACTTTCCATGACCATAAACATCGGCTGAATCAATATAATTAATGCCAACATCATGCGCTGTTTCTAAGGTCTTGACCGCGCTATCAATAGTTAATTTGTTCATCCGCATAATTCCTAGCGCAATCGCTGAACTAGTAAAACTCGTGTTACCAATCTTAATTTGTTTCATAATTTACCTCCTTTCTTAAGTATACGCCAAATTTGCTTAAATCATTTGGAAACGATTGCAAACAACTATCAAGTAAAGTAAAAATAATTGCTGTTTTTCAAAAATTAATAGTGAATGCGTTATCTTTTAGAGTTATTATAATAAAAACAAATAAATTAAATGTGTTTTTAGAAGGGGGTCTTGTAATGACTAAATTAAATGATGATTATATTTTAGGTCTCGATATCGGGACAAATTCTTGTGGTTGGGCTGTTACTGATAAAAAAAATAACTTATTGAAATTGCGCGGCAAAACTGCTTTGGGATCGCACTTGTTTGAGGAAGGTCATTCAGCAGCTGATCGGCGTGGTTTTAGAACAACCAGAAGACGACTTAAACGTAGAAAGTGGCGTTTAGGACTATTAGAAGAAATTTTTGCTGAGGAAATGGCACAAGTAGATCCGAGCTTTTTTGTACGATTACATAAATCTTGGATTTCACCATTAGATAAAATGCGTACCAAGTACCCAGCAATTGTTTTTCCAACGGCAGAGGAAGATAGCGAGTTTTATAAGAAATATCCGACGATTTATCATTTACGACATGCTTTAATGACTGAGGATAAGCGCTTTGATTTGCGTGAGATTTTCTTAGCGATTCATCATATTGTTAAATATCGTGGTAATTTCTTGCAAGACACGTCTATTAATAACTTTAATGCTTCAAAGATTGATGTGGGTCCTGTTTTAAGTGATTTAAATAATAGTTATCGTCAATTAACAGATGAGAATCTGGATTCAATTCAGTTTAAAATTGAAAATGCAGGACAAATTGAAGCTGTGATTCGCGGTCAAGATGATGAGCGTACTCTGTATAAGTCAGATAAGGTTAAGAAGATCGCACAGTTATTAGTTGATTCAAGTGACAAAGCAGCTAAGAATGTTGCTAAGCAAGTTGCCAATGCCATAATGGGTTACAAGACACAATTTGAGACAATTTTAAATAAAGAAATTGATAAAATCGATAAAGGAAGTTGGGAATTTAAACTAACCGACGCAGATGCAGATGACAAATTGGAATCGTTTTTAACTGAGCTAAATGAGCAAGAGGAAACAATTATTGCCGAAATTCGTAAGTTGTTTGGCGCAATTACATTAAGTAACATTGTTTATGAAGGGATGACTTTATCAGAATCCATGGTGGAAAAATATAACCAGCATGGTAATGATTACAAGCTACTTAAAAGTGTGGCTAAGAATCATCATGATAAGCAAAAAGCTGAAAATCTAAGACTTGCCTATGATTTATACGTTAATTATCGTCATGGACGATTACTTGAAGCTAAAACAACATTAAAAAAATGGCATAAGGGTAGTGGTGTTTTAAGTAAAGAGGAATTTTATAAAGTAGTCCAAGATAATCTCGATGATTCTGAAGCATCTAAACAAATTATACAAGAAATTGAACAGGATAAGTTTATGCCTAAACAGCGAATTAACAGTAATGGTGTAATTCCTTATCAGCTTCATCAAATTGAGCTTGATCAAATTATTACGATGCAAAGTAGATACTATCCATTTTTGGCTGAATCCAATCCGGTTGAAGGGCATTTAAAGCAGGCTCCTTATAAACTTGATGAGTTAGTAAGATTCAGAGTGCCATATTATGTTGGTCCAATGATCACTACTGATAAACAAAAAGAAACATCAGGTAAAAATTTTGCATGGATGATTCGCAAAAGTGATGACACGATAACACCGTGGAATTTTGAACAAGTAGTAGATACTCATCAATCAGCCAGAAAATTTATCACGCGTATGACAATTAAGGATACCTATTTACTTGGTGAAGATGTTTTACCTGCTAATAGTTTGTTGTACCAAAAATATGAAGTTTTGAATGAACTTAATAATGTTAAAATCAATAAAAAGCGACTTGATCCCCAACTAAAGCAGGCTATTTATAATGATTTGTTTATGCAAAACAAAATAGTTAAAGTTGAAGAATTAACTAATTATTTAAAACAAAATCAACATCTTGAATACATTGAAATTAAAGGCTTAGCCGATCCCAAAAAATTCAATTCTAGTTTGTCTAGTTATTATCAGCTTAAAAAAATGAAGCTTTTTGATAAGCAACTTGATGATCCTAATTATCAAGCAGATTTTGAAAAAATAATCGAATTATCTTCGATTTTTGAAGATAAAAAGATACGTCAAGCAGAATTGCATACAATTAAGTGGTTAACAGAAGAACAAATTAAAGCTTTAGCCAATTGGCATCTAAAAGGTTGGGGGCGTTTATCAAAGAAATTATTGCAAGAACTACGTGATAGCAATAAGAAAAATATTATTGAATTGTTGTGGGCTAGTGAAAATAACTTTATGCAAATTGTTACACAGCCAGACTTTAAAGCAGCAATTACTAAAGAAAATGCCCAAGTTACTGAAGATAATGGAATTGAAGCTATTTTAGCTGATGCATATACTTCACCTGCTAATAAGAAGGCAATTAGGCAAGTAATAAAAGTAGTTGATGATGTTGTCAAAGCGGCTGATGGCAAGGCTCCGGCACAATTTGCAATTGAATTTACACGTGAGCCTGATAAAAATCCAAAGTTGTCCCAATTAAGAGGTAGTAAATTACTCAAAGCTTATCAAGATACTGCAAAGGAAATTGTAGATAAAGACCTAGTTAATTCTTTGAAGAATAACATGACTGCTCGAAAACTAGATCAAGATAAGTATTTCCTCTATTTCATGCAGGGTGGCAGGGATGCATACACTGGTAAAAAAATTAATATTGATGAAATTACATCACGATATGAAATAGATCATATTTTACCGCAGTCATTTGTCAAAGATGATTCATTAGATAATCGTGTTTTAACTTCTAAGGCACTAAATGCAGCAAAATCTGATGATGTGCCATATAAGCATTTTGCTAATAAAAGTATAGCCGATATTAATATGACCGTAGGTGAAATGTGGAAAAAATGGCAGGAAGATGGCTTAATTACTAAACGTAAGCTAGGGAACCTTTTACTAGATCCTGACCATATAAGTAAATACCAACGTTCTGGATTTATTAATAGACAATTAGTTGAAACAAGCCAAATTATTAAACTGGTTTCAGTTATATTGCAAAGCAAATATCCTGATTCTGAAATTGTTGTGGTTAAGGCCAGTTATAATTCTGCTTTACGTAAAAGGTTACAGTTATATAAGAGTAGAGCGGTTAATGATTATCATCATGCACTTGATGCTTATCTGTCAGTTATTTGCGCTAACTTCTTGTATCAAGTTTATCCAAAATTACGACCGTTCTTTGTTTATGGAAAATTCAAAAAGTTTAAAGAAAGTGAAAAAGTACAAGATGAAACTATTGAACAGGTAAAGACTTTTAGTTTCATTTGGCCATTATTGCAAAAAGATACTAAAGAGCGAAAAGCACCGGAAGAGATTCGAGAAAACAACAGCAATCAGATCGTCTTTTATAAACATCCAGATATTTTTGACAAATTACGAAAAGCTTATAATTATAAATATATGTTAGTATCACGTGAAACCACTTCAGAAGATCAAGCAATGTTTAATATGACTATTTATCCACGTGCTGAGCGCGATACTGCTAAAACTAGAAGCCTAATTCCGAAAGGTGAAGGATTAGATACTAAAATTTATGGTGGTTATAGTGGAAATACTGATGCCTACATGGCTCTTGTTAAAATTACTAGTATAAAAGATACTATCTATCGGGTAGTAGGAGTACCAATGCGCGGTCTTGCGGATCTTAAGAAGGCTAAAAAAGTTGGAAATTATAATGGGGTTCTTAAGCAAATCTTAGAGCCCTTAATAATGTATGACAAAAAAGGAAAACCTAAACGTGGTGTGAAAAGCTTTACAATTCTTGCTGGGCATTTATTAAATAAACAAGTAGTCATTGATGGTGATCGAAAATTTGCACTGTCAAGTTCGGCATATATGTATAATGCAAAACAATTGACCTTATCGCAAGAGACAATGCGGATTGTTTCCGGCCACATTGAGAAAACTGAAGACAAAGATACACTATTTATCTCTGCTTATGATGAAATTTTAGCAAAAGTTCATAAATATTTACCATTGTATAATATTAATAAGTTTATAGAAGGTCTAGACCAGGGGCGCGAAAAATTTATTAATCTCGAAACTAACGATAAAGCGAAAATTTTGAAAGAATTGTTGAATGGATTACATGACAATTCTCAATTTGGTAATCTTAAAGCAATTGGAATTAAAACTCCATTTGGTATGATGCAAATAGCGAATGGTATTATACTTTCATCTAATGCTAAGCTGATTTTTCAATCACCAACTGGTTTATTTGAAAAGAGAGTTAAAGTTACGGATTTATAAAGTAAAAAAAGGGAACCGAAAAATCCGGTTCCCTTTTTTGTGTATAAAAAAGCCTCCGCTATAGAGCTGAGGTAGGACGATAAATATCGCGTTAAAACTTACATCTAACGATGCTTGTTTGATTTTAAAATTTGGTTGTTAGATCAATGATGATCAGAAATCATCTGTCAGGAGCTACCTGACGACTAAATTATAACATTTTTAGTAAAAGATGCAAGGAGGAATTCTATGGGATGGCGTTCTGTAATTATTACCCAACATGCGAAATTAACTTATACAATGAACATGATGGTTGTACAAACGCGTGATGGTATTAATCAAATACCAATTGCAGATATTAATCTACTACTAGTTTCAACGACACAAGCAGTAATTTCGAGTGCATTGATTAGTAAACTAGCGCAAAATCAGACAAAAGTAATCTTTGTGGATGAAAAGAGTAATCCAGTAACTGAGACGGTTGATTATTATCCAGGTGCTAGGAAAGAGGAGAAGTTGATTAAACAAGTCAATTGGGATCAGGATAGTAAAGAAAAACTTTGGACGAAGATTGTTAATAAAAAAATCACCAATCAGATAAAGGTTTTAGAAAATTATCACTTGAATACCCAAACTGTTTATGATGAACTGAATCAATTGGAATTAAATGATTGCAGTAATCGTGAAGCGGCTGCTGCAAGAAAATATTTTATGATATTGTTTGACAAGACCTTTGTTCGCCGTAATCCATGTGCAATTAATGCTGCTCTTGATTATGGTTATGCAATTCTACTGTCGAGTTTTAACCGTGAAATTGCAATTAATGGTTATTCTACTTATTTAGGAATTCATCACTGCTCTGAAGAAAATCAATTTAATTTGGCATCAGATTTAATGGAACCATTTAGACCATTTGTCGATTATTGGGTTAAGGCTAATGAGAAAATCAAGGAGTTAACGCCAGATATTAAGTATGGATTAGTTGAACTATTGAGTTTGGAAATTAATTTTAATGGTAAAAAGACGTTGTTAACTAATGCGATTGCAGACTACACACACCATTGTTTAACTTTTCTAAGTAATGATAATTGCGGGTTACCAGAAATGGAGATGAATTTAACAAATGAGGTACCGAATAATGCGTTTAATGATAATGTTTGATTTGCCAACGGAAACAGCACAACAAAGAAAGGAATATAGACAATTTCGTAAGAAGTTAATTAATGAGGGATTTTTGATGATGCAGTATTCTGTTTATGTTCGCGTTTGTGTGACGCGACAGACGGCACAATTTTTAGAAAAGAGAGTCAAAAAGCTTTTGCCTAAAGGCGGTATAGTACAGTCATTAATGGTCACGGAAAAGCAATATAACGATATGCACTTTTTGGTAGGGAAACCTATAGAAGATGTACGCAATATGTCGGATAGGACAGTGATTTTATGATTTTATCGTATTTGACTCACAAGAAATGGGTACTGACTAACTCTGGAATAAAAATTATTGCCACGCAAAGTCCAATTGCTTTTCGTGATTTAGTGCAGGCATTTCAGTGTCAGAATGAAATGCTAATTTGTGCAGATGACAGTTATGATTCACTTGATATTGCTAAAACATTTGATTTTGTTGGTGATCCACTTTTGAGTGATAATATAATTAAAAAATACATGTCAAATATTTTAAATAGTTATATTGCTAATATTAACGAAAATAATCGAAATCAAATTTTTGTCGCATTGCAAAATTTAGAGGGAGCTATTGATGATTCATTAATGCTGGAAGATTTACCATTAATAATTGAGTTTGATGATGATTTGAAAAAACTTTTAAAATTTGTTGATTTACACATAGATTCTAAATTTACTAAGAATCCATATGCTATAATAGATCTGGTTCTGAAAATTCATCAATCATGTAACTTGAAATCGATCCCTGTGATGTGTAATTTGACACACTATTTAGAACGGGATCAATTGATAGAGTTATCAAGTTTAGCTCAACAAATGAATAGGATGGTAGTCCTTTTAGAATTTACACCCCCAGATTTATTGGTTGTACCTGAGGGTGTGCAATTTTATTATATTGATCAGGATCTAATCGATTTGTACTGACATCTATATTAAAACTTTATTATAAAATATCGGTTTTAGATGGTTGTTAGATCAATGATGATTAGAACAATCGCTTGGGCGTGAACTTGCGGATAGTGGTTTTAGATGGTTGTTAGATCAATGATGATTAGAACGAGAATGAGCAGAGAAAACCAGAAGAGCAAGTTTTAGATGGTTGTTAGATCAATGATGATTAGAACTCATTACATCAACATCTACATCATTTAAGGGTTTTAGATGGTTGTTAGATCAATGATGATTAGAACAACAAATTAAATTTAAACGTAATTTTACGCGTTTTAGATGGTTGTTAGATCAATGATGATTAGAACTTATCTAGAATTAAAACTTAAATATAATTAGTTTTAGATGGTTGTTAGATCAATGATGATTAGAACTATCCAAGCAATAATGATGCTGACTTCAATGTTTTAGATGGTTGTTAGATCAATGATGATTAGAACGCAGATACTGTCACAGCCACACCGAAAAGTGTTTTAGATGGTTGTTAGATCAATGATGATTAGAACGTTTTCAGGCAATATTGTTAACCTCTCGTTGTTTTAGATGGTTGTTAGATCAATGATGATTAGAACCAGTGCCCCACAATATCTGACGGCTTATACGTTTTAGATGGTTGTTAGATCAATGATGATTAGAACTGGTTGATAAGGAAACGTACGACTTTGTTGGTTTTAGATGGTTGTTAGATCAATGATGATTAGAACTTTGTTGGTTTGGAGGTTTTTTGTATGTCTGTTTTAGATGGTTGTTAGATCAATGATGATTAGAACCCCGGAACAAGGCAATCTGCCTTGTCTGTTTGTTTTAGATGGTTGTTAGATCAATGATGATTAGAACCTTAACTTCTTCTTTAGATTCCTTTTTAGGGTTTTAGATGGTTGTTAGATCAATGATGATTAGAACTTTCGTGATGATGAAGATGAAATTGATCGTGTTTTAGATGGTTGTTAGATCAATGATGATTAGAACGGACAGCCCACTCAAGCTGATATAGATCAGGTTTTAGATGGTTGTTAGATCAATGATGATTAGAACCAGATGTAGCAAACATTATTGATTTAGATAGTTTTAGATGGTTGTTAGATCAATGATGATTAGAACTTCAAAATTATTATAACAAAATTTGCCACTGTTTTAGATGGTTGTTAGATCAATGATGATTAGAACTTTCTAAAGCAAAACATTTACTTTTACTTCGTTTTAGATGGTTGTTAGATCAATGATGATTAGAACAAATATCCAATCAGGAACAACTGATCTAGCGTTTTAGATGGTTGTTAGATCAATGATGATTAGAACTTTGGGGTTGTCTACTTTGACTTTATCACTAGTTTTAGATGGTTGTTAGATCAATGATGATTAGAACCCACTTAAAGAAGTTACATTTAACACCAATGTTTTAGATGGTTGTTAGATCAATGATGATTAGAACCCAATCAGCCGGTAATAGACCATAACTAACGTTTTAGATGGTTGTTAGATCAATGATGATTAGAACGAATGACTATCGGTTAAATCAATTGAATGGGTTTTAGATGGTTGTTAGATCAATGATGATTAGAACGAAGGAACTATTACTCAAGAAGAATTCGAAGTTTTAGATGGTTGTTAGATCAATGATGATTAGAACTAAAAAACTTGCCAAGGTTCTATCGTGTCAGTTTTAGATGGTTGTTAGATCAATGATGATCAAATCCAAAAAATGGTGTGGATAGTGTTTTAACCAGTTGTTTAGAAAAGATGCAAAACTTAATGTATTATTAACTAAAGAAAAAAATATATGTTTTAATTGTAAATATTATGTAGAAATTGTTCATCAACCTATTTCAGTTAAAGACGTTGTAAAACAAAATAAAGGATATTATTTCCTTGATGTTTTAGCTACAGTTATATTGTAATATTCACATTTAAAGGACTAATTATAAAATTATATATCTTATTTGATACAAACTAATGATACTAGAAAAGCACTAAACCACGTCCGGTTTAGCGCTTTTCTAGTATTGTATTAATTAAGAATGGCTGGTTTTATCCCATGAATTGTGTCCACTTAATTGTCTCACAATTGAACAAAAGGGAACAATAGCCAATACCCAGCGATATAAACTAAAACTGAAAACATTTTTTATAATTTGATTAAAACTCAATTTAATATTGCCTTCGGAGGCCTTTAATTGTTTTAAAACCACTAAAGTATTAGTTGTGTATTCGATACATAGCAACGCAAGTAATATACTGAAACTAAGTACGAAATTTGTATTTGCATAAAAAATTAAGACAAGAAAGGAAATAATAGAGGCTGGCGTAATTATAATCGACAAATAAGGTATTGTTAAAAATAAAATAATATCAACTTTAATCATAATCGGTATTTTATTGGATTTAATAATTTTAAAACCATATTTGGTTAAACATTGCAAACCACCTTGACACCAGCGTATACGTTGTCTAATTAGTTTTTTAATAGTTTTGACACCTTCTTGTTGAACACTGTCAATATTGATGAAAGTGCCAAAATATCCTTTAAGTAATCCTCTTAATGAAAATTCACAATCTTCCAGTAATGAAGTTGACCAACCGATGTCCTGCGCCATCGACATAGTAACAAATTGTCCATTGCCAGATGCCAAAGCTGATCCCCAATTGGTACGAATCATCTGTAGTAACCCGTTGTAAATTGATAATTCAAAATTCTGCATATTGATTAAATTAGAATCAGTATTAAAGATGTCTACTCGTGTTTGTACTAAGTCATAGTTCGAATATTCAAAAGCATGCCAAACTTTTATTAAATAATTACTGTTTAAATGACTATCGGCGTCAACAATTCCTATGAGTGTACTTTGGGGAGTGTCAATATGAGAAATTCTTTTAATAGCATCTTCTAGAGCAGGTCCTTTGCCTTCTTGAGCATGGGGCTTAACTCGATGAATAACAATAACATTATTTATGAAGGAGTATTTCTGCAATAATTCTGTGGTACCATCATTAGAATCATCATCAATGAAAACCAATTTAAGATTGAAATTATTTTTGCATTGATCGTGAAGACTAAGTAATGCATCCATATTTTTTGTAAGACATGATATTTCATTCATTGCTGGAATTATTAGTAGCATTGTATTAAATGATCGTTGCTTTGTAGTATATTTTTCTTGTTTTATATGGGGGTTAAATGATAAATAGATACTCCAAGCCATACTTAAAGTAAATGCTATAAAGCTAATTAATAATATGATTTTTATAAAAATGTTTATTTTTTTCATCTCCAATTTTTGTGAAGACAAATGCTTGTTTATACTACTATTAGCTTTGAATAATTTGTTGTTTTTGAAAGTATATTTATACTGCGAATTATAAATTACGGTTTAAATATTAGCGATATATAGGTAATTATATAGATTTCTTTTGATTTATGCAATTTTTGACAGAATGTTTTTTAATAAGTTATAAATAGATATGTACTTATATATGTGCGTGTATAAACTTCTATAGATTAAAAATTATAAAATGTTTTTATAAAAATTATTGCTATTTAACCTGATTTGTGTGTGCTTGTAGTTTAAACGAAAATACTCAACTTTGATAATTATCAAAGTTGAGTATTACTTCACTAATTTAAAATTCAAATGTGATGCTGTTATTTAGAATTATTACCTTTAACTTAATTTCTTTCGACTTCACGGATAAAGTCAGCTAGATGCTTATAATAAACATTCGGATTATCAACCATGTGGTGATGGCCACCATCTGGAGTAGTTACTAATTTAGAGTTAGGGATTTCTTTTTGCATAATTTTTGCTGTGGCAATTGGCATCGTTTCATTTTCACCAAAAGTTATTAAAGTTGGTACTTTAATATTTTTAAGCTGATCTCTAAAATGCCAATCTTTTAGTTTGCCAGTGATAACGAATTCATTATCACCTTGAAAAGTGTTATAAACAGCATTGCCACCAAGATCTTTTAAATGATATAGCTTAGATGGTTGGCGCCGATCAACAAAGTTGATATTTAAGATAGTAACATCTTCTTGGTAGCGGGGATTAGCGTAATCATTATTTTTTTCGCATTCGTGCATAAAATCGATTTCAGTTTGCGACAAGATTTCTTGACGGCGACGATTGACAGCTTTAACGTAATCATCGATCTCATCAACCATTGATGAAATAATTGCTCCTTTTAAATGCTGCCCATATTTAACAGCATATTCTTGGACAAGTAATCCACCCCAACTTTGACCAATTAAGTAAAAATTATCTAGACCTAATTTAGCACGAACCTCGTCTACTTCATCTAAGAAGTAGTCATAGGTAAGATATTTAGCAGCAATCTTAGGATCAGAATAATCTGGCTGATCAGAATAGAGTGAACCTAATTGATCATACATCGTAACTTGAACATTTAAGCCTTGCTTTTCTAACTGTTCTGCGGTGTCTTCCCAATATTCGTGATTGCCACCAGGTCCGCCATGAAGTGCTAATAAATGGATGTCTCCATGTCCTTGGGTATTAGTCCATAGATGGTAACCATTGTTTAATGTGATTATTTGGGTACCTGTTTTCATATTTTTCTCCTTTATTAATTAATCTCAGTTTCTCTTTTAGCTTATCATAGATGAAAGAAAACATGGAATGATCAATTATAATTTTATATTTAGTTATAGCATATTTTATTAAAAGTTATCGTGCTAAAATTTAAGGGGAGAAGTTTAATTTTTAGGAGGGAAATTATGGCAGAACCATATTGGTTACGGCAAATGGATGCTGAAGAATATTTAAAAGAAGATTTTACGGCTAGTGGACAGGGTCGGTATACTATTGCAGGAATTAATAAGAATGACCCTAACTGGCTTGAGCAAGCTGCGAATAAGACTCATGCGGCTAGTGGTGATGATTATGTCAAGTTAGATAGTGGTTTGTTGACAGTTAATCAATTAAATTGGATGTTACGTAATACAATTGGAGAGTTAACTTTTGTTGATAATAATAATCAATTTTTATGGTATAATCGCCCAGTTGATCCTCAAACTAAAATGAAAGCTAAAAGAATTCCTGAACAAGTTGGTGATTCAATGGGAGAAGTTCATCCTGATGTCCGTGATGTAATTCCATCAGCTAAAAAAGTTGCGCATGCCTTGCGCAAAAAGCAGGATGGTCATAATGAAGTTTTTATGCCTGTCCCAACAGGAAACTTACATGAACTGGTTTTACATTATTACAAACGAGTTGAAGACGATGAAGGCAATTATGCAGGTATCTATGAATGGGTGCAAGATTTATATCCACTAGTTAAATATTTTTGCGAAACAACGGGTCAAAAATTAGTAATGGATCCTGATGCAACTTCGGGTGCAACCTATCGAAGAAATTCTAATTCAGATTCAATTTCTGGTGCTTCAACTAAAGCAGAATCAGAACTAGAAAAGCAGAAGTTTGATATTCAAACTGGTGCATCATCAAGTAAAGATTAGAAGTAGTGAGTAGTTCAATTCTACTCACTTTTTGTTATACTATTATTATATATAATTATTAGCGCATAAATATCATTCAGTAATTTTGCGTCTAGTCGTAAATTAATTCATTAAACACCGCTCATATGAACGATGCTAGTTTTTTTAGTAAGGGTGACATATTATGACTTTTTACACACTTAAGTATATTGAGCGAAATCAAAATACCAATAAAACAATTCTGTATGCTTTAATTGCAATTGCCGCGTTGACATTGATTGCTTTTACGGTTCTTTATCTTCGCCATCGTTTTGACACAAGATACCGTGATTTGGGAATTATTGCTTTATTATTCTTGTTACTATTTGTTGGTACGCAATATGAAAAATATGTTCAAACAAATTTAGTTGAGTCACGTTCAGAACAGATCGCACCGTTTATTAAATCAATTGCTAAGGACTATCAAGTGGCTAACTCGGATGTCTTAGTAAATTCAACTACTTTAGAAAATGGCATTATTGTCCGGATTGACTCAAAAGATAAAGATTATCAATTGGAATTGAATAATGATAACAATAGTTATTCATTAAAACAGGCACATGTGATTAACCATCAAGTAGATATTAAAAATTAGGAGGTACAAGAATGGATTATACACAGCTCTTTATCAAATTTGTTTTAGGTGTGGTAACATTAATTTTTCAGATTAATGTTTTTGGTAAAAGTAATATTGCCCCGACAACTGCACTAGATCAATTACAAAACTATGTTCTTGGTGGCATTATTGGTGGTGTTATCTACAATGCTAATATTAATGTTTTACAGTTTTTATTAGTTTTGATAGTTTGGACCTTAGTAGTCTTTATTTTGAAATATGCACGTGAGCATAGCAATGTGATTCGAACATTGATTGATGGCAAACCGATTCAAATTATTAAAAATGGTAAGGTTTTAGTTAAAAATTGTCTTTCTGTTGGTATTTCTGCTAATGAGTTGATGTTTAAGTTGCGTAGCCAAGGAATTTATTCCGTTGAGAAGGTTAAGAACTGTATTTTTGAAAAAAATGGCCAATTGACTGTAATCAAAAAGGATGAAAAGAATTTACATTTTCCATTAATCAATGATGGTCAAATTAATCAAGATGCACTTGAATTCCTGAATAAGGATGAGGACTGGTTACAAGAAGAGATTAAAAAAGCTGGTTACCAAGATGTTAGTGATGTTTTTTTAGCTGATGTCGATGATGGTCAAGTTTCCTTTACTGGTTATGATCGAAAGTAGAAAAAGGTATTAATGGATAATTTGAATAAAGCATATCAATTAATTGACGATGCTGATGTAGTTGTCGTTACAGCGGGCAATGGTCTAGCAAAAATTGAAGGCCTGGATTTACTGGGACAGACAAACTTTTCCCAAGAATTTCCAGAAATTTTTAAAAACTATGGTGTCCTTTCAGTTGGGACTGCACTAGATTTGAAAAAGTTATCATGGAAGCAACGCTGGTCAATATGGAGTGAATTTATCCAGAAGTATTCTCTAACTTATGAACCAAGTGTCACAATGAGGCAGTTAAAACAACTTCTGGAAAATAAAGAATATTTCATAGCTACATCTACGTTTGCTAATTTCTTTGAAAAAGCAGGTTTTAATAAAAAACGCCTTTTTAATATTTTTGGAAATTGGACTAAAATGCAGTGCTCCAGTGGTGTTAATCATGGCTTACAAGATGATATTGCGGCAGTTCAACAGTTTTTATCTGCTAAAGATAATACTAGGGAGCTTGCGTCTTTAGTTCCTCAATGTACAGTTTGTGGTCAGCCAATGGAAATTCATTTGCCATTGAATGATCATTTTTATCCAGATACTGATGACAATGCCCGTTTTCGTTGGTTTTTAACCGGAAGTGAAAATAAAAGAACTGTCTTTTTGGAACTGGGCGTTGATGAAACGAGTCCACAATTGCTTAACCCGGTTTTACACCTGGTAGAAGAATATGAGCAGTGGTCGTATGTTGCTGCTGATTTAAAGAAAGAGCGTCTTCCCGAGAGTATCAATAAGCGAAGCGTGGCATTTAATGCTGATAGTAAAAACTTACTGGCAGCCCTAGTTAAAGGATAATAAATTGTAATGAGTATTTTTATTAAAAACGGTATATTACATGTCTCAGGTGCACAAGATCAAATACGGGCTAAAGGTCAAGAACGACCACGTTTTATTGCTGACTATACCTTGCTTGATATTGAGACGACGGGTCTAAATCCATATCGTGATCATGTGACTGAATTGGGAGCGATTAAGGTACGTGATAATGAGATTGTTGATCAATTTAGCCAGTTAGTTGTTTACCCGCGTTCAAATCATGTCCCTGCTTTTATAACTAAGCTTAATGGAATTACAGAAGAGCAATTGCTTGAACAAGGAATGCCTATTAAAGAAGCAATGACATTATTTCGTCAATTTATTGGAAAAGATATTATTATTGGCTATAACGTAAATTTTGATTTGAATTTTTTGTATGATCTTACTAAAAAATTCAAGCTACCCATCTTAAATAATGATTACGTTGATGTTTTACGATTGGCTAGAGTATATTATCCTTGTAAGCATAATCGACTGCTCGACTGTATGCAACGAGCGGGGATTGCCGAAACTGAAGAACATCATGGCTTAGCAGATTCGATTGCCACTAAAAAAGTGTATGATGATTTTCGTAATCACTTTACAATTGATTTACTTCAAAAAGCGCAGACCAAAATTAAAAATATTGATTTATTAGAACGACCATTGCAATCATGGGAAAGAGGTTTTCATAATCCCATTAGTAATAAAAAGATTGTTTTAAATGGTAAACTGAATATGGATCAATCTGAAGCTACTATAATGATAAATAATCTTGGGGGACAATTTCAAGATTTAGTTCAAGCAGATACAGATTACTTGGTCATGGGCGATCATGACTTCTTTAGGAAGAATAATCCAATTTGGCAACAAGCCCAAAAATATAATCTTGCTGGTAGTAAAATTAAACGTTTAACTGAACGTTATTTTTTAAATTTACTTGATGAATGGGCCAGAAATTAATAATTGAAAAGTGAGCTTGGCTGGTAGGCTATTTTGTATTAGTTGCAAACAGTAGTTCGATTGATTATACTTGATTATTATTAATCAAGGAGCATATTGGATGGCACGCAGACGTAGAAGAACTAACAGAAAGAGTAACAATAATTTTTGGACAGTTGTCATTATCATCTTATTTCTGTTTTGGTTTATTTCCACTAAAGGTGGAAGCGATCCTAATGGTCATCAAGTTATCAATCGAATAACTCAAAACCAGCATAATTCCATTAACAATCAAATTGAACAGGCAAAGCCAGCAGAAAAAGTATATGGAGGATTATCAAAGTCAGACTACAAAAAATTGGCTCAACTTGATTTTAAAAGTGGTGATTCAGCTTATATTACGGTAAATAATGATCATTCAACATTAATTAAAAGTGCTTGGAGAGTCAATCGAGTTATCTATTCAAATTTGGATAATTTAAATAGAACGTCACATTCAAATACGGCTTTTTTGGAAAAAAGAAATGTTGCTAGCGACGAATTAAGGGTTCGTCAATTTGTTGAGCCGACAGCTTGGCACTATAACCGTCATAATGATACACAAATTTATAATCGTGGTCATATGATAGCCTACTCAGTTTCCGCCGGAATTGATTTAGAAGGTAATTATAATCCGAGGAATCTTTCAGGTGATCAAAATAATCCCAAAAATTTATTTACGCAATCGGCTTTTTGTAATCAAAAAATTCAGACAATTTTTGAAAGCAGGGTGCGTCGAGCATTGCGGCAAAATCAACGAGTGATCTATCAGGCAACACCGATTTTTCGTAATAATGAATTAATGGCTCGCGGAATAAATTTACAGGCAATTTCAACCGATGGGGGTTTGGATTTTAACGTTTACTTGTTTAATGTACAGCCAGGATTCTCTTTTGATTATAATAATGGTCGTGCACGAATTGATCATGAACTGCAAGTTAAAGAAGAATATTAGTTATAAAAAGCCACTGCTATTGCAGTGGCTTTTTATAACTAAATGTTCGGATAATTCGATTTATTATTGAATTATACTAGATATGGTAATAGTAGTAAGAAAAGTCAGGAGTTTATCTTATGATGATTATACTTAAAAATAAGAACATTATATGAAAAAAAGTTATAATAATTAATAAATGTAGGTAAAATTACGAATATTTGAGATTTAAGATATTTAATTCTATGCAAAGACCGAATATTTAATTAGGCAAATAAAGTTGTGTTTATAACAAATTTATTTTAAAATTAAAATCGAAAACATGTTAGATACAAGATATAGTGGTGTAATTTTATGGATAACAACAAATTTGTCGAAGTTAAAAATCTAAGAAAAGTATATGATAATGGCCATGAAGCTATTAAGAATGTAAGCTTTTCAGTTAAAAAAGGTGATTTAGTTTGTTTGTTAGGGCCATCAGGCTGTGGGAAAACAACTATTTTAAATATTTTAGCTGGTTTACTTAATCCAACGTCGGGCGAAATTTTATTTGATGGAAAATCAGTAGTAGAAGTTGCACCAAAGGATCGTCAAATTGGTTATGTTTTTCAAAATTATGCATTATATCCGCATATGAATGTACTTCAGAATGTCATGTTTCCGTTAACAGTGGGTAAAAATAAAAAGTCAAAAGCTCAGGCACGTGAAATTGCTCAAAAATATATGAAATTAACTCAAATTACGGATATTGCTGATCAAAAACCAGGCAACTTATCTGGCGGACAACAGCAGCGCGTAGCAATTGCACGAGCACTGGTTCAAGAACCAAAAATTCTTTTAATGGATGAACCGTTAAGCAATCTCGATGCAAGACTAAGACTAAAAATCCGTGAAGAAATTCGCTCATTGGTTAAGTCCGTTGGAATTACAACTTTATTTGTGACTCATGATCAAGAAGAAGCTCTTTCGATTGGGGATAAAATTATTTTGTTCAATGATGGTGTAATCCAACAGGATGATTTGGGTGAAAACTTCTATTTAGAGCCAAATAATTATTTTGTAGCAAACTTTGTTGGTAATCCAGTAATTAATAATTTCAAAATGATAAAAAGTGCCAATGAATTACGTACTAAATACTTCACTTTGGATTTGGCTAAACTTAATCAGCAACGTTTTAAACGCCAGTTAGTTGATGGTGATTATATATTATCTGTTAGACCGGAAAATATTATACCTGAAGAAGGAGGCGTTTTTCATACAAAAGTGGCGGATGTTGAACTAATTGGTCGTGAGCGAATTTTGAAATTTAATTATGATCAAGTCCAAGGCCGTTCATTAGTGAGCTTGGAATCTTCAATCAAACGAGGAGACGAGATTGATCTTAAGATAAGATTAGATCGGGCATTTATTTTTACAACTGATGGGGAGCGCGTCTACTAATGAAAACTAATCAAAAAAAGGCATGGCTTTTCTTAGCACCAACAATAATTTTTGTAACTTTGTTTAGTATTTATCCTATTTTGCGGGCTTTTAGCATGAGTTTTCAGAATGGTCCACTAATTAATTTGACTTGGGCAGGCTTTAATAATTATCAATATATTTTTAAAGATCCTGAATTTTGGTTAGCAATTAAGAATACTGTTCTTTATGCGGTAATTTCAGTTCCGATAGGGTTAGCAATTTCTATCATGTTGGCGTGGATTATTTTTGCCAAGGTAAAACACAAATCTTTCTTTGAGACCACCTTTTTTATGCCATATGTTACCTCAACGATTGCGATTGGAATTGTCTTTCGCTATATCTTCAACGGTGATTACGGGATGCTCAATTTTTTGCTCAGGAGCATTCATTTACCAGCACCTGATTGGATTGATGATCCGGCAATGTCATTGACAACAATTATTATTTTTGGGATATGGACGTCATTAGCATTTAATATTGTCATATTGATGGGGGCGCTAAGAAATATTGACCCTAGTTTTTATACGATTGCCGATATGTATGGCGCTAGTGGCAGAGATAAATTTTGGCGGATTACGATGCCAGAGCTTGTTCCAACGCTTGCTTTTTTGTTAACGATGAACATCATTGGTGCATTTAAGATTTATACATCGGTTTACGCACTTTTCAACGGACAAGCTGGAGTGGGTAATTCTGGAACAACTGCTGTTTTTTATATTTATAATAAATTTCAAATTGTTGGGACACCTGGTGTTGCGATGGCTGCAACAGTAATTTTATTTTTAATTATTTTGTTTGCAACTTTTTTGCAACGGAAAATGATGAAGAAGATAGGAGAAAATTAAATGAAACGAATTCGCTTGGGCGTCTTGCTTAGTTATATTATCCTATTCATCTTTGCGATTGTTACTGTCTTTCCTTTTATTTATATGATTTTGGGTGGCTTAATGAGTTTTCAAGAAACCACTTCAATTCCGCCGACATTGTTTCCCCATCACTTTGAATGGTCAAACTATGCGAAGGTTTTTGCTAGAGCTCCTTTTGCTCGGTACTTTTTTAATACGATTTTAACGGCAAGCATTACAACGATAATTAGTTTATTTAACTCACTTTTGGGTGCGTTTGCCATGGTCAATTTAAACTTTAAAGGTAAGAAAATTGTGCAGCTGGTTCTATTATCTCTTTTGATGGTTCCTGGGGAGGCAATAATTTTTACTAACTACAATACCATTGCACACATGGGGTTGCTAAATACTTATATTGGTCTAGTTTTGCCGTTTTTGACATCAATTTTCTATATGTATTACTTGCAGAGCTATTTTAGCTCTATTTCTACGACAATTTACAAAGCAGCGATGATTGATGGTGCTAGTGATTGGGACTACATCTGGAAAATTCTGGTTCCAATGTCTAAGGGAGGTTTATTTACCGTAGGTTTGCTTAGTTTCATTTCGGGTTGGAATTCTTTTCTTTGGCCTCTGTTAGTAACTAATGAAGATACTATGCGCTTATTGAATAATGGATTGTCTTCATTTGCTTCAGATGCTGGAAGTGAAACACAATTGCAACTTGCTGCAGCAACCTTAACGGTTTTGCCAATTTTGGTTCTGTATTTGCTTTTTAGAAAACAAATAATCAAGGGGGTAGTGCGCAATGATCTCAAGGGCTAGGACATCCATTACTTTTTATAATGGATTGACGACAATTGGGGGACCCATGATTGAGGTTGCCTATGATAAATCGCATGTGCTTTTCGACTTGGGTGAGGTTTATCGTCCAGAGTTAACTTTACCTGATGAAAAATATCAAACTTTACTAAGTCACCATTTAATTGGTGATGTGCCCGATTTTTACGATCCGCTACTAACGGGAAAACCACTTGATCATGTTAAATGGAAACATGCCGCTGCATATATATCACATTTACACTTAGATCACAGCAAAGCCATAAACTTTTTGGCACCCGAAATTCCACTTTATGCAGGAAAACTAACGGCGCAATTGTTGCCAGTTTTAAATGAGCATGGTGATTTTCTTTTACCAGCAGCTGGTCACGATATAAGTTATACTAGACCAATTATAGCTGCTAATTATAAAGATCCAATTAAGGTGGGAAAGATCACTTTGGAAATTTGGCCAAGTGATCATGATGCTTATGGAGCAACGGGTTTGATAATTACAACACCAAATAAAAAAATTGCTTATACAGGCGATATTCGCCTTCATGGTTATCATCCTGATTGGGTTCATCAATTTTTACAGGCTGCAAAAGGCTGTGATGCTCTAATTATTGAAGGTACTGGTGTCTCTTGGCCAGAAGAGAGACATGAACCAAGTAGTGAGGAATTTACTGGTCCGAAAAATGAAATTGAATTAATAAATCGGATTGTTCAGCTTGAGCAAGAGAACCCTAAGCGGCAAATAACTTTTAATACCTATCCAACCAATGTAGAGCGTTTGCTACGGATTATTGCAGAATCACCGCGTCAAGTTGTACTTCACGCACCGCGAGCGCACCTATTAAAAAGGAGTTTGGACTTGGATAATCCATACTATTACTTGCCAAAAGAAAAACAATTTGCCGATTTGAAGTCGGAGTTAGCAATTCCTTATCAAAAATTGCTAACTGATGATTGTGATTACTTTTGGCAGGTGGATAGTAACTATGATAACTTGCAACGTGGGGGATTATATATCCATTCTAATGCCGAGCCGCTTGGTGATTTTGATCCGGCGTATGGTCTGTTCATGCAAGCATTAGTAAATAACCAGATTGAGTTTAAAACATTGCGTTGTTCTGGTCATGCTGACGAGAAAGAGCTCAATGAAATTATTGGCGAGGTTCAGCCACAGGCACTTATTCCGGTGCACACATTGCATCCGGAGCTGGAAGAGAATCCATTCGGAGAACGGATTTTACCTAAGCGTAATGAAACAATTACGCTTTAGTTAATCAAAAATTGTTGTTTAGTTTTTAATTTTTGGGAGGTTTACCAAATGAAGTTTAGTAAAAAACTTACCGCAGTATTTGCTGTTGGTTTGACTTTGATCGGAACTACTGCTTGTTCTAATGGTGGCAATCAGTCTTCTTCATCTAGTTCTAAAAGTACTGAAAAAATTGCCAAAGTGACTAAAAAGACTGAAATTGTCTTTTGGCACGGAATGCCAGGTGTACAGCAGGAAACGCTAAAAGAATTGACACAGGAGTTTGAAAAAGAAAATCCGAAGATTAAGGTAAAATTGGAAAATCAAGGAGCATATAATGACTTGCAAGCTAAGATTAATTCTACCTTGCAGTCGCCAAATAACTTGCCAACAATTACACAGGCTTATCCGGATTGGCTTTATACAGCTGCCAAAAATAAAATGTTGGTTGATTTAACGCCGTACATTAATAACAAAGATGTTGGTTGGGGTAGTAGCAAAGCTTCTGATATCAAGCCAGCCTTACTTGATGGTTCAAAGATTGCTGGTGTTCAATACGGAATTCCATTCAATAAGTCGATAGAATCATTAACTTACAATGCAAACATCTTTAAGAAATATGGTATTAAAAAAGCACCATCAACAATGGACGAATTGAAAAAGGATGCGCAGATTATTTATACTAAGAGTAATCATAAAGTGGTTGGTGCAGGTTTTGATTCCCTTTCCAATTATTATGTCTTAGGGATGAAGAATGAAGGTAATGATTTTTCAAACAAGATTAATTTTAATGGCGCTGTATCTAAGAAAGTTATTAATTACTATGCCGATGGTATCAAAGCTGGTTACTTTAGAGTAGCTGGTTCAGAACATTATCTTTCAGGACCATTTGCTAATCAAAAAGTTGCAATGTTTATTGGTACGTCTGCTGGTGAAGGCTTTGTAAAGCAAGGTGTTGGAAATAAATTCACCTATGATGTTGCCCCGCGTCCAGGTAAATACACTATGTCACAAGGAACTGACATTTACATGTTTAAACATGCAACAGCTGATCAAAAGGCAGCAGCATTTATTTATATTAAGTTCTTAACTTCAAAGGCAAGTCAACTTAAGTGGGCAAATGCTACGGGTTATATTCCGGTTAATAATGCTGCTGCTGAATCTCCTGAGTACAAAAACAGTAAAAAGATTAAATTGCCTGCTAAGTTAGAGGATGCTATGAAGAACTTATATAGTATCCCAGTTGTTAAGGATGCAGGTGCTGCATATGGTCAACTGAATCCAATCATGCAAAACATTTTAGCAGCCGCTCAGAAAAATCAAGATGTCAATAGTGCAATTGATTCCGGTAAGTCAAAATTTGCTGCTGCTTGGAAGCAATAAACTAAATAACAATTGAAAGTTTGAAATTAAGTCCGATTAAGATTTTTTTGAAAAACTTTGATTAAGCGTTAAGTTGTACCCTGTAATTAACGGTGATACAGGCTTAACGCTTTTTTGATATATAAATTTTAGTATTAGCTCTTTCTAATCATATTTACATAAAGAAAGTAAAACTGTAGTAATTGCTAATAAAGCCGAACTTTTGCAAAAAAAGCAAAGAAATATTGAAAAAAAGGCGAATTTTTATATTTATTTAATTGTGTATTAAGCTGAGTTGCTTTACAATTAGTAAGAATTTATGCTTATAATTCAAAGTCCACGATATCACTATTCTGGGAGGGAAAAGATCTTATGAATTTTGCTAAAAAGTTTGCTACTCTGGTAATGGTAGGACTAACTTTTGTTGGAATTACGGCTTGTTCAAATAAAAGTCCGTCTTCAACTTCTGATTCAAATCAGATTCCTAAAGTGACTCAAAAGACAACGGTTGTCTTTTGGCACGGAATGCAAGGCAAACAGGAAAGCACATTAAAAAGTTTAGTACAAAGTTTTGAAAACAAAAATCCGAAGATTCGGATTAAACTTGAACAACAAGGTAACTATGATAATTTACAGGCTAAGATTAACTCAACCTTGCCATCACCTAAAAATTTACCAACAATTACTCAGGCTTACCCTGGTTGGCTTCAAAGTGCAGCAGAAAACAAAATGTTGGTCGATTTAAGTCCGTATATTAATAATAAGGAAGTCGGATGGGGTAATAAATCTGCTTCAGGAATTAAACCAGAGATGTTAGCTGGGGCTCAAATTCAAGGAAAACAATATGGAATTCCTTTTAATAAATCAATTGAGGTTTTAATTTATAATCCAACAATATTTAAGCAATATGGTATTAAAAAAGTGCCAGCTACAATGGCGGAATTGAAGACAGCTTCTCAAATAATTTATCAAAAAAGCAACCATCAGATAGCTGGTGCAGGGTTTGATAATCTGGATAATTATTATGTTTTAGGGATGAAGAATGAGGGTCAGAATTTTTCAAGCAAAATCAATTTTACTGGTACTAAATCTCGCCGCGTAATTGATTACTATGTAAGTGGAGAAAAAGAGGGTTATTTTAGAATGCCGGGTTCAGATAAATATCTTTATATCCCATTCACAAATAATAAACTGGCAATGTTTTTGACATCTTCTTCAACAGAAACTTGGATTAAGCAGACCAGCAGAAAGAGTTTTACTTATAATGTAGCGGCGAGACCAAGTAAATATACAATGCAACAGGGAACAGATCTATATATGTTTAGTCAAGCGACTGCCATGCAAAAAGCTGCTGCTTTTAAATTTATAAAGTTTCTTTGTTCAAAAGAAAGTCAGCTTAAGTGGGCTCAGGCTACTGGTTATATTCCAATTAATACTGATGTAACCCAAGAAGCTGCTTATCAGAAAGAAAAGCAATTTAAATTACCGGCACGATTAAATGATATTTTAAGAACGAATTCTTTATACAGCGTTCCCGTAATTAAAGATTCAAATGCAACCTTTAGTCAGTTAACACCAATTATGCAATCAATATTAGTAGCTGCTCAAAAAAATCGGAATGTTGAAAAAGCAATTAAGGCTGGTAATATTAAGTTTGATGCTGCATGGAAGCAGTAAGGTTTGTTAATAAATAAAAAGCAGGTAAAGCCTGTTTTTTATTTATCGTTTTTTGTTTGAATGGTAAGATAATATTGGCATGTTAAAATTAATAGCCAGCAACTGGGGGTAACAAAAATGATTAAAGAGCAAAAATTCCCAATAATAACTAATTATAGATGGTATGACATCAGTAATTTAAGTGAAACGGATAGTAATCAGTTACAAGATGATTTTAATTTTACACCAGATATGATTTCTTATATCTCTGATCGTCATGAACGGCCACACTACGATTATGATACTTATACTCATATTAACTTGCTAGTATATGACGTGCCTATCTGGCCAACGCAGGTTATTAAGCATTTTACAGCTCATCCAGTTACTTTTTTAATATCAGAAAAAAATATTTTTACTTTTCATACTGAGTCTACTAGTTATGTCTTTGATCAATTCAATGATCTTATGATGCGACGAGAACTTGCTAAAGCGCAGGATGTTACTGAACTATTAATGAAATTTTTGCTTTTTTCTTCGCAATATTTTCAACGAGCAGTCACACAACTGGATGATGAACGCAATCTATTAGATAAAAAGTTATCTGGAGATATCAATAATCGGGATCTTGTAGAGCTTTCTAATATTGAAAAGAGTTTAGTATATTTATCAAGTTCTATTCAAACAAATTTAATGATGCTTCATAGTTTGAAAGTGTCTGAACTGGACTTTACTAAGCGTGCATGTGAACGGCTTGATGATGTGTTAATTGAATCAAACCAATCGGCAGAAATGGTAAAAATTTCGCAACAAGTAACCCAGACATTATCAGCAACATCAAATAATATGATGAATAATAATTTGAATGATACCATGAAGTTTTTAACGGTCTGGTCATTAGTATTAACAATACCTACTATTTTAACCGGATTTTATGGGATGAATGTCAGTTTACCAGTGGGGCATAGTTCATCTGACTGGATCATAATTATGGTTTTAACAATTATTTTGATGGTTTGGTTAGTAATTTTGATGAAAAGACACCATTTCTTTTAAGATGGGGATGGATTTATGAAAAACAAAGTATTAATTGGCTCATTAATTACCACTTTGCTCGCATTTGTTCTCTATTCAGCTAATCTTAAGCGAACGGAAAATGCTAGTTTGCAAATCGTGGGTTCCAAAACACACCAAGTATTTAATAGTAGTAAGAATAAAAATGAAGCTTCGCATGAACCAGATGTGTCTGATGTAGAATATAATAACCAAATAAAAGTTGTTCATGGAAGTGATCGTGTTTGGACACATAAAATTGAACAAATTATGGGTAAAGAACGGTCTTATCAGGTATATGTTCAAGATTTAAATTCGGGTAAATTTGCGGACATAGGCAATACGGTTAAATCACATGTTGTTAATAAATCAACTAGGTTATTTTTACTAACAGCAATTTTTTATCAAGAGCAGTATGGTAACCTATCAGGTAAGTCTGTTATTAAAATTAAAAAAGCCGATCAAGTGAAGTCAGAAAGATTACTTCAACCAGGAATAGGGTATGGGATTACTTATCTGAAGCAAGCAATGATGAATAATAGTCAGACGGCAGCTAAAGCATTATTACGTAAAATTAAACCTACACAAGTCATTTTAGTAGCACGAAAAATGGGTGCAACACACACAACTTTTGGTAAAGTTGGCAAAAACACACTTAATATTCAAACGACGGCTAAAGACATGGCACTTGTGCTGGCTAACTTGTATCGGAATAAAACTTTAAATCGGCAAAATTCTAATCAAGTTTTAAATGCTCTTCATACATCTTCTGCTAAACCTAAAATCGCAAAAAGTATTAGTGGGTCTATTTATACAATTGGTGATAGTAAAGCAAGCGTTGAATTGGTTCAAACACATGGAAATTCATACTGTGTGAGTGTTTGGAGCAATAGTGATCATAATCTGGCTGAATTAGGCCAGACTGTCAATCGTTTTTTTAAATAAAACTAGTATGGAATTCAATTTGAATTCCTTTTTTTGTATATAAAACTATGTGTTAGTAGTAATCGACAAATAATCGATAACAATTTACATATTGTAGATTGTATTCTTCTGATTGTAGTGTTATATTGTTCAGTATGCTGTTTAAAGGAGGGAAGGAAATGGTTAAAAAAAGAAGTCTTGACTTAGATAAAGTAATTGCAAAGGCAACAGAAATGATAGGCCGAAATGGATTATCAGAAACAACCTTGCCTAGTTTGGCAAGTGAGTTGGGAGTGCGTTCTCAGTCACTTTATCACTATGTTTCTGGTCGTAAACAATTATTGTCGCTTGTAGGTGCAAGTAGAATCAAAATTTTAATCAAAAAGTTAACGGATAGCATAATTGGATTATCTGGCCAAGAGGCATTACTTAAGTTTGCTGATATTGTACGTAAATTTATTCTGGATGATCCAGCATTGATAAGTATTTTGTATCATTTGAATGAATATCAAAAAGATGATGCAATTACCCAAGAAATTATGAATATAATTGCGCTGGCTGATAAGTTGAATTTACGTAGTGATAGTACCGTTTCACTTCATTCTTTAATTGGCGCTGTTTTAGGATATGTCTTTTTAGATGTATCTGATTCCTTTGCGGATGAAACTGGCACCGAAGCTGATATAGGCTACCATGAACTAATTTTACAACTAGTTCGGCCAAAAGATTTTTTGCAAAAATAGAAAGGAAAAGTAGAGTGCAAAAATTATTAAAGAATCATATTTTTTCATTAATTGCATGGGTAATAATTTTAATTATTTCTGTTGTGGTTTTGCCGGATGTTACTGGGTTAACTAGAGAGCACTCAAATATTTCCTTGCCACAAGATGTGCAAAGTGAGGTTGCGCAATCAATTCAAAATGATTGGGGACCAAAGCAAAGAAATACTTATCAACTTGCAGTTGTCTTTAACAAAAAGAATGGCAAGTTAACGGCTGATGATAAAAATGCCATCAACCAAACTATTACTAGTTTGAAGGATAATGAAGATAAGTATGGCATAAAACAAATATTGGGACCCAATGATAATATTGCAACCAAGAAAAAATTACAGTCAGATGATAATACAACATGGATTGCACAAGTAAATGTTGCCAAACATCATGCTCCAATTAATGAAGTGGAAGAACAGATTAATTCAGCCGTGAAGACAGCTGGGATCAGAACTTATGTTACTGGAGCAGATGTTTTGCAAAATGCTTTCTCCAATTCGATTCAAGAGGGTATTAAGAAAACTGAAGCTATTACAATTGTCTTTATTTTTATTGTTTTGGTTATTGTTTTTAGATCACCAATTGTCCCTTTGATTTCATTATTAACAGTGGGGATTTCCTTTATTACATCGTTTGCGATTGTAACAAATCTAGTTAAGTATCAGAACTTTCCGTTTTCAAATTTCACCCAAGTATTTATGATTATTGTGTTATTTGGAATTGGAACGGATTACAATATTCTACTTTACGATAAATTTAAAGAGAATTTAGGACTGGGTATGGATCGCTATCAGGCAATGAAAAATGCTCAAAAGATAGCAGGGAAAACAATTCTGTATTCAGGATCATCGATTTTAATTGGATTTACCGCTCTGAGCCTAGCTAAATTTTCAATTTACCAATCAGCTGTTGGTGTAGCTGTTGGTGTAGCTGTTTTATTAATTGTTTTATTGACTTTGAATCCATTTTTTATGGCCGTCTTGGGTGAAAAAATGTTCTGGCCAGTCAAGAAATTTACTGGTGAAAAAGAAGATAAATTATGGCATGGAATTTCTAAGGGCACTTTAGCACACCCAATAATTTATTTGATTGTTTTAGCTGTAATAATCGTACCATTTGGTTTAATGTATTCAGGTCATTTAAATTACGATGATACTGATGAAATTGGTAACGATGTACCTGCTAAAGCCGGAATGAAGATAGTTGAGCAACATTTTTCAAAAGGAATGGCCGAACCATCTATTCTTTATATCAAGAGTAACCATCGGCTTGATAATGAGGCGGATTTACGGTTAATTGATCAGTTGACCCGACAATTACAGTCTTCAAAGAATGTGTCAATGGTAACTTCAGTCACGCAACCTTATGGAGAAAGTATTCAAAAGTTATACGTTAAGAATCAGTTGAATACAGTTAATCAAGGAGTTGATCAGGCGCGGATTGGCCTAAATAAGCTTAGTCAAGCAAGTAAAAGTGTAGCAAATGGTGCTAGCCAACTAGCTACTGGTACAGGACAATTGCAAAGTGGTACAGGTCAACTGCAAAGTGGTGCTGGTCAATTGCAGAGTGGTACTGCTCAGATGAGTAATGGGCTGAATCGGCTTAACTCAAGCATAAATAGTGGTACTCAAGGACTTGCTGGAGCACAACAAAGTACGAAAGCAACACTTGAAAGTAGCTACAAAGCCAATTTAGCTAAAACAATTGGTGCTTTACCCGGACTATCACCTCAGCAAAAAATGGCCGCAATGCAGGCAGCCGGAATTGCTCTTGAAAAGTCATGGTCACAAGCGTCAGCTTCTTTACCAGATGTAGCTAGTCAGATGGTACAATTACAATCTGGTGTTGGGCGCTTGGCGTCAGCTTCTAACCAATTGCATTCTGGTGCCACAAGTTTAAATGGAGGAATCGGTCAGCTCAATTCTAGTGTTGGTCAATTAAATTCAGGTGCAGGTCAACTTGCAAATAATACGCCGAAGATTACCGCTGGAGTAGATAAAGTTAATAGTGGCTTGGGTCAAGGTGCTTCCTATTTGACAGGATTAGCAAATTCGTCAGCTGCGGATACTTTCTATATTCCTAAAGAATTTATCAAAGACGATACTTTCCAAACCTCAATTGAAAATTATTTGAGTCCAGATAAAAAATCGGCAATGCTGATGATTGTTTTTAATACCAATCCAAGTAGCATTAAAGCGACTAAAAAGGCACAAGATTTAAGTGTGATGGCCAAAAAATCGCTGGAAGGTACACGATTAGCCAATGCAACAATAGCTATGGGAGGACAAAGTGCTAAGATAGCAGATATTAAAGAAGTAGCTAACAAAGACTTTATTAGAACCGCTGCTATTATGTTAGTCGGTATTGGCATTGCCTTAATTTTTGTTACTAGGTCGCTTCTTCAACCAATATATATTTTAGGGACACTTTTATTAGCTTACTTTAGTTCGTTGTCGATTAGTGAATGGGTTGTGAAAGCAGTAATGGGCAATAATATGCTCGCTTGGAATACACCATTTTTCGGCTTTATATTATTGATTGCATTAGGTGTTGACTATAGTATTTTCTTGATGACTCGTTATCGTGAACTGGAAGGCTCAAGTCCTAGTGATCGAATTCTGAAGGCGTGTGGTATTATTGGAACTGTTGTTATTTCAGCAGCAATAATCCTTGGTGGTACATTTGCCGCATTAATTCCTTCGGGTATTCCAACTTTGATTGAAGTGGCGTTAACGGTGATCATCGGCTTGATTATTCTTGTCTTTATTATGCCAATTACTCTAACAGCCGCAGTTAAGTTGACATATGAGGGAATACACCTGAAAAAGAATCGTCGAGTTAAAGATTAACAAGGTAAATTATTAAGTTAAACGAAAAAGTACGATAAAGAGATTTTCTTTCTCGTACTTTTTGTTTTATGATTAGGATACCAAATATAAAATGATTAAAAGGATGGTTTTTATGACTACTTGTCCAAATTGTGGCCGCCTGATATCCGATAATGATGAAATTTGTCCAAAATGTCACTTTGATTTACAAAAATATAGGGACACTTTTTTTACCGATCAATATCAGAAAGGCAATTATGAAAATGAAAAAACCGGCGAAAGTATAGTAAATCGTAAACTTTATCGTCAGCAGTTTTACCCAGAAAAACAAAATCCAACTGTTAAAAAAATGCTCCAATGGATGCATAACAATAGTATGATTGTTTTTTTATTGGGAATTGCTCTATTACTTGTTATGAGTTTTTCTCGAAGTATTGGCTGGGTCTGCTTTTTTGCATTATTAATTTGGCTTTATCTAGTTTGTGTAAAAGATGGAAAAATTGAACGATATACGGTAGATAAACGCTTGACAGAAAAAGTTAATCAAATTTGTTCAAATATGTTTAATAGCGTTGAAGAATCTAGTCAAAAGGTGCATTCAAAAAGCAAAACCCATGATCGCGTAGAAGAACATGCAGTGAGAAAACATTTTAGTTATGTTCAATTGTTAGTTTTATTGATGGCTGTAATTAATTTAGTGGTTATTTTTACAGGTTCAGGTGCATCGGTTTCTGATGTCACTTACACGGGTAAAATGTCATTAACACGGGTAACATTTAGGTTGGCAGGGCACTTGTTTTCTTCTAGTGCAACGCAATTATCGGGAGTGCTATTATGTTTTTTATGGGCGCTTATTGTAATTTTGCCATTGGTTATTATTTATAACACATTGAAAGATGGTAATAATCGTCGTTTTGTTGCCTTTGTGTTATCTTTAATAGAATCAGTTTTCTTAATTTATTTAATTTTCAAACTACCAACATTGACACTGACTAAGGGTGGAATTCTTAAAAACATTTCAAATGAAATTCTTTTATATGCTGTTTCGATTGGAGCATCAACTTACTTTTTAGTTTTATCAAGCATTATGACAACTATATTGACTGGCTATAACCTATTTAAAGAAAAGAAACAGAGTCATTAATTTTAATGAGATATTGAATAATGCGAACTCAGTAAATTGTTTGATTTACTAGTTGATTTTATACAAAAAAGCTAGACCTCAGTTGGCCTAGCTTTTTGGCTTTGCAATTATTTCATTGACGGATCGATTATTAGATGCTCATTGACAAAAGCCATCATACCTAAGTCGCTTAATTCACGGCCGTAGCCAGACTTTTTAATACCGCCGAAAGGTAATTCACCTGAAGTAATCCAAGTTCCGTTAATAACGGTCATCCCCGTTTCAATTTGAGCAGCCACTTTTTCTGCATGTGCAATATTGCTGCTGATGACGGAAGAGCCTAATCCATAACTAGAATCATTGGCTAAAGTAATTGCCTCATCTTCATCCTCAACTGCATAAACGATTGCAACTGGTCCGAAGAATTCTTGATCATAAGCTGGATTATCCTTAGTAATATTGGTTAAAATCATTGGGCGGAAGAAAGCACCATCTGAATTAATTTCAGGATACTGATAGTAAACTTTTCCACCGGCAGAGATTGCTGCGTTAACTTGTTGTGTTAACTTGTCTTTAGCTACTAATGAGTTCATTGGTGCTAATGTGGTTTTTTCATTTAAAGGATCGCCAGCTATGAGGACTTCAAATGAGTTCTTTAAATCTTGTAAAACTTCATCGTAATGAGATTTAACGGTAATTATTCGTTTTGACGAAGTGCAAACCTGACCGTCATTGTAAATTCGGGCAGTTTGGAGAGCCTTCTTTAATGTTGAGGAGTCGGCATCATTTAATACGATAAAAGCATCATTACCGCCAAGTTCCATAGTTGATTTTTTAAGATTTTTACCAGCAGTTTTGGCCACTGATTCTCCGCCACGTTCGGATCCTGTTAGAGCAACACCCTGAACTCGCGGATCAGCAATAATTTGATCCAATTGATCGTAATTAAGATAAAGGTTAATCAAACTACCCTCAGGAGCACCGGCTTGTCTAATAAGCTTTGTCATTAGTGCAGCCGAACCGGGTACATTATGGGCATGTTTAAGAATAATTGGGTTTCCTACAATAAAATTGGGTGCAAAAACTCTAATAACCTGGTAAAGTGGGAAATTCCAAGGTTCACAGGCTATAATGACACCGGTTGCCTGTTTTAGATAATATGCTTTGCCAAGTTGTGACTTAATCGGTTGTTTCATCATCATTTCTGGACCGTGCTCAGCATAATAATCACAAATTGAGGCACAGAGTTCAACTTCTCCCTTAGCTTCCCCAATTAGTTTTCCCATTTCCTTGGTCATTGTTTCGGCCATTGGGTCTATTTTTTCACGCAATTTAGATGCGATTTGATGTAGAATAACAGTTCGCGAAGTTGGTTCTTCGAAACGCCATTTTTTGTATAGGGCATGGCTTAAATTGAGAGCATCTTCAATTTGAGTAGCAGTTGGGTTGCTATAATTACCAAACTTTTCATTAGTATACGGATTGATTGATTGGTATTTAGCCATAATGTTATCTCCTTAAGTATAATTATATTTTTGAGTTATTCATAAATATTATAAACCGTTTTCACATAAATTGCTTTAGTTAGTTATTTCGATAGCCTTGGTTAAATAAGCAACAGATTCAGCGAGATATTGTTTTGCATAGGCCATTGCGTGTCTGGTTCCCGGGAGTAGTTTAAGATCGACTTCGTGATTTTCTTTTGCGAGAACAGAGATGAATTCAAGCAGATAGCTAACAGGGGAGAGTTCAGCAGTTGAATTAATCATTAATAAGTGAGTTAATTTTTGGTAATTATATGATTGAGCGTCAAGCTTTTGTAAAGTTGGTAGCTGGTCTGAACCGGCATACGTGATGGTGAAATATTTATAAAAAGCATTATTAATATCGGTAAATTTTTTTAGACCAAGTTCTTTTTGGGCAGCAGATAAGGCAGGAGTACTTGCATGATCTTTCATCCAGGTTGAAAAACTGACAGGGGCTGACCATGTGACAGTTGGAAATCCAAATTTACCTGCTAAATAAAGGGCAAGGACACCACCACTGCTAGCCCCAATTTGAGCAATTTTAGTGGTAGGTGTAACGGAATATTTGCTATTTAGCAACCATTTAACAAATTTGACACTATCTTGGTGAGCGACTGGGAATGTGTACTCTGGAGCAAGTGAGTAATTGGGAGCAAAGACAATAAAGCCCTGTTCGGCGATTTTCAGGCTTAGTTCTTGAAGATCACTTTTATCGCCACGGAACCAGCCACCACCATGCCAAAAGAGCAAAATCTTGTGCTGAGGCTTGATTTGTTGTGGCAGATATATATCAGTAGTCAAATTATTTTGCTGATCATAAGTTATATTAGATAAAATTTGAGTCATTGTTACCTCCGAATTGAAAATTTTATTGTAAAACTATTATACTTTAAAATGAAGTAGTATTTTTATTGGCAGCTCTCTTATATAGGCTAATTTAGTGATAATCAGGTAACCAATAGGGGGTATTTGTTTGCTGACCTATTTTTAAATATTTAAATTATTGTAATTATTAATCGAATATAACTAGAAAATAATCAAGCAGGAAATTTTTTTGGTAAAATGAGATTGTTATTGGAGGTAGGTTATGCATTTGTCAGCTAAAGCTAGTCGAAGACTGATTAATATCTTGACCGTTGTCAGCGGAGTCATTATTATTTTATTGTGTGTTTATTGGTACCGGTTAGGAATTTTTACGAGCCAAGCAAAAATGAGAGCATATTTGGCTGATAAAAAAATAATAGGACCAGTAGTTTTCGTTTTGATACAAATTATTCAAGTGGTATTTCCAATTATTCCTGGTGGTGTTTCCCTGCTTGGTGGGGTAGTTTTCTTTGGTCCACTTGCAGGATTCATCTACAATTATGTCGGTGTATGTGTCGGTTCAATAATAGATTTCTTTTTATCGCGGTTTTATGGTAAGCCATTTATTTTACACATAGTTTCTGAGAAAACTTTTGATAAGTACATTAAGTGGACAGAAAATCAACATAAATTCAATTGGTTTTTTGCCATCTGTATTGTTGCGCCAATGGCACCGGATGATGTCCTCTGTTTGCTTGCAGGACTAACTGAAATGAAATTTTCAACATACTTTTGGATTATTGTACTTGGCAAGCCGTGGACAATTGCAGCTTACAGCTTTGCTTTAATGTTTGGGATGGATTGGTTATTGAAATTGGTTGGTAAATAATGAGTACGCGTGTTTTTTTACGATCATTCAATAAAAGCGATGCACCCACAATTTTTAAATGGGGGCAAGATGATTATTACCAGCGTTTAGGTGGTTTTCAGCATTATGAAAATTTGACTCAAGCAGAAGCTGCGGTTAATCAATATACAGCTAGAAAGTATAGTTATGCAGTTTGTCTTCACAAAAATCAACAATTAGTTGGCTTAGTTGAACTTTATGAGCGAGGAACTAATGAGCAGGATTTATTAAAAACAAAGGAAGTGGGATTTTTATTAGATAAAAATTTTTCTGGCCATGGGTTAATGACGGAAGCTCTAACATTGCTTTTCACTTATGCCTTTGGCCAACTTAAACAAAAAGAACTTTGGGCAGGAACTTTTAAAGATAATTTACGTTCACAAAAGTTATTGCAACGACTAGGTTTTCATTATGTTTATGCAGTTGATTTAGGTCAAATTAGTGATATTTTCACTTATGAAGAAAAGTACTATTTATTAAAAAAGGCGGATTGGCTTACGGGTCAATCAAAAGAAAACTTAAAATATTAAAAGATACAGATTTTAATATTTTAAAGCTAAAGTGCTAATTAATTTAAATAAGGTTTGACAAAAAGATAATTAATGTTTGCTTAAAAGCGCAGAATAGCATAAAATAAACCCAAACACAGAATCCTAAGACTGATTTTTCAGAGAATCCGTATTTTGGTGTAAGCGGATAGAGGTCGTTTCCAGATTCTATTAATGTGGGTAATTAACAGTTACACGGCTAGCGGCACCGTTATCGCCAACTAAGTGAGTGCAGCTATTTTAAGTAGCTGAAACTGGGTGGTACCGCGAAGCCATGTTTAAGCCGATTCGTCCCAATATAAGGGGATGAATCGGCTTTTTGTTTTGATGGAGGTTAGATATGTTAGACATTAAGGTAATTCGCGAAAATCTTGACTGGGCAAAGAAAAAACTTGCTACTCGTGGTATTAAACCAGAGCAATTGGATGAATTAATCAAAATTGATCAAGACCGTCGTGATGATTTAAATCAAAGTGAACAATTAAAGGCAAGACGCAATCAAGTTTCAAAGCAAATTGCTGAAGCAAAACGTAACAAAGAAAATGCTGATAAAGTGATTCAAGAGATGCGTGAGGTAGGCAGTCAAATCAAGTCTCTTGACGAGAAGGTAAATGAATTAACAACTAAACAAAATGACATTTTACTAAGATTGCCTAATTTTCCAGATGATTCTGCGCCAATTGGTCCTGACGAAGACTATAATGAAGAAGTCCGTCGATGGAGTGAGCCAACAAAGTTAGCTTTTAAGCCGAAAGCACATTGGGATTTGGGTACAGATTTAGATATTCTGGATTGGGATCGTGGTGCCAAAGTTTCTGGTGCACGGTTTGTTTTCTATAAGGGTGCAGGTGCATTACTTGAACGTGCTGTCTTTAACTTTTTCTTAGATGAAAATACTAAGGCAGGTTATACAGAAATTATTCCACCATACTTGGTTAATGATGAATCTATGCAAGGAACAGGCCAATTTCCAAAATTCCGTGAGGATGTTTACACAATTGTTGATAATGACAATCCAGAAAAGCAATTAGATTTGACTCTTATTCCAACAGCTGAAGTTCCATTGGTTAATTATTTCCGTGATGAAATTATCCATGAAGACAAGTTACCAATCAATGTTACGGCACTTTCTCCTGCTTTTAGAAGTGAAGCGGGTTCAGCTGGTCGTGATACGCGCGGTTTAATTAGAATGCATGAATTCCGCAAAGTAGAAATGGTTAAGATTTGTAAACCTGAACAATCATGGGATGAGTTGGACAAGTTGACGAAAAATGCTGAACACTTATTGCAAAAGTTAAATCTACCTTACCATGTTGTTGCGCTGTCGACAGGAGACGCTAGTTTCACTAGTGCTAAAACCTATGATTTAGAAGTTTGGATGCCAGCACAAGATAAATATCGAGAAATTTCAAGTTGCTCTAACTGTACTGATTTCCAAGCTCGGCGTGCACAAATTCGTTATCGGGATGAAGATGGCAAGCTTCATTTGGCACATACTTTGAATGGTTCTGGACTTGCTGTGGGCCGTACAGTTGCTGCTATTTTAGAAAATTACCAAAATGAAGATGGAACTGTAACTGTTCCGAAAGCGTTAATCCCATATATGAATGGAATAACCAAAATCACTAAGAATGAGAGTCTAATTTAGATATAAAAAAGTTACTGTAAAATAATTCTACAGTAACTTTTTTAATGCTCAAATATTTAAAATATCGAATAATTAAGAAGCAAAAATAGAATTAGTTTACGAAAATCACATAATAATTAATCTTAAATAATATAGAAGAGAGTAAGAAAAGTGTAAAATACGAACGAAAATAAAAAGTTGACGAAGTGATTTAAAAATAGTAAAGTATTATCTGTGCTTGAGTACAGCAGTAAGTTGTTGCCGAAAGCAGAAAAAACATTTGAAAGAAAAGCTTGACAAAGGAAAGCTGATTTAGTAAGATGATAAACGTTGCTGCTTGAAAGAGCAGAGAGCAGACAGAAAAAAGTTCTTGACAAAGAGAATAAGATCTGATAAATTATAAAAGCGCTCCTGACAAAGGAGCGCGGGTAGTACCTTGAAAACTGAACAATGTTTTCGCAAAAGTGTGCGGGTATAAAAACCCAAACAAAAGAGCGAAGTCAATTTCGCA
>NZ_REHJ01000005.1:0-15734 GCF_003692825.1 Lactobacillus sp. ESL0228
AGAGAAAGTACGGTGGCAAAAGCAAGAAGGAAACACCTGTAACCATGCCGAACACAGCAGTTAAGCTTCTTAACGCCGAGAGTAGTTGGTGGGAGACTGCCTGCGAGGGTAGGAAGCTGCCGTGCTTTTTTAATATTCCGGCTTAGCTCAGTTGGTAGAGCGCTTGACTGTTAATCAAGATGTCGTCAGTTCGAGTCTGACAGCCGGAGCAAGAAGTAAGAGGAAGGTTTAGGCCTTCCTTTTTTTGTTTTGTTGTATTATGTAACATTAAATAGCTTGATCTGACGTGACTTAAATACTTCTTAAAGGTACAATATCTTATGGATACATTTATTTAAAGGAGGAAGTCTAATGGTAGGAATTGTATTGGCAAGTCATGGTGGATTTGCTGATGGAATTGCTCAATCAGCGCAAATGCTGTTTGGTGAACAAGATAATTTTGCTCATGTTATTTTGACACCTGATGAGGGGCCAGATGATATTAGAGAAAAAATGAATAGTGCAATATCTTCATTTACAAGTCAAGATGAAATATTGTTATTAGTTGATTTATGGGGTGGAACACCTTTTAATCAAGCTAATAGTTTACTTAAAGAGCATCCATCGTGGGCAATTGTTTCTGGTATGAATTTACCGATGGTTGTCGAAGCATTAACCCAGCGATTAACTAATCCTGATTTCAGTGCTCACGAAATTGCAAGTGCAGTTATTGAGCCTGCAAAAGAAGGGATTAAAACACAACCTACGACTTTAATGCCTCAAGACAAACCGGTTACTACTTCTGTAAAAGAAAATAAGAAGAAAAGTAAAGAGTCAATTCCTGAAGGAACGGTGGTTGGCGATGGACATATTAAATTTGTTTTGGCTAGAATTGATTCACGCTTACTGCATGGACAAGTTGCAACGGGTTGGATTCCAACGATGCACCCTGATAGAGTAATCGTTGTTTCAGACAGTGTGGCCAAAGATGATATGCGTAAAAGTATGATTCGGGAAGCTGCACCTGCTGGTGTAAAAGCACATACTGTACCATTAAAAAAGATGGTTGAAATTGCTAAAGATCCACGTTTTGGTAATACCCATGCGTTATTACTTTTTGAAAACCCAGAAGATGTGCTAAAGGCTATTAAGGCAGGTGTTGATATCAAAACTGTCAATGTAGGATCAATGTCCTACAGTGTAGGTGATGTTAATGCCAATAATGTTTTATCAATGAATCAAGAAGATGTTGATACCTTCCATGAACTTGAAAAATTAGGTGTCAAATTTGATGTTCGAAAAGTACCAACCGATAAGTCCGGCAATATGGATGCAATTTTGAACAAAGCACAAAGTTTGCTTGATGAACAAAATAAATAAATAGGAGCAAAAAAATGAACGCTATACAAATGATTTTAGTGGTTCTTGTTGCCTTTCTAGCAGGTATGGAAGGTATCTTGGATCAATGGGAATTTCATCAACCATTAGTTGCTTGTACACTAATTGGTTTAGTTACTGGGCATTTAGATTTAGGTATTATTTTAGGTGGTCAGTTGCAAATGATTGCTCTTGGTTGGGCCAACATTGGTGCTGCAGTGGCTCCTGATGCTGCTTTAGCTTCAGTTGCTTCGGCAATTATCCTGGTACAAAGTGGTCAAGGCACTAAGGGGATTGGCATGGCGACTGGTATTGCGATGCCTTTGGCCGTTGCTGGATTATTTTTAACAATGATTGTGCGAACCATTTCAACTGCTGTTGTTCACATCATGGATGTTGATGCTAAAAATGCTAATTGGCGCAAAATTAATATGTGGCAATGGATTGATGTTTGTTTGCAGGGATTGAGAATTGCCATTCCTGCAGCATTGTTATTAGCAATTCCTGCTTCAACGGTTAAATATTGGTTAGGTTTAATGCCAACTTGGCTCAGTGATGGTATGTCAATTGGTGGTGCCATGGTTGTAGCTGTTGGTTATGCAATGGTAATCAATATGATGGCAAGTCGTGAAGTTTGGCCATTCTTTGCCATTGGTTTTGCTTTAGCCGCAATTAAAGATTTAACTTTAATCGCTTTGGGTGCAATTGGCTTAGCAATGGCTTTAATGTACTTGGCACTTGAATCCAAGGGCGGTAGCAGCAATTCTAATTCTGATAGTGAAGGTACCGGCGATCCACTCGGCGATATCATTGATGACTATTAAAGTGATATGTTAAGAGGAGGATTTTATTATGGCTGATCAAAAAATCAAATTAACTAAAGCCGACCGCTTCAAAGTTATGTGGCACTCACAATTTTTGCAGGCTTCATGGAATTATGAAAGAATGCAAAATGGTGGTTTTGCTTATTCATTAATTCCAGCATTACGAAAATTATACCCAAATAAAGATGACATGGCTGCTGCTTTGGAACGTCATTTGGTATTCTTCAATGTTCACCCATACTTAGTTTCACCAATTTTAGGGGTTACCTTAGCTTTAGAAGAAGATAAAGCTAATGGTGCAGAAGTTGGTGACGAAGCAATTCAAGGTGTTAAGGTTGGAATGATGGGACCTTTAGCAGGTGTTGGTGATCCTGTCTTTTGGTATACTGTGCGTCCAATTGTTGGGGCACTAGGAGCCTCAATGGCGATTCAAGGTAATATCTTGGGACCAATTCTATTCTTTGTTATTTGGAATGTGATTAGAATTGCCTTTATGTGGTACACACAAGAATTTGGTTATCGTGCGGGTTCTGCAATTACTAATGATATGTCTGGTGGACTATTACAAAAGGTAACGCGTGGAGCTTCTATGATGGGAATGTTTGTTTTGGGTTCCTTAATTGAGCGTTGGGTTAATATTAAATTTACGCCGATCGTTTCCCGCACTCCTGTGCAAAAGGGTGGCTATATTGATTGGAATTCACTTCCAGCTGGTGCCAAGGGTATTCAACAAGCATTGATTGCTCAGAGTAATGGCTTGTCACTAACAAAATTTAAGGTAACAACTTTACAAAACAACTTGGATACATTAATTCCAGGCTTAGCAGGGTTGTTATTAACTTTCTTATGTATGTGGCTGTTAAAGAAGAAAGTTTCACCAATTGTGATTATCATTGCGATTTTCGTTGTTGGTGTAGTTTTACATGTTTTGCATGTACTTTAATCGATAATGGTTGAATCAAGTAATTCTAAGGTTGACTTAACCGCAAGCGCAACGTGGTTTCGTGGAATTGCAACCTATGGCAAGCTCATGGTTGGCAATCACGCATTTGAATTTTATAATGAACGCAATGTCGATGATTATGTGCAAATACCGTGGACGGAAGTGACGTATGTGGTTGCTGATGTTCATTTTGGTGGTAGCTACATCCCACGTTTTGAGATTCGAACACGAAAAAATGGCAAATTCATCTTCTCTAGTCGTAACAATAAGCATACATTGCATGCAATTAGACAATATGTACCAGCGAATAATATGCGTCAGGCGTTAGGATTGTGGCAAAAAATCAAGAGAAAAGTTAAAAACAAGTAAATAAAAATACTTAGGTTATATGGCCTAAGTATTTTTTTCGTTACTTAACTTTTTCTTGGTGATGAATCTTTACAAGTGTTGAGAGAATGATGAAGATTAATAAAGCGGTAATCATTGCAGTTCGATTAGCTGGTAAAATTAGTAGTAAGATGATCATCAGGATGAAAAATAGCAATGTTACATAATCTGAATATGGAAAGGCAGGCATTTGGAAATCAGTTAAGTCTTGTTCTCTCGTCTTTTTTCGATAAGAAATATGGGTTAAGAGCATTAAGCACCAAATAATTAAAAACATACTTGTAGCTGTCGAAGAAATAAAATTAAATGCATCGTTTCCGATAATTATAATGAGAAATGGTGCTAATTCCATTAAAATAGCCGATAAAATCAGAGCATTTTGTGGAAGTTGACGGTGCAATTGACCAAACGTTTTATTCCATTTACCCTTACCATTAAATGTTATGGAAAAAAGTAATCTGCCAGCACTGTAGATAAAACTATTGGTAGCTGAAACTGCGGCAGAGATAACTACAAAATTAATAATTGAACCGGCATTACGTAGACCTGTTGCAGCAAGAGTTTGGACGAATGGACTAGAATTGGTAGCAACTTTATTCCAAGGAATGACGAGTAGGATTGCGACAATTGCCAATACATAAAATAAAATAATTCTTAACGGCACCTCATTAATTGCTTTTCTAATTGTTTTGGCTGGATTTTGTGCCTCTGCGGCAGTAAGCCCAACCAATTCAACCCCGACAAAACTAAAAATTACCATTTGAAAGCCAGAAAGAAAACCTGTGCCACCTTTAGCAAAGAAGCCGCCATCGGTAGTCAAATTAGAAAAATTAACGGGACCAAAACTAGTTTTACCACCTGTTATCAGTAGATAGGCTACTAAAATAATAAAGGCGATGACCGTCACAATTTTAATAATGGCAAAACTAAATTCAAGATTGCCGAAAAGACGTGCTGATAAAAGATTGATAAAGAGCAATACAGCGACCGTAATAAGTCCAGGAACCCAAGTCGGTAGATAGGGAAACCAATATTGAAAGTAAATACCAAGTGCGGTCATTTCAGCCATTCCTAGAGAAACCCAACTAATCCAGTAGAGGTAACCAGAAATAAGACCAACGTCTTTTCCCAAATACTTTTTAATAAAATCAATATAGGTATGCTTAGATAAATCTGAAACAATTAGTTCTCCAAGCGCACGCATTAATAAGAATAAAAAAATGCCAACAATTATATAAATTAAAATAACGCTTGGTCCAGCTAATCGAATACTGTTACCGACACCTAAGAAAAGTCCCGTTCCAATGGTTCCACCTAGTGCAATTAGTTGGATATGTGCGTTGGTTAAAGTTCGTTCATAGCCAGCATCATGTTTTGATTCATCTTTTTTACTCATTAAATCACTCCAAGTTTCCAAAATATTACATTGATATTACAACATTTGATTATAGCATTTATCAAAAGGACATGCTTATATAAAGATGAAAAATTTTTGAGTTAGTGTTTGCATATAGTATATAATTTGATGAATAAATTGAACAATTCGATTGATAATAGTATGATGAATAATATTAATAAATAATTAGAGGGAGTAATGATATGTTTACTTTAGACGCTTTTTCACTTAATAATTTATCCATTAAATTAGTTTTTCCGGAAACAAGTCATGCGCAAAGTTTATATAATCTTATTCAACAGGATCGATCAGAATTATCACGTTTCTTGCCTTGGGCGAATGAAATAAATGCGCTTAAGGATGAACTTGCTTTTATTAAGCTTATGCGAAGTGAGACCGCGGAATATAAAAAATTGGCATTAGTGATTCTTGTGAATAACCAACCAGCGGGTATGGTTGATCTGCATGATATAAAGCTAAATCATCAAAGTGCGGAAATTGGTTATTGGCTTGGACAAAAATATCAGGGTAAAGGAATTATGACTGAATCGGTAAAACGTTTGGTACAAATTTCATTTAGTAATTTAAGTTTGCATCGTTTAAACCTCTTGGCCGATCATCGAAATAAAGCTAGTAGAGCAATAGCACAAAGATTAAAATTTGATCATGTTGCATTATTGAAAGATGAAGTAAAATATCACGGACAGTTTTGTGATATGGATTTGTATACAGTTATTAATTCTACAAACTAAAAAATGTACTGGTATTTATCACCAGTACATTTTTTAGTTTAATCTTCATAACCATTAGGATGAGTTTGGTGCCATTTCCATGCACTTGCAATGAGATCTTCAGCACTTTCATGTTTTGGTTGCCAATGTAAGATGGTTCTAGCTTTAGTGGAGTCAGCAACAAGACTATCTGGATCACCGTTACGTCTTGGTCCGATTGTATAAGGGATCTTAATTCCGGTAACTTTGCGAGCAGCTTGTAAAATTTCTAAATTGGAGTAGCCGCGTTCAGTACCTAAATTAAAGACATCTGATAGGTTAGTTTTGATTAAATATTGTAGTGCTAAAATATGAGCATCAATTAGATCGGTCACTTGAATGTAGTCACGTACATTAGTACCATCTTGCGTATCGTAGTCATTACCAAAAATAGTGAACTTATTATCTCCTTTAACGGCACTATTTAAAATATTTGGGATAAGATGTGTTTCGGGTGCATGATCTTCACCTGTTTGTCCGTCCTTTGATGCCCCGGCAACGTTGAAATATCTTAGCGCAACTGATTTGATACCATTAGCTTTGTCGGCCCAGTGCATGATTTTTTCCATCATTAATTTAGTATCACCATATGGATTAATTGGATTTAATGGTGAGTCTTCAGTAATTGGCAACGTTTGAGGAATGCCATAAGTTGCAGCACTAGAAGAAAAGACAAGGTAATTTACCTTTGCATCTTGCATTGCCTCAAGAAGTGCAATCATTCCCCAAACATTATTATCGTAATATTTAAGTGGATTTTTCATTGATTCTGGTACTAGTGAGTATGCAGCAAAGTGCATAACAGCATCAATTTTTTCATTACGTAGAATTTGACTCACTAGAAATTTGTTTTCGATACTACCTTGATAAAATTTAGCTCGAGAATCTACAGCCTTGCGGTGTCCAGTATAAAGGGCGTCAAGAACGACAACTTCATAGTCAGCATCAAGTAATTGCCGTACAGCGTTTGAGCCAATGTATCCAGCACCACCAACAACCAATATACGCATAGTTACCTCCATATATTACAACCTTTGCTATAAATTTTAACACAGTTAGTGTGATTAAGATGGTTAAAATAAGGAAGATTGACAGGATAAACATTTTGCCATAAACTTACTTTTAGTAAGAGTAATTAGAGAGGATAGGACTAAATGATTCATAATTCAACAATTGATGCACAAGTTAACCACAGGTCAATTAGACAATTTAAAAATAAGAGTTTGAGTCAGGAGCAATTAACAACGTTGTACACAGTTTTTCAACATACGGCAACAAGTTTATTTATGCAGAATGCGACCCTTATGCATATTACCGATGAAGCAAAACGAGCAAAAATTCGACAGCTATGTAACCAAAAGTATGTGGGAGCTGAAGGCGATTTGTTTATTTTTATAGTTGATTTGTATCGTAATCAGCAGATTCGCCAGCAACTAGGTCAAGATGATGGTCGTGTCCATACAACGGATGTCTTTTTGCAAGGATTGGATGATACGTTACTTGCATGGCAAAATGTGGCTAATGCGGTGGAAAGTATGGGCTTAGGTTATGTGCCGCTAGGAACAATTAATGACCATCCGCTAGCGCTACTTGAGGTATTAGATTTGCCGAAACTGACTTTTCCTGCACTGGGGATGCAAGTAGGGGTTCCTGATCAAAACCCGCAATTAAAACCACGTTTACCACTAAAATTCACCATGTTTGAAAATAATTATCCACAAGATTTCAATGTCGCTGAGTTAGAAGACTATGATCAGACTGTGGAAAAATATTATGATTTACGAGCAACTAATCATCGCATTGATTCTTTCACCAAACAAATAACCGGTGCCAAGTTGGATAATAAAAAAATTGATCGAGACCAGTTACCTCAACTACTCCATCAACAGGATTTATGTCTTGACTGGAAATAATAAATAAAAGTCATTCATTTGATTGCATGACTTTTTTTGTTTTGGTATAATTTTAATGTTACCAAAAGCGCTGATTTAGCTCAGTTGGTAGAGCGTTTCCCTCGTAAAGAAAAGGTCGCCAGTTCGACTCTGGCAATCAGCATTCAGAAGAGTCACTTAAAATAATTATCCTTGATTTATCAACGTTTTACGAAGATAAGTTAAGGATAATTTTTGCTTGTTAAGAATAATTAAGAACACAAACGGAACATAAAATTACTGTGTTCTAAAAAACAATATTAAGTTGTTATAAGTGAAATTCAAAAGTTAAAGGTCTTTTATAAATGTTTCACCTACGTAGTGCAAAAATTTGTTTTTTTTTCATACCAAAATTTGTAATGATTATAGGGAAAAGATGTTAATGTAGTTGAAAGGAAAAAATACTATGAATAAAAAAGTATTGTTAATTTGTGGTTCAGGAGCTTCTTCAGGATTTATGGCAGCTAATATGCGAAAAGCCGCCAAAAAAGAAGGATTAGATATCAAGGTTCAAGCTAGAAGCGAAGCAGAACTTGCTGATTATGCTAATGATATTGATGCGTTGATGGTTGGTCCGCATTTGAAAGCAGAATTTGAAGCCATTAAAGAGCGTGTACCTCAGAAAGTGAAAGTTATTTTAATGAAACCTGATTACTATTCTATTCTTGATGGAAGAGGAGCAGTAGATCATTTGATGTCGGTTTTAAACCAATAAAATAGTTGTGAGGGAGTTTGAAAATGAACGGCTTTATGAATGTCTTGAACACTAAATTTGCACCTAAAGCTCAGAAAATTGCAAATAATCAATGGATAGTTACAATAAAGAATTCAATCCTAGAAGTTTTGCCTTTTATTTTTGTAGGATCTCTAATCACATTATTGAATATTCCTACTAATTTTTGGAAATGGTGGCCTAATTTATCTCCGATTAATAATTTTACCTTTGGATTGACCTCGATTTTTGTGGCATTTTTAGTACCCTTCAATTTTATGGAGTTTAAAAAAATTAATAAACAAAGAATTATTGCTGGTCTATCATCAATAGCTCTTTTTCTTATGTTAGCTAATCCTAATTGGGATAAAACTGGAAATATAATTTCTTATCAATTTTCCGAATTAGGTGCTGGAGGCATGTTTGTTGCTTTAGTTGAAGGTGCTTATGTTGCTTTAATCATGGAGATTTTTGCTAAATTTAGTTTTTTCAGTGATGATACTGCGATGCCTGATTTTGTTACAGCATGGTTTGATTCTATGCTACCAATAGCAGTGGTTATTGCTACAGGTTGGTTGTTGAGTGATGTATTGCATTTTGATTTTTATCAATTAATAATAAATATTTTTTCTCCTTTAGCATCTTCTTTAGATACTTGGTGGGGATTTTCACTATTCTTGTTTTTTCAATGCTTTATATATTCAATGGGAATTTCAGGCTGGGTCCTAGCAGCTATTGATCAACCCGTTATGTTAGCTGGAATAGCTGCTAACTCTCATGCTTTTAGTTCTAATCATACTGTAACACATATTTTTACCAGTGAACTAGTCTATAGCTTTCCATGGATTGGTGGAGTGGGATGTACACTGCCATTGGTTTTGTTAATGCTCTTTTTGGCTAAATCAAACAGGCTGAAAGCTTTAGGAAAAGCTTGTATCTTACCTTCTATATTTAATATAAATGAACCTATTGTTTTCGGTACAATTGTTTGGAATCCATATTTAATGATTCCATTATGGATCAACGGCTTTTTACTACCATTAATTACTGCTGTTTGGTTTCAAACTGGTCTATCACCTATTCCGCATGAATTAATGCAAATGTGGTATTTACCATTTCCATTTGCAGCATGGATTGTCAGTCCAGCAGTTAGTTCAATTCTTTTAGTAGTTATTTTATTTATAATCGGAGGATTGGTCTATTATCCATTTTTTAAAGTTTATGACAAAAATTTAGTGAACCAAGAATTAGAAAGCAAGTAATAATTAAATATGACAGAAAACAATCTTAATAAAACAGAAAATGAATCAATCAAAAATACTATGGAAATTATTCTTCATGCAGGTGATGCACGAGAAAATATTGCTAAGGCTTTAGATGATTTGGCCGTTTTTGATTATAATTCTGCTAAAGCTGAAATGGATGAGGCTAGTAAAAAGTTAATAATTGCACATCGTTTACAAACAAGTAAAATTCAAGAAGAGGCGGAAGGAAAGCCAATTAAATATTCAGTATTATTTACCCATGCTCAAGATACACTAATGACTATTAATAGTGAATATATCATTGTAAAACATTTAATCAAAGTATTTGAAGAACGAGATGCTAAAGAAAGAGGGAAAGTTTATGACAATCGAAATGAGAAAAAATAAATATCCAGTTTTTTCTAAAAGTTTTCTGTGGGGAGGAGCACAGGCTGCTAGTCAAGCGGATGGCGCTTATCAGGAAGATGGCAAAGGACTAAATTCTTCTGATGTACAACCTTATCTTAAAGGTTTATCTAATGAACAAATCCAAGCCATTGAAGAAAGGGGGATGACAATTGAAGAAGTTAGAAAAAATCTTCAAGATAAAAATAATTTCTATCCTAAGCGTTATGGTATTGATTTTTACCATACCTATAAAAAAGATTTAAAGATTTTGTCTGATGCTGGGTTTAAAACTTTTAGAACATCACTTGATTGGTCAAGAATTTTTCCAAATGGTGATGAAAAAAAGCCAAATGTTTCAGCACTTGATCATTATTCAAAAATGATTGATTATATGTTGGAACTTGGTATTGAACCAATTATTACAATGAATCATTATGAAACTCCAGTTAATATTACTTTGAAATATGGTGGATGGCCTAACAAGGCCGTGATCCCAATGTTTGAAAATTTTGGCAAGGTCTTATTAGACTGGTTTGGAAATAGAGTTAAATATTGGATTGTAGTTAACCAAATTAATATGGTTCAGATTGAACCTTGGCTTTCAGTGGGTGTTGCTTGTGATCAGTATAGTAATCAGGAACAGGCTTTATATCAGGCAATGCACAATCAATTTGTGGCTGCTGCATGGATTAAAAAATATGCTACGTCTTTAAACTTTCCTGATTTACATATAGGAACGATGGTCGCTGATGGCACGGTCTATCCGGCTACTAGCAAACCAGATGATGTCATTTTGGCAATGCAACAAAATAGAATGCAATATTTTGTAACAGATGTGCAATTTAGAGGAGAGTATCCAAAATTTGCTTTGAATTATTTTGACGATAATAATATTAAATTAAATATAACTAGTAAAGAGCTTGATTTAATCAAACAAAATAGAATGGATTTTTTGGCTATTTCTTATTATTATTCTCGTATGGTAGATTCTACAAAAAATAAGATGAAACCAGCTGATAATATACCAAATCCAAATTTAAAAACCAGTGAATGGGGATGGTCGATTGATCCTTTGGGGCTATATAATACTTTATCCCAATATTATGATCGCTATCAAAAACCGATCATAGTAGCTGAAAATGGTTTTGGATCATATGATAAATTAGAAAGTAATTATAAAGTTCATGATGAATATCGTATAAGTTATTTAAGGGAGCATATTGAGCAAGTTGGTCACGCGATTCATGATGGTGCAAATGTTATTGCTTATTGTGCTTGGGGGCCACTTGATATAGTTTCTTGTTCATCGCAGCAAATGTCTAAAAGATATGGTTTTGTTTATGTGGATTTAGATGATGAAGGAAATGGAAGCGGGAAGCGATATCTTAAAGATAGTTATTATTGGTATAAGAATGTAATTAAATCTAATGGATTAGAAATTTAAAAGTAAATATACTATGCTTGGAAAAGATAAATTATTACTATATTTACAAAAGAGATCTGGTTGGCATACAGCACAAGAGTTAGCAATTGAAATTGGCTTATCTAAGCGGACGGTAAAAAATTATATTCAACAATTAAGAAAACAAAATAATAAAATTTTATCGAGTACAAAAGGTTATCAGTATATTTCTTCCTCATCAAAAGATAATCGGAATAGTTTACCTGTAAGTAATGAGGAACGCATAAATTTTATCATTAATTTTATGATAACTAATAATTCAACAGTTAATTTATATGATTTAGCAGAAAAGCTATTCGTGAGTGAATCAACAGTTTTACAAAATTTAAAAGACGTTAAGCAGGAGGTAGAACGTTTTGGTATAAAGTTGAATAGGAATGGTGATTTTTGGAGTTTAGAGGGTAGCGAACGGCAAAAGCGAAGTTTATTAAGTTCTTTAATATATGAAGAATCTTCAGGAATATTCATGAATCAAAATATAATTCAGCAAAACTTTCCTGAGCTAAAAATCAATCAGCTTCGAACGATGATTTCTAATATTTTTAAAAAAGAAAATATATATTTAAATACTTTTGAATTAAATAATATTTTACTTCATTTTGCGATTGCATTGGATCGCTCTAAGCAAGGTCATCAAATTGATTATATAGATGAACAAAGAATTGTTAGTAATAACGGAATAGGATTAAAAATAGTTAATCAATTAATAAAGCAACTGCATGTAAATTTTTCTACACCAGATTGTCAAGAATTAGCGTTAGTAATTGAGACAGATTTAGGTAACGAGAGTACTGTCCAAAATATTATTTCTATCGAAACAAAGAAGCTAGTTGATGATCTTATTGAGTATGTTTGGCAAATTTACGCTATTGATCTTAACACTCAAAGTTTTAAAAAACGCTTTTCTCTTCATTTAGATAGATTAATCATAAGGTCTAGATTAAAAGTCAACGAACACAATCCTATTTCAGCAAATATAAAATTTTCTTCGCCTACTATTTATGAATGTGCGGTTATTATGGCACATAGAATATCGGAAAAAACTAAAATAAAAATTAATGATAGTGAAATAGGTTACATTGCTCTACATATAGGAAATGCAATGGCAGAACAAATAACTAATAAGCAAAAATTATCAGTTGTAATAGTTATTCCTGAATATTATGACAACGCTATGGTTTTACTTGAAAATTTACAAAAAAATTTTTCGGCAAAAATAAATGTTGTCAAAGTTGTCCATGATCCGGTTCAGATAAAATATTTTCAAAATTCGATAGATTTACTTATTTCAGTTGGTTCCGATTATATTGATTCACATTTTACCACAGTATGCATTTCTCAGTTTTTGTTACCTTATGATATCAAAATTTTAAATTTAGCAATAAATAATAAGCGACATCAGAATAGAAAGATTAGGTTTCAGAAGCAATTATCTAATTTTTTTAGTAAAAACAATTTTATCAATAATAAAAATATACAAACCATTGATCAAGTATTTAATATTGTAAGTAAAAGTTTTACTCAACAAGGTATAGTAGATAAAAGTTTTATTTGTTTACTTAATCAACGTGAAAAAATGTCTTCCACAGCTTTTGGAAAAGTTGCAATTCCTCATTCGCTTAATATGTCAGCTAAGAAAAGTCGAGGATTTATTGTTATTAATCCCAATGGAATTAGTTGGAGCGATAATAATAAAGTATATTTAGTCATTGCTTTAGCAATTGATCCAAATAATAAGCAGTTATTTAAAGATGTCTTTGATGAACTATCTAATGTGGTGACTAATATCAACAATGTTAGTCGATTAATTAAATGCAATACCTATGAACAATTTATTAAAACTCTTGTAGATATGTTATAAAAATCATATAGGTAAAGAAACATTAATAATTGTAACTAGTTTAACCATTATTTAAAAAATAAAGTAAGTAAAAACAACATAATTCGCGTTTAAATTCAAAATTATGTTGTTTTTTATTTAAAGTCTAAAGAATGAACTTTTATTTATTAAGCTCTTTAAGCATAATAGTCAATAATATCTTTTAAAGTTTGGGCGGCACCTTCCATACCAGTGCCCTCTTCATAGTATTTCTTAAATCGTTCATCACAAACATACATTGTAGCCAAATTTTTGTGATTCGTAGATGAATATAACTGGGTAGGCCACATCATCAGTAAATATTCTTTATGCAAAGTAAAAAGTTGTTTAGCAGCAGGTTGTTGGAAATCAGTTGTACCAACTAGTGGCTTTAACTGAACCAAAATTTGTTTAGTGATTTGTTCTAAATGATTAAATTCTTTTTTGGACAGAGCACAGACTTTTTGCTTACTCGCATCAATAAGATCATTATCATATTTAGTACGAATTTCTTTACCATACATTTTTTCATTATCATTATTTTTTGCGTCTTAAAGGCAACAAATTTTTCTTGATCACTCATGTTCATGGTTGTTTTCCCTTTCATCGATGTAAGTGTTTGATCTAGGTTATCAATCAATGTCGTTAATCGGTTTTTCTCAGCTATTATTTTTTGTCGTTGTTGTTTTAAAGCTTGGTATTGGATTTCAGTAGAACTTTGCATGATTTTTTTAATTTGCGCTAAAGGTAAATCAAATAATCTTAAAAACATTATTTTTTGTAGTTGATCAACTTCGGCCTTGTCATAATAACGATAATTATTTTTAGGATTACGACGGGCAATTAGTAGTCCCGTCTTATCGTAAAAACGCAAAGTTCTTGTTGAAACTCCTGTTAATTTAGCTAATTCGGTGATTGAATACGACATAATTAAATCTCCTCACTTACATTTTGAAGTATAATTGTTGACGCTACGTCAAGGTCAAGGGAAATATAGCAATAAATTTAAATATTTTTAACTCAAGTCAAATATTCTGTTATCCTATTGACTTCAAGCATACTTGAAAGATTATATTTTATTTGAATTAAAGGGAGGTAAAAATGAATAGAGCAAAAGTAGTTGTTCATATGTATGTCACGATTGACGGTAAAATTGATGGTAAATGTGATAGCCCTGCATCGAGCAAATATTATAACGATGAACTGTTTGTTTTAAGTAATGCTGATGGTAATGGTCGACGGACGATTCAAATGTATGCCGCTCCTGAATTAATCGATTTAACCCAGTATAGTCCTGCTGGAATTAAGTATGAAGATTGGCTACCTGATATCCAAGCAGCGACTTGGATTGTTGCCTTTGATCGCAAAGGAAAATGTGGTTGGAATAAAAATTATTTTTTATATCATAATCATCAAATGCGTGCGATAGAAGTTGTTACGAAAAAGGCACAAAAAGAATATTTGGCCTTTCTGCGTACAATGGAAATTCCCTATATTGTTTCTGGAGATGAGAATTTTAACTTAAAGGAAGTTTTAGTTAAGCTAAGAGCGCATTTTGGCATTGAAAAATTGGCTCTTTGTGGTGGGGCTAGAATTAATGGTGTCTTTTTAGAGCAGCACTTAGTCGATGAAATTTCTTTAGTCATCTCGCCATACGTCAATGGTGATCGCGAGATTAAGGCTGTTTTTGAAACAACTAGTAGAATTGATGATCAATTTAAAATTGATTTTATCAAAAAATTACCGGATGGTGGCTTACATTTAATATTCAAAAAAACAGAGTAAAAAATGCCCAATTATTGGGCATTTTTTAGTTTAATTAACGACATTAACTGGCTTGCCATCTAAGAAAGCCATTAAATTACTGATTGTGATGTCCAACAATCGTTTACGAGTTTCTTTTGGTGCCCAGGCAATATGAGGAGTAATATAGCAATTTTTTGCAGTTAGTAATGGACTGTCTGCTAAAATTGGTTCTTGCTTGGACATATCAATGCCAGCTGCTAAAATCTTACCAGTGGTTAGAGCCTGTGTTAGATCATATTCATTGATTAAACCGCCTCGGGCAGTGTTAATGACAATGACGCCAGCTCTCATTTTGGCAATGGCAGCAGCATCAATCATTTCAGTGGTTTGTGGTGTTTGTGAAACATGTAAGATGATGATATCACTTTGTCCGTATAACTCTTCTAAACTTACCTGATTAACATAGTCAGGGAGATCAGTTTTTATTCGATGATTATAAAAAATAATTATAAATATTTATATCAGAGGGCGATTTTATGAAATGCAAAAAAATTTTAATTATTTTAACTAGGTAAATTGTAAAATGAAGTTGAACACTTGCCCTAATTAAAAAATGAAAAAAGTCCATTGGACTTCTTTGATAGAATGTAATTACCCAATCAATTCTAGAAAGAAGTTACCAATGAACTCGCTTAAT
>NZ_REHJ01000006.1:0-71804 GCF_003692825.1 Lactobacillus sp. ESL0228
TACGGCATTGAGGAATGGTGCAATAACCTGCCGCGCAAAATCTTAGCCTACCACACTCCCGATGAATTATATGAGAAAAGATTAGATTGCATCTATCAAATCAAGTAGGGTGTTCAACTTAAAATTGTAATTTTCGATTATTCAAAAAATAAAAATAAACGAGAAACGAATTTGTAAAGGTGGAAATAAATATTTGAAATGATTTTAACTCAAGAATAATAAACTGACTATATAAAGTATTGATTGGCTGTCAAGCACGTTGGTGTATTTTGAGAAATCTTTTGATTTTGAAGGAATAATTATTAATATGAAAATTTTAAAAAAGATCACAAACAAAGTTTTATATCTTTGTTTGTTTATGATATTATCTATAATTATCCAAATCCCTACAATAAGTGAAGGCTTTTTTGGGGGAGAAAGTTCGAAAAATATAAATTTATTTTTACATGTTGCGATAACATTTTTTAGTACGATAATTATATTTCTGATTGTTTATACTGTTTATCATCGTTTGAATTCCAAACCAATATTTGTGAAAAATAATATTATTAGAAGTTATAGTTTTGCAGTTTTATTTGCATTACTTTCACAGATTTTACAGTTTGCTATTACAGTGCTTGAAAAAGGAAACGATCGAGATTTAGAGTTACTAGCCGCTTCACAATCAAAACTTGCGCCAATTTTAATAATTACGTTAGTTTTGATTTCTCCACTTTTAGAGGTAATGGTATGGCAAGGAATTTTACAGGGCGGTATTTTAAAAGATATACCTCCTTTTTTTTCAATAATAATTACGAGCGTATTATTCGCATTTGCTCATGGTTATTCCTTTAACTATAAAACTTTAGAGTTATTATGTTCAGGAATTTCGTATTCTATTTTATATTATGTGACTGATGATTTGGGATCAGTAGTATTTTGTCACGGTTTATCAAATTTAATTGTCTATTTAATAAATTTTGTTTTTTGATCTTACTGTTATCCAAATCTATTTGTGCATCATAGTACTTAAAGAACATAATAAATTAAACCCAAAAGCTCAGTTAACTAGTTATAGCTAAGCTTTTGGGTTGTCTTTTTAATTTTATTAATTTGGCATTTTTCTTTAGTTTGGAAGAAACTTGTATAATTTTTGCTTCTTCAATTTTTGTTATGGGAACATAATATGGATGTGAGTATTCATTTTATCAAGTGAATTATTTAAATTATAAATAACATTTAATAGGATGAATTCACTTTCCTGAATTGTTATTTCTAAGGAAGTATAGATAAAATCATCATCTATATAAGAGCTGTTAATTTTAGACAAGGGTAATTTTCAAAAAGCATAATAAGATAAATTTCTAGTTTTTAATGTGTATGCTTCCCTTTCAAAATGATGAATTTCTTGTCCCATTGAAGCACTATAATTTGCATCTAACCAGTATCACTGAAGTTATAAAATTATCGCTATAATACCCATTTTATGTATAGTCTAGCTCATTTCTATACTTATCGAGTCGAGGTTATATACGGCATCATATAGTTGAGCAACCTTATCTAGCTTTTTACTGATCAAAATTTTTTTAAAAGTTTCATTGTTGATGAAAAAACATATACCTTTGAACAGTTTAAGCGGCGAATTCATTCAATTCATATTATATCAAAATTTATTGTGGAATTTTTTCAAGATAACGAATCTGAGTTTGAATAATTATTTGATGTTAAGTAAAAACAATGGAAGAAGATGAAAAAATGTTTGGCAATGAGTTATTAAATGATAGACAAATAGCAGATATAGGGGATAATTAGAAATGGATGTATTAATAGATAATAATTATAAAGAATTATAAAGAATTATAAGACGATGAACTAAATAACATATATGATGGTAGGTTTGATTTCTGCTTAGGAGCTGTTGCAAGTGCTATTTGGGAATTTTGCGATGGCTATAAATGACTACTGGGTATGATGCGGGTCAAAAAGAGTACCTAATAGAAATGCTTAAAACATCTCCACTAGCAGTGTTTATTATTTTTGGAAATATAATAATAGCTCCAGTATTAGAAGAAATATTATTTAGAGGTATATTACAATCTAATTTTTTTAAAAAAATAAATCCTATAATTAATATCTTTCTAACTGCATTTATTTTTGCATTCTTACATTCTGGACAAATTGATTGGGGGACCGTAGAAAATTTTGTTTTAGGCATAGGATTGGGAATTTCATGTTTTTATTCAAATAGCCTAGTTCAGCCAATAGCTATTCATATGGTTAATAATTTGTTAGTTATTTTGATTGGACTTTTTTAATATTGTGTCATAACACAGTACTTTCATAGAATATTTAATGCTTTAAAATAAAATTAGTGATACTTCAATAACTGTAAATGCCAGAGCGGTAAGGCTTTAACAACTTAAATCACACTGGCAATCAGCATAAATTAAGTTTGTAAAAATTAGTTATCCTTTGTGTATCAACGTTTTAAACAGATACGCGAAGGATAATTTGATAATTAATAACACAAACGAAACATAAAAATTACTGTGTTTCGTGACTGATTTTTTGACAGATACAAAGATTGATATATCAATCTTTGTAACCGCTTTTTAGTGTGCGGAATGAAGCTTTTTTACGTTATTGCAACTGTATGGTTATAGGTTTTACTGCGAGCGTCACTATTGACTGGTTGCAGTAAATTATTATCTTTTTTAATACTAGCAGCCCAAATAACTTTTTAACTCTTATAGAAAACTTAGAATAGTGTAAGTTTTATTATCGCTTTGTACGACAATGATAGTACAATTAAACTGAGATGATTAAAATGGCACAAACAGCAAGAATTGAAGCAAGAATGGATCCTATATTAAAGCTAAGGCTAGTAATGAATTAGAAAAACACGGTTTGAGTATTTCTGATTTTGTTAGAATGAGTTTGACTGAAGTTGCAATTGAGGGACTTCCAAAGCAATATATTGTGCCTACTCTTAGTGAAACTGTTCAAGCATCGCTAGCAGAGATAAAAGCAGATATGAATGGCACTAAGAAATTGCCAAAAGCTCATAATTATGAAGAATTAATGGAATTGCTAAATGAATAAAAAGAAATTGGCTTTTCTAGTCAATTTAAGAAACAATTTGCTATGAGACAGGTTGATCCTAATTGGAATAATGTTTTTAAAAAACATTTCTCAGAAGGAATTGATTCTGAAAGAAGCCCAGCTTGGAAATATATCGTGGATCAGTTAATAGAGGGCAAACGTATTCCAAGTTATTTTAAGCCTCACCTGCTTCATGCTAAACTGAAATTAATTAAGCAAATTAAAAAAGGCCTAGGTAATCCGGCAGGTACGCCCATTAAAATAATTGATATTCATCTTAATGGTCAAACAGGCAATCACTTATTAATTTATTCGCAGTCCAAAACGGTAGTGTATTTAGTTGCTATTGGAACTCATAGTGAATTGTTTTAATTAATTAGTTGGAATCAAAGATGGAGCTAGCTAAGCAATTTAGAATTGGGTAAACATTGATAAATAAAGTTTTGAAGTCAACAGCCTACCGGTTTCTAGTCAGCATAACCAAAGCAAATATAGTATTAAAGCTCGTTGTATCAATCTTGACATGACCGGCTTTTGCTTGTTATGAAGTATTTTAAACAGTTGTAAATTAATGTGAACTGTTATTGTCAGTTACATTACAAGTCACATAAAGTAAAATAAGTTAAAAAGTTATCGTTATTAATTGTTTAAGAATGAACATAACCCTTGATGTAGCAGGCTTGATTGCTTGTTTTTTTGTGTGAATTAGTGTGACTAGAGTGTTTCTATTGTTAATAAATTTTGTTCTGTCCGACTTGCAACTTATTTCTCAACAAGTAAAAATTCTCTGTTTATTATTACAGATAATTCTTTTGTAAATTACAATTTTAAGTTGAACGCTTACATTAATTAACTTAATAGATGCAATCTAATCTGCATTCAAATAATTTAAAAAGTGAAAACTATAACCAGCAGCAGGTAAGGGCTAAAAGTTTATTACCCACAAAAAGTTGACACTAATCGATAAATAAAAAGCGCTTGCATAAAAGTTGCTGATGTGTATAATAAAACTAAATGGATTGTTACTCTTTGAGGCATTACCACTAATTAAGTATTTTATGTACTTTTTAGTAGTGATGTCTCAAAGAGTTTTTTGTTTTTAGAAAGGAAATAATCTTGTTTAATTTTTTCAAAAATAAGAAACAAGTATTTACAGTTTCTGCACCTGTCAATGGTTTATTAACTAATCTTTGTGATGTTGATGATCCAGTGTTTGCACAAAAACTGATGGGTGATGGCTTTGCTGTTGCCTTAGGTGAATCAGCAAAACTGATTTGTTCACCAATATCTGCGAAAGTTGTTTCACTTCCAGAAACTAAACATGCATTAGGTTTAGTTTCTAGTGAAGGTGATGAAATTTTAGTTCATATTGGTATTGATACTGTTAATCTGAAGGGTAAGGGTTTCACAGCTTTGGTTCAAGAAGGTAACACAGTTGAGCAAGGTCAGCCAGTTATTGAACTTGATCGTGAGTTGTTAGCTAACGAACATGCAAATTTAATAACAATGGTAATTTTCACCAAATTATCTTCTGAGCATCAAAATTGGAATATGGTCAAAAGTTTTGGTGATCAAGTAACTACTCAAGATGTGGTAGTTAAGCAATAAAATAATGTAATGTTGAAGTAGGGAGAGCCTAATGCAGGTTATTAAAAAAATTAATAATAACGTCGCAATTTGTTTAGATCAAAATTTTGATGAATTAGTAGCATTTGGCAAAGGAATAGGATTTCCTAAAATGCCATATGAGTTGTCCGATTTAAGTAAAATAAAAATGACTTTTTATCGGATGGATACACATAATTTCCAATTAATTAAAGAGATTCCTGAAAACATCTTAGAAGTAAGCGCAGATATTATTAAAAATGCACAGTCAATTCTTGATCATGATTTAAATCAAAATATTATGTTTAGTTTGGCTGACCATATTAATTTTGCAATAGAACGATCTAGAAAAGGGATAAAGTTTAATTATCCTTTTTCCTATGATATTCGGTCTTTATATCCTAAAGAATACCATGTAGGTGAAATTGCTTTAGACTTAATTAAAGAAAAAATAAAGATTCAGTTACCTCAAGAAGAAAAGATTGCAATTGCCATCCATTTTATTAATTCGCAAGTGGTTACTACTCTTCAACTAAGTGAAACTGGATTTAATTCAATTACTGAATTAGCAATTCAAGAAATTGAAAGTAAGTTTAATCTAAAGATAGATCGAAATGCTTTTATTTATAATCGATTTGTAACTCACTTACGCTACTATCTGAAACGATTGGAAAATAATGAACAAATTGATGATGGTTCTAGTAAATTAATTCGATCAAGCTTTAAGAAAAATTATCCAGAAGTATATCAATGTACAGTTGATATTGTCAGTAAAATTGACCAGCGATTGAAAACATTCAGTACAGATGATGAAACTTTCTATTTAATGATTTATGTTCAACGAATAATCTCACAAACAATAGATAATGGGGGAATAAATAATGAATAAAGATTACCAGAAAATGGCAGAAAAAATTATTGAAGCCATTGGTGGTAGTGGTAACGTAATAACTGCTACACATTGTATGACTAGACTACGCCTTAATTTAAAAGATATGAGTATTCCCAATGATGAGGCTATAAAAAAAATCACTGGAGTACTTGGTGTTGTGCGTTCTGCTGGACAATACCAAATTATTATTGGTCAAACAGTTAACGAAGTTTATGATGCCGTGGTACAAGTTGGCAATTTAGCTGAAGCAGCACCAATTGCAGAAAATGTAGATAAAAGCAAAATTCAGAAAAAAGAAAAACAAACATGGAAATCACTTGGAAATACTATTTTAAATAAAATCACTGGTAGCTTGACACCCTTGATTCCTATTTTAATTGCAGCATCAATGTTTAAAATGCTAGCTGCAGTTTTTGGGCCAACAATGTTAAATATGATTTCTGTTCAAAGTGATTTGTATCGATTATTTTCTTTTGTTGGTGATGCTGGTTTTTACTTTTTCCCTATTGCAATTGGTTATACGGCCGCTAAGCAATTTAATACTTCACCAGTATTAGGAATTTTTTTAGGATCAATTTTACTTGATCCAGAGTTAGTTAAAATTGTTGCAGCCGGTAAGCCATTTACTGTGTATGGTATTCCAATGCATTTAACTAACTATGGCAGTACCGTTGTTCCAATTTTATTATCTGTTTGGATAATGTCATATATTGAACGTTTCTTTAATAAACATATTACTCCGGCACTTAGAACAATATTAGCACCTACTCTAACAATTGCTGTTATGTTGCCACTGGCTTTATGTATATTAGGACCTTTAGGAGGATTTTTGGGTGAATATGTTTCAAAAGGAATTATTTCATTCGGTCAATTAGGTGGTGTTGCAGCTATTATTGGAGTTGGAATAATTGGTGCTTTATGGGAGTTACTAGTAATTACAGGGATGCATTTGGTAATGATCAGTGCAATGATTACAATTGTAGCTCAAACTGGACATGATAATTTTATTATTCTTGGTTCTCTTGCCGCTAGTTTTGCAGTTGCAGGAATGAGTTTAGGTGCGACTTTGCGCTTAAAAGATAAAAAAGAAAAATCATTAGCGTTTAGCTATTTCATTGCCAATATAATTGGTGGAGTTACTGAACCTGGGTTATACGGATTAGCAATTAAATATCGTAGACCATTTATAGGAATGATGATAGGTGGTTTTGTTGGAGGAATATATGCAGCTATTATGCATGTATCAGGATATGTAATTGTACCAGTTGCTAATTTTATGTCTTTAACAGCTTATGTAGGCGGTTCAACTGTAAATTTGATTAATGGAATTATCAGTGCTGTCGTAGCACTAGTTGTTGCAGCAGTAGCAACATATCTTATTGGAGTTGAACCCAAGTCTAAGGGTGAATAAGGAGGAATTGAAATGAATAATTTAATTATTCGAGCTGATGATCTTGGTTATTCTAAAGGAGTCAATTATGGTATTTATGAAAGTATAAAAAATGGCATAATTAACAATGTTGGTGTGATGGTCAATATGGCAGATACGAAGCATGGATTAAATTTATTAAAGGACTTTGATATTGATATTGGTATGCATACAGTAATTTGTGCAGGTAAGCCAATTAGTGACCCTAACTTAATACCCAGTTTAGTTACTGAAGATGGTTATTTTAAAGCTTCCAAGACTTATCGACAAACTGATCATGATTTGGTTAATTTAGATGAAGTTGTTATTGAAATTGAAGCACAATATCAATACTTTTTAAAACTTGTTGGTAAAAAACCGGCCTATTTTGAGGCACATGCTGTTTATAGTAATAATCTATTGAAAGGTTTGAAAATAGTAGCTGATAAATACGATTTGCCTTTACTTCCATTTGATCTAAATTTGGATCCAGTTAAATTTAAAAAGAATACTACGATTACAAGTTTTATGGATAGTATGAAGCCTAATTATAATCCGTATACCACTTTTAATAATGCAATTAATTTTGCTAAAAATTGTCCGACTAATAATGTACCAATGATGGTATGTCATCCTGGATTTTTAGACCAAAGTATTTTAAATCAATCTAGTTTAACGTTACCACGTCCACAAGAAGTTGCTTTTTTGTGTGATTCGAAGACTCGTTTTCAAGTTATTGACAAAAACATTCATTTAGTCAGATATTCAGAATTAAGTTAAACTCAGAATATTAATTAGGGGTCACGTCAGTATTTAGGAAATAATTTTTATAATCATTAAGTACTCTATTATTGTTAAGTATAGCAATTAATAATAGAGTGCTTTTTTGCTTTAACCTCATCTATCTATAATAAAAATAAATCAACCTGTATACACTTTAATTCAATTTGAAAGTATTAGTTAATATACGAATTGTTTAAACGCAAGTTAGATTATATCTATTGAGCTTAATTATGATAGGTGTTGGACTTAAAATTACAATTTTCGATTTTAAAATGGTCGTTAGAATATTGATTTGAATTTTATAGTTAGGATTGCTAATTTAAAAATTCATACTGTATCAAATATCTAGCAGATTGTTTATTTAGCTGAAAATGTAAAAGTTTTCAGTTTAAAACGTGTAACAAGTTTCATTTTATTCGGCTTATTATTTAGCTGAGAGTTAGAAGTAGGTGAGAATATGATGTTGTATCACGAATATTTGTTGTTGAAGATGTTGACAGATTCAAATTCATTATTGAGTATTAGTCAAATTATTGAACAGTTGAAAATAACGCAAAGGACAGCCTACTTATCAATTAGTGGCGTAAATGAATGGCTTGAATCACGCGATTTAAACAAGATTATGACTGTAAGAAATCATGGCTATTATGTACAACCATATGAAATTGATAAAATTAAATCCTGTTTGAAATATGACTTACAACAAGGAAATGTGAAACTGCCAAGTTTTATCAGAAAGATAGCAATTGAATTTGTCTTACTTTGTAAAGAAGGTCCAGTATCTCTAAAATATTTAAATGCATTAAATGGAGTTACTAATAGAACTACTCAAAATGATTTAGCAAAAGTTAAAGAAGAATTAGAAATTAGAGGATTAAAACTTGATTTAGTTCGTCATGGCTATTCAATTAGTGGGGCAGAAGAAGAAGTTAGAAAATTTGCCCTGCAAAAACTTGCCAATATCCAAGGAACAGTTGTTAATGATAAAATTTCGCAATATTTAACGTTAAAGACTAAGGATAGAGTGCAGATTGAACAAGCGCTATTAGCGATAGAACAAAATTCTGGCTGTTATTTAACTGATGAGTCGATTTTTCAAGTAAGAAAATTTATATGTTTTTCTTTAGTAAGATATCGCAATAAACATTATTTGAAAATTAATATAGAAAATAATATAAAAGAAAAAAATAATTCAAAGTCACTGATTTTTAATTTACTTAAAAATTTAGGTCTTAATGCTAAGCATTTAAATTCCGAAACACAGCTTTTATGTCGAATTATTGAATCAAGACAAATTAGCAAAATAAATAAAAAAATGGAATCACGAGAAATTTCTAAAATTGCTGCAGAAATTATTAATCGGTTTTCAGTTATATCAGGTATAGATTTAGTAAATAACAAAAGTTTACAACAAGCGTTAACAACACATTTAATTGCTGCAGAAAGACGAGTATCTTATAATATACAATTTTTAAATTCGAATTTTTTAAATATCCAGAAAAAATATCCAGAAATATATTTTTTAACCAAAAAAGCAATTCATCCTTTCGAAAAATATACGGGTAAGAAATTGACTAAAGATGAAATTGAATTAATTGCAATTTACTTTGGTGGAGAAATTGAATTAATGAAAACGGCAGATACCAATGATTCTATTGGAAAAATTCTTTTAGTATGTGGAAGTGGTATCGGTACATCTAGACTGTTAAAGATTCAGTTAGAAAATCATTTCTCTGATCAGCTAAAAGTTGAAGTAGTTACAAAACAAGATTATGAGAAACTTAATAAAGTCCGGTCTGATTTAGTTATTTCTACTTTGCCTGTGACAAATAAGGGTGCACCCATTATAAATATCAATCGAATTTTAACCGACAATGACTTACAAAATATTAAACAGCATTTATCGTCTAAGACAAACTATTCTTCTGCTCTACATAACTCTCCTGTAGTAAAAACAACGCAAATTTTAGATATTGTTAGTGAATATGCTCAAGTTAAAGATTTTACAGGCTTAACTACGGCCCTACAAAGTTATTTTTCAAAAATAGCTTTACCTGTTAAAAAAGAGGAAAGCCAATTGTTAAGTTTAAGTCAGCTTTTACCAGAGAATAGAATTTCTTTTAAAAGTGGAAGATATTCTTGGCAAGAATCTGTTGAATTAGCAGGGAGATTGCTAGAAAAAGACAATGTTACAAATTCAGCATATACAGAGAAAATGTATTTGCAAATAAAAAAGTACGGTCCGTATATGAAAGTCTTGAATAATGTTATGTTACTTCATGCAAAACCTGATGATCCAAAAAAGTATTCATTACCAGGTATGAGCTTAGTTTGTTTTAAAAATCCAATTAAATTTAATTATAAAGTAAAAGCGAACTATGTTTTTAGTTTATATGCACCAAATACTAATTCTCACTTAGAGGCGTTAAAGCAATTAACTGAAATGTTTTCAGATAATAATTTATTAACAAAATTTGAAAGCGCCGAAAATGGTAAAACAATTTCTAAAATTTTTAATACTATTGAGAAAGGAGATGCTAATACTGGTGACAACATTAATAGATCCCAAATTAGTTCAATTGAATATTAGGGCTGAAAATTGGAAAGATGCAATTATTAAGTCTGGTAAACCGCTAGTTGATAATAAATTAGTTACTAAGAATTACTTAAAAGGAGTAATTAGAATAGCTGAAGAAACTGGTCCATATATTGTATTTATGCCACATGTAGCATTATCGCATGCAAAAATAGAGGATGGTGCATTGAAAGATGGTATGGGATTAACCGTTTTAAAAGATCCAGTTTCTTTTGGTAATAACGATAATGATCCAGTTAAGTATATTTTTACATTAAGTTCGACAAAACCAGATGGTCATTTAAGTCAAATGGCTCGTTTAGTTGATTTATTATCTAGTAATGATTTTTTAAAAAATATTGATAAAGCAAAAAATATTCAAGAAATTATTAATTATATAAATAAATTAGAAGGAGAAAATTGAAATGAAAAAAGCAATAATTACATGTAGAGCTGGAATGGGCACAAGCACTATGTTAACGGTGCAAGTTAGAAATGTAGCTAAGAAAAATAATTGGGATCTTGATGTAAGTCATACTAGTATAGATGGAATTGGAAGTTTTAACGGTGACTTTATTATTGCATTAAGTGACGTTGCCGATGATTTGCGCACTAAAGAAACAAGAATACCAATTGTTGGAATAAAAAACATGATGGATCAAACAGAAATTGAGCAAAAACTTGCTCCTTTAATGGAAAGTAGGTAATAAAATGTTAGATTTTGTTATTAGTTTCTTAAGTCAGCCTGCAGTTTTATTAGGATTTGTTGCTTTTGTGGGTTTAGTTGCGCAAAAAGATAAAGATTGGACAGATGTAACTAAAGGAACTGCCAAAACTGTTATTGGCTTTTTGATTTTTGGTATAGGTTCTAGCACACTAACAGGAGTCTTACAAAATTTCAATGTACTTTTTCAATCAGCATTTCATATTCATGGCCTAATTGCATCTCCTGAAGCTGCTACAGCAGCAGCACAAACGAAATATGGCTTTGTTGTTGCCCTGATTTTAATTGTGGGCTTTGTAATGAATATTGTTTTTGCAAGATTTACACCTTTTAAAAATATCTTTTTTACGGGTCAACATAGTTTATATTTTGCGTGTGTTTTAGGCTTAGTCTTAAAATTTAGTGGATTGAGTAATCTATGGGCAATTATTATTGGAGGTATTATTTTAGGGCTTTGTGCAAGTGCATTACCTGAATTGTGTCAACCATTTATGCGTAAAATAACAGGCAACGATAATCAAGCTATTGGACATTATAATATGTTTGGCTATGCTTTATCTGGAGCAATTGGACTTTTGTTTAAAAAACATAAAGATTCGACAACTGAAAATTTTAAATTACCTAAATCATTGTCAATTTTCAAAGATTTTTTAATGGGTTTAGCTATTATTATGCTGATATTATTTTATATTTCTACATTAATTGCTGGACCAGAAGTAACTAGAAAACTATCAGGTTCAGTTAATTGGCTGGTTTATCCATTTATTCAGGCAATGACTTTTACTGCAGGTATGGGCGTTTTAATGTATGGTGTGGGAATGTTTTTGGAAGAAATCACTAATGCTTTTGTTGCGATTTCGACTAAATTTATTCCTGGATCTCGACCAGCTCTAGATGTACCAACCGTATTTCCATTTGCACCAACAGCTGTTTTAGTAGGATTTGTCAGTTCATATACAGCAGGCCTATTAGCTATAGGGATAATGGTATTACTTCATAGTCCAATTGTGATTATTCCAGCTGCACATATTTGCTTTTTCTCAGGTGGTACCGCTGCAATTTTTGGTAATTCAACTGGTGGTTGGCGAGGTGCTATTGCCGGCTCATTTGTAGTAGGTTTATTGTTAGCATTTTTACCTCTGATTTTAGTACCTGTATTTCAACAAATGGGTATTAATAGTTCGACATTTCCTAATATTGACTACAACATTATCGGTTCTTTGCTTCATGGTGTTTTACAATTATTTCATTAAAGGTGATTAAATTGTTACAAAAAAATATATTTGTAAATCAAATTAGTAACTTAAATATTATGTCAGTTGTACGAGATACTCCTGAAGAAACTCTAAGAATAGCTAAAGCTTGTTTTAAGGGAGGAGTTAAATCTATTGAAATAAGTTTTACTATACCTACTGCATTAAAAACAATTGAATTAGTTCAGAAAAATTTACCTGAAATGTTGATTTGTGCAGGAACTGTTTTAGATCAAACTACAGCACGTTTAGCAATATTAAGTGGAGCAAAATTAATTTTGTCGCCTGCATTTAGTCAAGAAGTTGCTCAAATCTGTAATTTATATCAAATTCCATATGCTCCTGGATGTAACAGTGTTTCTGAAATAACTACAGCTTTAAAAGCAGGTGCATCATTTATTAAAATTTTTCCAGGTTCTAGTATAGGTGGGGTAAAGGAAATAAAAACAATTACTACGCCAATACCATATATACCAATACTTATTTCAGGTGGAGCAACTAAAGAAAACTATCAAGAATTTTTAAGAGCTGGTGCTGACTGTGTTAGTTTTGGATCAGCATTAAATGGCTCGTCTGATAACATTACTAATAACGCTATTATGTTAAATGAGATTTTAAAGAATTACCGATCTAAAAAAGGAGAAAAAAGATGAATATAATTTCAAATATTCAAGATGTTATTAAAAGCGAGGTTTTTGCAATAACCAAAGTTGGAGAAGACTTGAATAATCATAATCAAGATTATGAAGATGTAGTTAATAAAATTATAAATTTAAAAGGTAGACTTATTTTTACGGGTGTCGGTAAATCAGGACATATTGGAGAAAAATTAGCAGCAACATTTGCAAGTACAGGTACCCCTTCATTCTTTGTTCACTCTACAGAAGCAATGCATGGTGACTTAGGCATGATTACTAAAAAAGATTTGGTTATTGCTATTTCAAATTCGGGAGAAACGAAGGAGGTAGTAAATATCATTGCTCCAATTCATCGAATAGGAGCAGAAATAATTGCATTAACTGGAAATAAAAATTCTACTTTAGCCCAAAAATCTGATTTTTTACTTTTAGTACAAGTTAATGGAGAAGCAGATCAGTTTAATCTTGCTCCTACTAATAGTTCTACTTCAGCTTTAGTAATTGGTGATGCGATTGCAGTAACTGTTTCGAAGGCTAAAAACTTTTCTGAAAAAGATTTTGGGAAGTTTCATCCTGGAGGTGCTTTGGGTAAAAAACTTTTAAAGGAAGGTGTCATTAAGTAAATGATTAATCACAGAGGTAAAAATGTATAAAGGAATTATTACACCAATTGTTACGCCATTTAATAATGATAAATTGCAAACTATCAATTATGAAGCAACTAAAACACTTATTGATTATTTGATAGATAATGGAGTTAACGGTATTTTCCCATTAGGAAGTAATGGTGAATTTCATGTATTATCTCATAAAGAAAAAATCAATTTTGTTACAGAAGTGGTACAATATGTCAATCATCGAATACCTGTATTTGCTGGAACAGGTGCATGCTCAACTAGTGAAGCGATAGAGTTGTCCTGTGAAATGGAAAAAATAGGTGTAGACGCTTTATCTGTAATTAATCCATATTTTATTAGATTAAGTAATGAAGAACTTTATAATTATTATCAAGAAATAGCTTCTAGTGTAAAATTACCGATTATTTTATATAATATTCCACAAAATACAGGTAATAGTATTCCAGTCGCAGTAGTCAAGGAATTAGCTAAGATTGATAATATAGTCGGAATTAAAGATAGTAGTGGCGACATTGACTTGATAAGGCAATATCAAGAAATAGCAAAGGAAAATGAATTTCAGGTTTTAATTGGTTCTGATTCAAAAATATCTTTTGCATATAAGTTAGGAGTCAAGGCAGCAATTGCAGGTACAAGTAATTTGATACCACAAACTTTGGTTTCACTTAATAGTGCTTTGAATAATAAAGATTACAAGAAGGCAGAAGAGTTACAAAAAAGTATTGAAATTTTGCGTAACACACTTAAATTAGGTACAGTTCCGTCCATTCTAAAACGTTCAATTGAACTTGCTAATATTTCTCCAGTAGGATTAGCACGCAAACCAGTCAAGAAAACAACTCCTGAAATAGATGAGCAGATCAGAAAAATGTTGAAATTTTATGGACTCTAAATTTTTTAGTGATAATTGACTTAAAGTCTTAAAGCATCCTTTAATTTTTTAAAAGTGATGCTTTTTTTATATAAACAATGTAGATATAAAAGCATCTTGAGTTTCAAGAAAGACTAGAAACAATGGGTAAAAAAATATTTGGGAGATACAGATGGCGTAATTTATGTTTCTGTTGACTATGGAAATGGAACTAACTATGATATTCAATCGACAAATTATCAAGAAACTTTATTATAATAAAATAACTTTTTTTACGATTTTAATACTGCTAAAATAATTATAAATATTTATATTAGAGGGAGATCTTATGAAATATAAAAAATTTTTAATTATTTTAACTAGTGTAATGCTACTAGCAGTTAGTGCAATTACAGTAATAAATTGTTCACTGCAAGCACCAATTTTTGCAGCTAAAAATAAAAATACTGATTTCAGCACCATATACTATCTTGAACAAACTAAAGATACAAAGGCATGTGACAAAAATGGCAAACCACAAAATAATCAAATTTTCCGATTAGGTAAAAAGTTTATTGCTTATAGTTATTTCATGATTAATGGTAAAAAATACTACTACACCGATAAGGATTATGAAACTCATCAGGAACGTTATATCCCAGCAAATACGGTCAAAATTATTACCAAATATAAGGCTAAGTATATTTGGCGAGGTGTGGTTTTAACTAAAGACTCTTATGTTTACGACTTAACTGGTAAAAGGACTAATCATGTACTAATTAAAAAGGGCACCCCGCATATTGCATATTCAATTTTAAAAATTAACGGTAAAAAATATTATCAACTCGATAATTTAAATGGGCATCGTATGAATAAATTTGTTAGAGTTGCTAACACCAAGCCTGGCTTGCGTGGAACCGTCGACAATGTATCTGATGATCCTAACGAAGCAAGCAAATGGGGCAATCCCGATGCCAAGCAAGTCAAGTGGCTGTTTAAACATGGTGCTGTTTACTTCACTAACGAGCAAATTAATCAAATTCAAACTGTACTTTGGCAAAAAATTCAAGACTATCGTATTCAGAACGGCTATCAGGCTTACAAGAAGAGTCCGGAGCTAGATGATTTTGCTAAAGACAATATCAGCAATTCAATGAATGGTATGTATAAATACCAAGAGCCAATTGATTCTTGGTTTTCTGATAAAATGGCACCATATCTGCCTACTTTGGCTAAAGCAGGCATGGATAGCGAAAAAGGCTTCGCATTGCCTGAATTTTATGGTCCTAATAGTCCTTATAATCTAGATTTTACTTTGACAGACCGCAATCCTGATCACGTTGCTAAGCAAATTTTTTCTGCATTATTAAAAAATGATACCACCCGACGTTCACTTGTCGGTGAAAATAATGATGAATCTTATGGTACGCTCGCACTGCATTATTTTTTTGATGGATCAGATTCGGCTCTTGGTGTTGCCTTTATTCAAGTATCTGGCAATAGTAAAAATTGGCATAACTATTATGTAGCTAATTAATATAAAGAATCTTATATAAATCATTTTTGATTTACTACAATAAAATTTTTTAATATAGCTTACATTTTAAACATTAGAATAAGTGATTTTATATTATTTACAAAACACTTTATATTAAGGTACTCGTAGATAGTATGAAATTATATACCTTAATACTTAAAAACAGATAACTAGACTGGCTGTTAGAAATAGCTTTGAGTTAAGCAAATTAGATTTAGTTGCACTTTCTCAAGGAGTTTTTGCAGGGTTAAATGTGAATACTTCAAACCAGTAAAAAGTTTATTATAAATAAGGATGTGTCTATTTTCCCCAGACTATTTTGTCTCTTGCAGTTATTTAGTTGGCCACGTTCTCTTCACGGCCGTTTAAAAAGGCCTCTAGGTTAGCAACGGCGATTTTAAGCAGGCGGGCGCGCGTTTCGCGTGGTGCCCAGGCAGTATGGGGCGTAATGTAACAGTTTTTGGCAGTGAGCAAGGGACTATTAGCTGCAATTGGTTCAGTTGTGGCCACGTCGATGCCAGCAGCGGCGATTTTGCCATCATTTAAGGCATTAGCAACTGCGGCATCATTGATTAATCCGCCCCGTGCAGTATTAAGTAGAATAACTCCATCTTTCATTTGGGCAATTGCTTGTTGGTTAATCATCTTTGTCGTTTCAGGTGTTTGCGGCACGTGCAGGCTGATAATGTCTGCTTTTTGGTAGAGCTCACTTAAGGTAACCTGCTTGACATAATTTGGTACACCCTCTTTGGGGCGATGATTATAAAAAATCACCTTCATTGAAAAGGCGTGGCCGATCTCTGCGACCTTTTGCGCAATGCGGCCAATGCCGATTAGGCCTAGTGTCTTATCTTGCAGCTCCATCAATGGCTTAGCCCAAAAAGTAAAATCGGGATTAGTCGTCCAGCGACCTTGATGAACTAACTGGTTATGTAGACCAACGTGGCTAGTGATTTCGAGTAGCAGTGCGAAGGTAAATTGTGCAACCGCATCGGTGCCGTAAGTGGGGATATTGGTAACAGGGATATTATATTTACGGGCTGCTTTGGTATCGACAACGTTGTAGCCAGTCGCAGTTACGCCGATGTATTTTAAGTTGGGTGCTTTACTTAAAACAAATTGGTCTAGCGGAGTCTTATTGGTCAAGACAATTTCAGCATTACCAATCCGTTTCAAAATTTCACTATCATCATCAACAGGCGTGCGATCATAAAAGGTGCAATTGCCCAATTTTTCTAACGGCGACCAGTCTAAGTCGCCGGGATTTAGGGCGTAACTATCTAGATTTACTATTCTCATTTTTGGATAACCTCATTAATTAATTGTTAGTTATTTTTAAGTTCAGTGTACTACAGACTAAGCGAAGTAGTACTTTATAAAATTATAGCCGCTGCTTGACAATATATAGTTATGAGAATATTTGACACTGTTTTTATTTAAATTTACAATTGATAAGTATTCTGTTTTTTTAAGTCAAATAATTTGTGACTTAAAAAACGTAGAATCTTGAGTGGGAGTTTATTTATTGTTCTGCTAAAAGTTATTATATAAGAAGCTGTAACTTTTTAATTTTGCAGAGCGATAAATAATAATGGAAAATTTGGATAATGAAGAGGGAGTATTGATGAAAAAATGTCCTAATTGTGGCGCCTTAATGGAGGAAGACGTCAATTTTTGCACGAAGTGCGGTCAAGACTTGGCCACTATTGCTACCGAAGTAAAACAAGAAGCTTCAAATCAAACTCAGGTAGTCCAAAAGGAAAGTATTGATAGTCAATTTAAACGTTATTGGCAATGGTGCACTGAATCATGGAAGCATCCAGCTACGAGTACAGTGGAGGCTGAACAGTGGTATGGCTATTTAACGTTAATAATTGAAGATATCTTGCTTGTATTAAGCCTTTATTACTTTGCTAAATCAATTTTAGCAGATGCCATGGGAATAGCAGGTCATATGGGTGTTAATACTGGCAATTTAAGTGGTGTTGATATTCCTTTTAATGTTGTTTTAACGGCGCTACTATTCATAATCGTTTTTCAAGTTATTGTTATTGGCAGCCATTATTTGGCTTATAAATTTATTTACGATCGTCAACCTAAGCTATTTGACTTTGTTAATCGCGGTGTTCATGCTAGCAACTTTAATTTGATTTTTGTTACATTGTTCTTCTTATTAATGCTAATGGGGTTAAACAGTATTAGGTTTGCGACAATTCTGTTAGTTTTAATAATCGCCTTATTCTTCATGGGTCAACAAGTTATTTTACTTGCTGATAAAGATGCTAAGCGCGACCGGATTTATGGCTTTTTAATTGCCTTTGGCATTATTTTTGTTTGTATGATGGTGTTAAATTCAATTATCTATAATTCTGTGCTTCACACAGTTATTAACGAAGCCTTTTCAGCAATACATTAAGGGTGATTTAAATTGAATGAAAGAAAATTTTGCCCTAATTGTGGCGCTAAAATAAAGGCTGATGCAACTTTTTGTCCGAGTTGCGGTACTAAATTAACTAAGCAAGAGCAGAGTAAGCAAGAATATCGGACAAAATCTTCGCAGGCGTCAGCGTCCAAAACTGTTCCAGTTAAGCAGCAAGTACAGGTTAGACAAAGACGCGTACCAATGAAGAAAAGGAATAAAATTATCCTTATTTCTTTACTCGTAATCGTGGCTTTGGGCGGGGCTTTTTATGCCTGGGGCTCTAACCACTACCAACGTAGTAACCAGGTCGCACAACTAACGGCTTACTTAAAAAATCCGCAACAAAATTTAGCCGACTATGCTATGGGCGACGATCCGGACATGCACGTAACTGCAGCTGCACTCAAGCCAACGCAGAAGTATTATGCCGAACACAGCAATGAGGCGGATAAAATAGCAGATGCACTTAAATATAGCGATAATTACAATAACGTTAAACTAGTTGAATCAGGCCATTATTTGTTGATTTTTCCTAAATATAAGTTGAAGTTTAAGACGTTTGCGCCACATATAGAGACCAATCACGCTAATTCAACTATTTTTGTTAATGGTAAAAAGATTGGCGGTGTTGATGGTAGTGGTGAAGATTACTATAAAAAAGTCACGCCACTATTTCCAGGTAAGTACCATATTGCGGTTAAGTCGATTGCTTCTGGGTATAAGTTGGCTGCTAATAAGAATGTTGACATTTTTTCTAACCAAGCAATCAATATGGACATCAAGACGGTCAACTTTATGATTAAGAGTATACCTAAAGCTACGGTTTATATTAATGATGAGCAAGTCGGCGTTCTCAATAACAATGGAACTAAGACCTTTAACGACTATCCAGTTATTAATGATATGAAAATCTACGTTGAGACTAAAGTTGACGGCAAAATGATTAGATCAGAAACGATTAATTATGATGACTTAGGTTTTGCGGATGATGATGACAGTGAAGATAATGTTGTCAAGCCAAGTTGGAAAGGGCTGATTGATAAGAAAGAAGCCGAACAAATCCTGGAAGATAATTTCAACTCACCAGATGAAGATAATTTTATCGGTGGTGCCGAAAATAAGAGCTACCAAGACTTGCACACGCAAAGTTCCAATTTTGCTGACGATGATGATATCATCGATACATCAATGGAGTGCAACGTTGTTTCTATCATGCCAGCACCAAACAATGGTAGTAGCGTAACTTACAAGATAACTTATACTTTTGAGCATGAAGATTTTGAACACAAGCAAGTTTTGCTATATACTGGTGGGCTTTTCCGCCATGTAGGTGATGATGATGACGATAATACCCAAAAGATAAAATCGATTGGCAACGGTAAAGTAATCAGCGACAAGAAGTACAACAATTAATGTTTTTATCAGAGCGAACTCATTTGAGCTTGTTTTTTGTTAATTATCTTTCGTAAACAAAATATTTGTGCTATTATTTTTCTTGGTTAAATGATAGTAGAAGGGAGTTAGTAAGATGAAAAATTTGGTCGGTTTAAAAACAATTTTTTCATTACTAACTTTTACTTTTATCCAAGTCATACAATCGTTTTTATTTTTAATTGTTGGATTCAATAAAAGACTTAATTTTTCACTTTCGTGTTAAACATTAAGTCTTTTTTATTGGTCAATTTTTTGCAAAGCTCGGGAGGAAATTATGTCAAAAATAAGAAAAGTGCTCGTCACTATAGTTGCGATGCTCAGCGTGGTTGCCTTAGCAGGTTGTTCGAATTCAAACAAGAAAGAGAACGCAAGTGGCACACCCAAGTCATTGAACGTTCAATTCGTGCCAAGTGTTGCAGCCGACAAGATGGAAGGTCAAGCTAAGCCACTTGCAAAAATGCTTTCAAAGCGCCTTGGTATTCCAGTTCATGTTACCGTGTCGACTGATTATAATACGGTCATCGAAGCAATGAAATCTAAAAGGTTGACGCAGGCTTCTTGCCAGCTGACGCTTATGTGCAAGCACATAAGCAAGGTGCAGCTGATGTTTTATTGCAATCAGAACGTTACGGCTTGAAGGCGCCCGAAGGTACTTGGACCAAGGAGTTAGTTCATACTTTGCGCTCAGAAATCTTAGTTAGAAAAGGTTCGCCAATCAAGAGCTGGAAAGATCTGAAGGGTAAATCAATTTCGATCCAAAATCCAACTTCGACTACAGGCTATATTTTCCCAGTAGCAGAATTGAAGCAAAAAGGATTTGACGTTAAGCGTAATTGTAAGTTGGTTACAGTTACTGGCCATGATCAAGGCGTGCTTAATGTCTTAAACAAGGATACCGATGCCGCGTTTGTTTTTGAAGATGCGCGTAACAACGTTTTGAAAGATAATCCAAAGATTAAATCGCAAGTTATTCCAATTTACTACACGCGTCCGGTTCCTAATGACACGATTTCTGTTGTACCAAGTATGTCTAAGGCTTTCCGTGAAAAATTAGCTAAGGCCTTCATCGCAATTAGCAAGTCAAAAGCCGGTAAAAAGGTGATCGAAAGCGTTTATAATCAAGAAGGTTATATTCGAGCTAAGGACAGTGACTATAATATTGTTCGTAAGTACCAAAAAATTGCCGAAGAAGTCAAAAAGTAGTTAGTTGTAAGTCGATTTAACGTGCGCAATATAAAGTAACTTCTAAAGTTAGTTTGGTGAAAACCAGGCTAGCTTTTTGTTTGCAAATTAATTTCGTGTGAGACCAATGTAAAATAAAATAGAGGTATTTTTTAATAAATATTCGTTTTTACTTGTTAAAAAGTTTGAAAATGCATTATATTTTTACTTAAGGTAAAAAAATTAAATAAATATAGCAATGACTTCTAATCTTCTTATATTATTCAAACATGTTCAAACATTGACAAACAAAATAGAACAATTATACTAAAAGATGAACTAAGTTAGTTGCTTAATCTAGTTTAAAAAGTAGGTAACCATGTTAAAAAGTGAAAGATTAAAGACGATTTTACAGATAGTAAACACGCAAAAGTTTGTAACAGTCGATGAATTGGCTCAAGCACTCAAGGTGTCTGATATGACAATCAGGCGGGATCTAAATGAATTGCATAAGTCCAACAAGATTATGCGTATTCACGGTGGCGCGCAGCTTTTGTCAGACCAAAGCCGTATTGAAAAAAGTTACAAACAAAAAAGAGAGATTCATAGTAAGGAAAAGATTGAAGTTGCCAAGCGCGCCTGCAATCTAATTCATGAAAATGATTCAATTTATGTTGGTCCGGGCACTACTTTAGAATTAATGGTTGCTAACCTTAAAGTTAAGCATCTCAGGATAGTGACTAATTCACTACCAGTTTTTGAAGTGGCTAAAAACAGTCCTAATAATTATGATCTGATCATGATTGGCGGTTCTTATCGGAGAATCAGTGGTGCTTTTTTAGGAGCTCTTGCTAATAGTGAACTTGCAACAATGTCTTTTTCTGTCGGCTTTGTAGGTGTTAATGGCATTAAAGATACTTCTATGACAACAGCTAACTTAGAAGAGGGTCAAACCGAAGGAATCGGATTGGATCATTCACAAATTAAATTGATAGTGGCTGATTATTCTAAATTAGATCACAGCGATTTTCATCAATTTTATGACTTGCGCAATGTTGATGGTTTGATTACTAATCGTGGTATCGATCCTGAATTGGAAAAACATTATAGTCAATTTACAACTATTTATAAGTAGTTGTTTTGAGAGGAGTTTTAGCTATGAAAGTTGTTATTGGTAGCGATCAGGCTGGCTTTGACTTAAAGGAAAAAGTCAAGCAGTACTTGGAGGATCACAATTATGAGGTCTTGGACGTTACAACAAAAGCAGCAGCAGATTTTGTTGAATCTAGTTTGCTCGTTACACGCGAAGTGCTGGATAATGGTATTAAAAAGGCCATCATGTTTGATGAATATGGTGTAGGCTCGGCAATGGCTTCTAACAAGGTCAAAGGGATGGTCACCGCAAATGTGAACGAGGAAAGAACCGCCCACATGACAGCGATGCACAACGGTGCCAAGGCTATCGCTTTGGGTAGTGGCATTGTTGGTGAAAAGTTAGCTTATTCGATCGTGCAACATTATCTTGATACTGATTATGCTGGCGGACGGCATCAGATTCGGCTAAACATGTTAGAAGAAATGATCTAAAGGAGGGCTAGAAATGTTAGATAATGATCGACCACAACCAGAATTTGTTGATCCTAAAATTGATAAGCATACGGTGATTGCCTTGGGTAATGATCATATTGTGACTGCAATTAAAATGGCTATTTCTGATCACCTTAAGGATGAGGGCTATCGTGTAATTGATGAAGGTACGCATGACAACACAAGAACTCACTATCCAATGTATGGTAAACGCGTAGCAGAAGATGTTGCTGATGGCCGCGCTGATCTTGGCATCGTTCTTTGCGGGACAGGCATCGGTATTTCAACGGCTGCTGATAAAAATGAGGGTATTCGAGCAGCGATGGTTGGCGACGCTACCCAAGCTGAATATGCCCGCCGTGAATTAAATGCAAATGTTATTGGCTTCGGCGGTATTGTGCTTGGACGTGATTTCATTTTTGATATTGTAGATTCATTTTTGAACGCTAAGTATGCTCCAACTGACGATAACCGCAAATTAATTACCAAAATTGATGGTATTGCAAAGCCAAATCCTGATCAAAAGGATAATGTTCACTTCTTTGATGAAGAAAATAAGAAGTGGGCCGAAGGCGTATACCACGACTAATAAAAGTAAATAAAAAACAAAATTTAATCGCACACAAAAGTCCATGGTCAAACAGAATCATGGGCTTTTTTAATTAAAGCGGTAAAGTTAAGCAAACCACTAACTCATGAAGTTTTTGACATTCTTATTTACTGAAATTTGTAAAATTTGTTGCAATTTTGAATCCGATTACATATAATAGCAATAGACAAGCAAACAAAATAAAACATTTTCAAACAAAAACGAAAGTGCTTGCCTAGTATGGAAAAGGAGTCTGAGCTGTGAAAGTAGATAGCTTGTTTTCACCAAAAGCTGTATTTGTCAGCGATGCGATTGATTCAACCGCGGTTTTAAAGGAAGTTTCAGAGAATTTGCTGCAACAAGATCTTGTTAAGGCTGATTTCTTTACTGAAATCGCCAAACGAGAGGCCGATTACCCGACTGGAATTGACACGTCACCGATTGCAAAAGAACTGCCTAATATTGCAGTACCGCACACTGAAGGGGAATTTGTTAATACGCGTTTAGTAATTCCGGTTGCCTTGAAGTCGACGGTTGGATTTAAAAATATGATTGCGCCTGATCAAGAATTACCAGTGAAATTCTTATTTATGATTTTAAATAATGATCCGGAAGGACAGGCAAATATCTTGGCACAAATCATGGACTTTCTTCGACTTACGTCTGTTTCAAAACTACAAGAGTTATTCAGTCTTACTGACCCTGATAAAATTTATCAGTTTTTAAGTGAGTATTTTAAGCAATAGGGGGTATTTTTATGAGTAGAGAAGTTAAATTTATTGCTGCATGTGGGGCAGGGGTTAACTCATCGCACCAAATTAAAGATGCAGTTGAGGAAGAAATGAAAAAGCGTGGCTATAACGTTAAGGTTGATGCTTACATGGTTAAAGATGTCAATGAGGAATTATTGTCACACTATGATGGCTACCTAACAATCGCCAAGACTGATCTTTCATTTACACCGAAGATTCCGCTGATTGATGCCGGTGCTATTTTGTACCGGATACCAACAATGGCCAAACCGGTTTATGACAATGTAGAAAAAGTAGTTAAGGAAATTAATGCAAAATAGTTTTATTTGAAAGGAACTAATAATGAACGGAATAATTAATTTCGCTAATTCACTTTTTAAACCACTGATTGATATGGGTGCAGCCACGATAATGCTAATCGTGTTAACACTTATTGCTTTACTCTTTCGGGTTAAATTTTCTAAAGCGCTCGAAGGTGGTATGAAATTAGCGATTGCGATTACGGCGATCGGTAATATTATGAATATGCTAACTACGGCATTTCAAAAACCAATGATGCAGTTTGTTAAGCACACTGGAATTCATATGGATATGCAGGATATGGGTTGGGCACCATTAGCAACAATTACTTGGGGTTCGCCTTATACCCTTTTTTACCTCTTAGTATTAATCATTTTGAACGTTGTTTTACTAGTAATGAACAAAACCAACACTTTGGATGTTGATATTTTTGACGTTTGGCATTTAGCCTTTATCGGTTTGTTCTGTGTTTATGTCGGAGCACCATTATGGCTTTCGACTCTACTGGTTATTTTTATTGGAACAATGAAGATCATCAACTCTGATTTGATGAAACCAACTTTCAATGACTTACTTGATGCGCCTGAAGGTAACCCAATGACGACCACGCACATGAATTATATGATGAACCCTATTATCATGGTCTTCAACAAGTTCTTTGATAAGTGTCTTCCGTGGCTTGATAAATTCGACTTTGACTCAACTAAGTTGAATGAAAAAATTGGTTTCTGGGGCAGCAGATTTGCCATTGGTGTTTACCTTGGTGTCTTTGTTTCCTTACTTGCAGGCAATAACTTTGCCACTGAACAGGGATGGAAAGATATGTTTACGCTATCCTTTGTTGGTGGTTCATGTATTGAACTCTTCTCCGTTATTGGCTCATGGTTTATTGCTTCGGTTGAGCCGCTATCACAAGGAATTGCAGACTTCGCCACCAAGAAATTTTCCGGCAGGACATTTAACATTGGTCTTGACTGGCCATTTCTTGCTGGTCGGTCTGAAATCTGGGCAGCTGCCAATGTCTTGGCACCAATTATGATGCTTGAAGCAATGGTTTTGCCTGGTAACAGATTAATGCCACTCGGTGGTATTATTGCCATGGGTGTAACGCCAGCTTTGTTAGTTGTTACTCGCGGTAAAATCATTCGGATGATTATTATCGGTACGGTTGAATTACCAATCTTCCTTTGGGCAGGTACAATGGTTGGTCCATTTGTTACCAACATGGCTCACTCAGTTGGTGCAGCAATTCCGGCCCACACATTGGTTTCTGATACCACGATGGAAGGCCCAGTTGAAAAATTCTTGGCTTATCTAGTTGGTAATGCATGGAAGCAACACGGTATGTTCATTGTTTATGCAATTGCCGCTTTGGCAGTTTATCTTCTATTATTCTGGTGGTATGCACGTGAAATGAAGAAGAGGAATATAGAATATGCCGCAGCTGAAAAGCATAGTTAATTACAATGATTCTGGTAAGGATGATTTGAATGAAAAAAGAAAAGGTTACACCAAAAGAAGTAGCTAGACGTAATGGACTTTTTATGTGGACTGTGTTTGTAATCGTAATTAATCTTGTGCAAGTACTTTTCAAAAATTGGTTAACCAGTTTAGTTGCAATGGTGGGAACAATTTATGCATTGTATCGGGTAGTCGTTTATGATAATCCAAAAAATCGCCTCAGCCAAAAGTATTACGATTGGCGCGGTAATAAAATAAATAAATAAAATCATAACGAAGGTCAGTAAGGTGAACAATCTTACTGGTCTTTTTTATGACTAAAATGTTGCGAATGCTGTCAAAAGTGAGTGCATTTCAGATAAGTACTGATGAAAAGATAAAATAAGCTAAAATCAGATTGCAATTAACCGCTTTCTTTGCTACACTCAAATCATAAGTGGTATCAACCAGTTAGAAAGGAAGAAAGACAATGCAAAAACCGCTTTATCAGCGGGTGATTACTGATTTAGAAAAACAAATCAAAAAGATGAAGCCAAATGCCCGCTTACCAAGTGAGCGTCAACTTTTAATTAAATACGGTATTAGTCGTAATACTATTAGATTAGCGTTGCAAAATCTAGAAGAGCGCGGATTAATTTATCGTCTTCATGGCAAAGGAACTTTTGTTGCGAGTGTCGTTCTTGATCAACCTAATATCGGCGGGATGTATTCTTTTTCTGAGGAATTGAAACGGGCTGGTCAAAAAGCCTCGACTCAGAATCGAAGTTTAGAATTAGTTACTCCGAATCAGCATATCATCGAACAACTGAATTTAACCGAAGATGAACAAGTTTATGAGTTGGTACGCATACGTTTAGCCAATAACCAGCCACGGATTTTTAGTAAAAGCTACTTACCAGCCAGGCTTTTTCCAGATCTTAAGATTACTGACCTGCAAGATCAGCAGCTGTACGGCGTTTTCAAACAAAAGTACAACCAAATTGGTGTAATGGCGTTTGAGGACGTGCAGGCTGTTAGTTTAAGCAAGCAAGAGGGTCAGTATTTAGATGAAAAAGCTGGTTTACCGTGTTTGAAAATTTTCCGTAAAACTATCAATGAAAAAAATATTCCGATCGAGTTTACGATATCACTAGCCCGCGGTGACAAGTTTATTTATCGTTCGCGCCAATACAATAAGTTATTTTGATTTTTAATAGAAGGGGAAAATAAATGTTTACTAAAACAGATGCAGAATTAGAACAAATGAATGCTAAAATCACGGCTCGTGAAATTGAGCAACAACCTAAATTATGGCTGGAAACATGGGAAATATACCAGGATAAAAAAGATGAAATCTCGGCTTTTTTAGCTAAAATTAACCAACAATGGAGTAAGGTACGGGTTATTTTCACTGGCGCTGGAACTAGTGCCTATGTTGGCAATACCGTGATGCCATACTTGCAAAAGCACGGCGATCGCAGCAAGTATAACTTCGAAGCTATCGATACCACTAAAATTGTATCTACGCCAGAAGATTACCTTGAACCAGAAACACCAACGATTTTAGTTTCGTTTGCACGCAGTGGTAATTCGCCTGAATCGGTGGCAACGGTTGAATTAGCCAAAAAAATGGTCAAGCACTTGTATCAAATTGCCATTACCTGTGCGCCTGCTGGCCAGTTAGCCCAAGACCTGATTGGTGATCCATGCGGACTAGTATTGCTAATGCCGGAAAAATCGCTCGACCAAGGCTTTGCGATGACCGGCTCATTTACGTGTATGAGTCTTGCAACCCTGCTCGTTTTTGACCAAATGGCTGATAAGCAAAAGGGTAAGATAATTGAACAGATTGCCCAAATGGGCGAAAGTGTCATTGAACGGGAAAGTGAAATACAAACGATCGTTGATACTAATTTTAACCGTATCACTTATATCGGAAGTGGTAGTCTTGGTGGCCTTGCCGAAGAAGCACGGCTGAAAATTTTGGAATTATCTGCTGGTAAAGTAGCTGCCCTCTTTGACACGTCAATGGGGCTTCGTCATGGTCCAAAGTCATTTTTGGACAAAAAGACAATTGTTTTTGATTTTGTCTCAAATAATTCTTATACCAGACAATACGACTTGGATATCTTAAATGAGATCAAAGATGATCAAATTGTGCCGCTTGTCATGGCAGTTGGTCAAGAAAAAGAGGGCCAAAACTTTGACGGACAATCATTCACTTTTGCTGAAAAAAATTTGCTACCCAATGCCTATTTGGCCTTGCCAGATATAATGTTTGGTCAGACGCTAGCACTGTTGACCTCAATTAAAGTGGGTAATAAGCCAGATACGCCATCGCCAACTGGCACAGTTAACCGAGTCGTTAAAGGGGTGACAATCCACCAATTTTAAAAGGCACTTGAATGAGTGATTGTAAGAATTTTTTAACCAGTAAAATGTTAAGACTTTAATTATTATAAATTATTTGTTGACAAAAACTGGTTGGTACCTTATTATGTAATTGTGAAAGCGCTTTATAATAATGTGAGGGTTTACTTAGTATAGATGGAGGTATATATGAATATTGTGGGTGCAAGAGTTGATGAGCGCTTGGTTCATGGTCAAGTAGCCAATCTTTGGACTCCTAAGTTGCAGGTAGAACGAATTATCGTTCTTGATGAAGCGGCGGCAAAGGATGACATTCAAAAAAGTGGTTTAAGAATGGCGACGCCAATGACAACTAGATTAAGCGTTTTACCAACTGTGGTTGCGGCGGATCATTTAAATAAGGATCGTTATGGTAATCAGCGAATTTTCATTGTTGCAAAAAAGCCACAAAAATTTCTCAATCTTCTTAACTTAGGTGTTAATCTTGAAACGATTAATGTTGGGAATATGTCTAAAAAAGAGGACACTACTGAGTTAACCAAACAGGTTAATATCAGTTCAAATGATGTTGAAATTTTTAAACAAATTGCCGCTAAAGGAGTAAATTTAATAGCTCAAGTTAATCCAAGCGTTGATGCGCATGATTTAATGAAAATGATTGATGAAAAAATGAAGTAGGAGGAAGAAAATGGTTTGGTGGCAAATATTACTGCTTACAATATACGCAGGTTTAGAAATTCTTGACGAGTTGCAGATTTATTCATCATTGAACACTCCTGTTGGTGCAGGTTTGATTGCAGGAATAATTATGGGCGATTTACAAACTGGATTAATCATTGGAGCATCAATGCAGTTAATGGTTTTAGGAGTAGGTACTTTTGGTGGTGCTTCAAAGATAGATGCAACAACAGGAACAGTTTTAGCGACTGCATTTTCAACTAGCGTTAAGGGCATGAGCCCCCAAACGGCTATTTCATCAATTGCAGTACCAGTTGCAGCAATTATGGTTGAGTTGGATGTTTTGGCAAGATTTGCTAATACATATTTTGCGCATAGAATTGACCATTTGATCGACCAGGATAAAATAAATTATAGTGCGGTTGAAAGAAATGTTTTATACGGTGCAATCCCATGGTCATTATCTCGTGCAGTACCAGTATTCATTGCCTTGGCGTTTGGACGTGGTTTAGTTCAAACAATTGCTAATGCACTAAATGGTGATTTAATGTGGTTAGGTACTGGGTTAACTGTTGCAGGTGCCACACTTCCAGCAGTTGGATTTGCGATATTGCTACGCTATCTTCCAGTTAAAAAGCATATTGCTTATTTAATACTAGGATTTACCATTACGACTTTGTTCTCTGTTATTTTCTCTAACATTCAAGCTTTAGGTGCTGGAGTTGCTGCTGCAAATAAATCATTCACTGCCACTTTCAATGGACTTCCAATGTTAGCAATAGCCATGATAGGATTAGCTTTAGCAATTCTGCACTATAAGAGTATTCCAATTAATAAAGCGGCTGCTAAGAATGTCGTGGCCTCAAGTGATAATGCAAGCTCAAAAATTGATGATAATAAAGGAGAGATCACTGATGACGAACTCTAAACCAAAGTATCAGTTAACGGATAAAGATTTTAAGCAAATTAACCGTAGGTCATTATTCGGTTTTCAGCTGGGATGGAATTATGAAAGAATGCAAAATAGTGGTTATTTGTACACAATTTTACCGCAGCTAAGAAAAATTTATGGTGATGATAGTCCAGAATTGAAAGAAATGATGAAAACTCATATGCAGTTCTTCAATACCTCTAACTTTTTTAATACAATTGTCACTGGTATTGATTTGGCTGTAGAAGAGAATGAAGGAATTGAGGGTAAGGATACAGTTACAAGTTTGAAAGTTGGATTGATGGGTCCGTTTGCTGCTATTGGGGACTCGATCTTTGCTTCCCTTGTTCCAACTATCTTTGGTGCTTTGGCAGCTTCAATGGCTGCGCAAGGCAATCCCATCGGTGTTGTTATCTGGGTAATTGCCAGTTTATTAATCTGTGTTTTCCGGTGGAAACAGCTACATTTTGCTTATGATAAGGGAGTATCCCTCGTTACTGATATGCGTGATAGTTTAAATGCTTTAACTGATTCTGCTACCGTATTGGGAGTATTTATGGTCGGTGCGCTAGTGGCTACAATGGTTAATATCAAGTTTGCTTGGGTGCCACAAATAGGCAAGGTTACCATGAATGTTCAAAATAATCTTGATATGATTATTCCGAAACTTTTGCCAGCGGCTGTGGTAGCCTTTGTATATTGGCTGCTTGGAAAGAAAGGGATGACTTCAACTAAGGCAATTTTAATTGTATTAGTACTTTGTGTCATTTTAGGCGGTATTGGTGTTATTGCAAAAATTTAATTATTAAGGAAAAAGAATATAAATGGCAAAAAATGAATTGATTTTAATTAGTCATGGAAACATGGCCGAGGGAGTAAAAGCTAGTGCTGAGTTAATTATGGGTGAACAAGAACATGTTCACGCTGTATGTTTACTTCCATCAGAAGGACCAGATAATTTTAAGCAAAAATTTGAAAAGGAAATTGCTGGTGTCAATCCAGAAAATATTACGGTATTTGCTGATTTAATGGGTGGTACACCAGCTAATGTGATTAGCCAGCTGATTATGGCTGGTGAACAGTTTCATTTGATTGCAGGAATGAATTTACCCCTAGTTATTGAATGGCTGAATAGCCAAATGAACGGTATGGATTCTGATTATATTACGGCTGGAAAAGCTGGTATGGTCGACATTTCCAAAATGTTAGCAAAAATGAAAAAATAAAAACTTAAATAAAAATAAAACCTGATTTGAAAAGAAAATCAGGTTTTATTTTTACACAAATTAGAACAATAATTGAATTGTTTCGAGTGGATTAAGTTTGGTGGAAATAGTAGCAATATTATTTTCGACTTTAATTGATAACATTTTACAAATAAAGGATTTTCCTTTTCGTTTAATAACGGTTACCTTATCTTTGGATAGAGGATGAGACAAGTGCCATCTGATTTCTTTGTAACTGTCCAAAGTAAAGTTAGCTAACCACGCAATTTTACCATCATCTTGAATATTTAATTTAACATTGGGCATATCAACCAAATAATCAACGGAATGAATCTGATTAATCATTTGCTGCAAAAGTTCTTGTTTATAAGTAGTATATTGAGATTCCCAACCGTATTTAGGATCTTGATCCATCGGTAAAATGATTGTTCTCTTGTTAACTATAGTCATAAAATTACCCAGTTTTTCTCCTACTGAGTTGTATGCATTAGAGCAGATTTCAACAGGAGAATTTTTTTCATAGTCAAGTTTTAAGTAATTACCAGTATGTTGAAGCATCGTGATTCGTGGATTGACAACATTATTAATTCGATATCCGTCTGCTTGTTCGTATGATTGATAAGCTGTTCTACATTTGTGCCATCTTGCTTTTTTAATATGTAATAAACTATTTAAGCCACGATCTAAAAGCACTTGTACGCTTTCGCCATCAAGTAAAACAAAGTTATTGCGTAATAGATCAGTAATTTTTTCATTAGAAAAGTTACGCAGCAGTTGTCCAGATATAGCAATAGTTTCATTATTTAGTTGACTTTCCGAATTAACGGTAGTGATTGTTGTGGCGAAACCAAAAGATCCAAGCAAACTGGCCCAATTTTTTTCATGGGGCAAAAGCTCAGTGATGTCCTTACCTGTTGGGGTTTGAAGACTGTAACTAGAATCTTGATCGACTAATACCTTAATGCCGCGTAAATGGTTTATGGACAAGCGGTTATTTGAAAGCTCAGTTATAAACGGCTTGATTTCAGATAGCATTTTAGCATAATGCCAAGAGGCGTTAATACCATTGCCCATCATATCAAATAGGTTGAGCAAAATACCTTTGCTACCCACTAAAATAGATGTGATAATCTGAAACTTTGTAAAAGATAGTGATTTAACTAGTGGTGAGTACATATAATTTTCTAATTCAGGATAAAGGTCAGTTTCTTCTCCTAAAAAAGCCGCAGTAATTCGAGTATATGCTTCAAAATCACGCCCATATTTTAATGGTGCTACTTCGTTATAAGCTGGCAGATGAGGACGAGCAATTGGAGTATGTCCTGAGCCAGCTTGTGTAATAAACAATTTTTGCCAATCGCGTCCTTCAACCGCGTGCCAGTCAGGATAGGAAGTCATTTGAGCCAAATCGGTTTCTGGACTAACTCTATGCACTGCCTGTTCAATTAAATGTTCATTTTCAATCATTTCTTGGCGAGCTTGGTCAAGATAAACTTGTCGCTCTTTGGTAACTTTTCCTGGTTGGAGAAGTTTTTTAACGAAATCTGTGCGTGATTCTGTAAAACCTAATCTCTGTTTGTATAACTTCATATGGTATGGACAAAAGCACATCAAACCGAGTGGTGAATGATTGTAATGACGAAAATCGTCTTCAAGCCAAAGACGATGGGGATGGATACTGGCATATTGAGCGTAAATTTTACAAATATATTTGCGCCAATGGGGATCAGCAGGACAAGCCATATCTTTTGCTTTATTACCATTAAGATCAACAAAAGTCTTGAATCCAATTGTTGGATTGACTTGATAACCTCTATCTGAATGCATAATTGTAGTCCAAGGATTTAAACTAGTTGTGACGCCTAATCTCGTTAACTCTTTTTGCATAGGTTTAATTGCATCAAGCCATACTTGAGTCTCATTTGTAGTTAGGTGACTATGGTTCAACTCTTCTCCATTAATAAAAAACGCAACATCATCAATTTTTGCTTTTTTAACAAAATTTAGTAACTTTTGCCTTTTTTCTGATGTATTTGTTTGTGGATCCAACATGTATCTTAGCGTATAGGTAAATGTCATAAGAAACACCTCAATATCGTTTGTGTTAACTTTTTATTAGTTAAATTCTAACACAAAATAAATATTCAAGTCTTGTCAATTTTAGGAATAAAAATGTTGAAATTCAAATAGATTAGATACAGTATTGAGTAAAGTTTTTCTAAAATAATAAATCATCTGTAAAGCTTTACACAAAGATTGGTACCGCTTTTAAAGCTAGTAATTTGAGTATATAATAATTGTGTGCGATTAAAAAATTATCAAAGGAGATATATAATGAGAACAATTACTTCTACTGTTGCTAAGCATATGGCTAATTTATCAACTGAAGATGGTGTAATTAGTGCCTTAGCTATTGATCAACGGGGATCACTAAAAAAAATGTTGGCTGCTGCTGCTAATAAGCCAGCAGATGAAACAACAATTATTGATTTTAAAAAGGCAGTTTCAAGTGAATTAACGCCTTATGCTTCTTCAATATTGACAGATCCTGAGTATGGTCTTCCGGCTACTAAAGTTAGAGATAAGAATTGTGGATTGCTTTTATCATATGAAAAGACTGGATATGACACTACTGAACCTGGTAGAATGCCAGATTTAATTGCCAACCAGTCAGGGCTGCGCATAAAAAATGAAGACGGCGATGCTATAAAGTTCTTGGTTTATTACGATCCTGATGAGGGTGCGGAAATTAATGACAAGAAGAAAGCATTCGTTGAAAGAGTTGGTGCAGAAGCTAAGGCCAACGAATTGCCATTATTTTTGGAATTATTAACTTATGATTCCAAGATTACTGATGCTAAGAGTGAAGATTTTGCTAAAGTTAAGGCTGCTAAAGTTATTGCAACCATGCAAGAATTTTCAAAACCTCAATATAATGTGACAGTTTTAAAGGTAGAAATTCCCTTTAATCTTAAGTATGTTGAAGGCTTTAATGGCGATAACAACGTTATTTATACTCAAGATGAAGCTAAAAAATTATTGAAAAAACAATCCGAAGCAACCGATCTACCTTATATCTTCTTATCAGCTGGTGTGACAAGCGAAGAGTTTATTGCTGAGATTAAAATGGCTGAGGATGTGGGAGCAAAATTTAATGGTGTTCTTTGCGGCCGAGCTACGTGGAAACCAGCAATTAAACCATTTGCAGGCGAAAGTGAAGAAGCAGGGCGCAAATGGCTTGCAACTAAAGGCAAAGAAAATATTGAAAATTTAAACAAAGCACTCAAAGGAGCAAAGTCTTGGCATGATAAGTTAGAAGTTGAATAATGTTATAAAAGCTTCTAGTTAAGAACAGATATTTTGAAATTTACTATATAAATTACTAGCACGAAGTTATTTAAATAACTTCGTGTTTTTTTATTTGTTTTTATAAAAGTCAGTTCTAACAGAATAGGCGTCACTAAAAATACGTGTCATAATTTGCAAAGGTAAACGTGAACGCACCTCATATTCAGGAAAGTAATTTGTTTTTGACATATATCCGATAAATGACAGGGTGGAATAAGGCATGATACTTCCAGCTGGATTGGTAGTAAAAGTTAAAATTGGTATTTCATTTTTATTCAAAATGGCTGCTGCCGCAACTAATTCTTCGGTTTCGCCATTTAGGGTAATAAAAATGGCAAGTGCATTAGGCTTAATTTTACTAGCCATAGTTTTAATAATATTTGGGTCAGAATGAAATTCGCAATATTTCCCAGTTAACTGCAACTTAACCATTAATTCATTGGCAATTGATTCTGAGAGACCGCGAGCAAAAATAAAGACAATTTTTGCTTGTTTAGTCAATGAAATACTGTCTTCAATTGTGCTATAGCTGAGATTATGGAGAGTATTGTTCATCTCAATTTCGTTTTTAGTAATAACATGACGGATTTTATCGTCAGCGTCATTTAAGACGCTAAAGGCAGAGTTTGATTTACTCTTTAGTTTCAAAGATTCACGGTAAGAAGTATAACCGCTATAACCCATTTTTTGCATTGTGCGTACGATTGTAGCAGTAGATACATTTGCGAATTGACTTAATTTAACTATTGACATTTTTGCAATTTGTTCAGGATTATTTTCGACAATATTCCATAAGTGAAGTTCAGCAGAACTGAGTTCTTTAGTTGGCATTGATTTACCTCATTTGTAAAACTTTTTCTGTTTATTATAGTAAACGCTATCATTTAAGAAAATCGTTACACTAAATTATCTTTATAATAAAGCAAAAGGCAAGAAAAAGGAGAAGAGAGCTTTGATTTATACAATAACTTTAAATCCTGCAATTGATTTAGTAATTGTGACAAGGAAGTTAAAACCTCAAGTTGTTAATCGAACAGAAAAATTCGAGTTACAACCTAATGGTAAAGGGGTTAATGTTTCATTTGTTTTGAAAAAGTTGGGTATCACTAGTGTTGCTACTGGTATTGGCGGTGGTTTTACATTGGATTATATCGTTTCTGGATTAAAAGAAAAAGGTATACAAACTAATTTTTTTAAAGTTAAGGAACCAACTAGAGTTAATGTTTTTACAAATGTCATTGACGAAAATACTGAATATAAAGAGGTAAATCCGGGACCTGTAATTAATCAAACCGTTCAGGATAAATTTTTGCAGTATCTAACCACTAATTTAGTAACTAATGATATTGTAGTGATTTCTGGAAGTTTTTCCAAGGGAATTAAACCCAATATTTTGGTTGAGATTGCTAAAATTGCTAAGAATAAGAAAGCTAAGTTGGTTATCGATAGTAGTTACCCGGCAATTCTTGATACTTTGCCATTTCAGCCATTTTTGCTAAAACCGAATGATGCAGAATTGGCAAAACTTTTTAACTGCAAAGAAAAATTAACTAAAAAGAAGATCGTAGAATTGTCACAAAAATTATTGGCGGGTGGTTGCAAAAATGTTTTGGTTTCTTTAGGGGCGCGAGGAGCAGCATTGATTAATAATAATCATATTTTATTTGCCAATGCGCCCAAAATCAAAGTAGTCAATTCAGCTTGTGCAGGCGATACAATGTTGGGAACTTTTATTGCTCTATTAGAAAAAAACAAACCAGTTGAAGAAGCTTTAAAGATGGCGGTGGCGGCAGGTAGCGACACTGCAAGCAGAATTGGCTTAACTGAGTTTGATTTAGATGAATTATTACCACAGATTTCAGTAAAAGAAGGGATGAATTAATATGACAAAATATGATTTGGTAGGTGCAACAGGTTGTGCTACTGGTGTTGCGCATACTTTTATGGCCGAAGAGGCCTTGGAAAAGGCCGCAAAAAAGCTTGGCTATACGATCAAAATTGAAACTCATGGACAAACTGGGGTTGAAAATCATTTGACAGCTGAAGAAATAAGAGAAGCTAAAGCTGTAATTGTTGCGTCTGATATAGATGTTGATACTGATCGTTTTGCAGGTAAAAAATTAGTTGTGGTTCCTGTGGCTCATGGATTAAAGGCACCCGAAAAGTTGATCAATCGTGCATTGAATGCTCCTATTTATAAAGAAGGTCAAAATTCGGGTAATTCTGATATGATTAGTGAAAATAACCAAAGTGTAGGAAACAAATTGTATACATCACTAATGAATGGTGTATCGCATATGTTGCCATTTGTTGTTGCAGGCGGTGTTTTGATCGCAATTTCCTTCTTCTGGGGAATTAATTCGGCTGATCCTAAGAGCAGTGAATACAATCAATTTGCGGCCATGCTAAACACGGTTGGTAGTACGACCATGAATTTGATGGCTCCGGTCTTAGGAGCATATATTGCAGAAGCATTGGCTCAACGAACAGGTTTTGTTGTCGGATTAGCTGCTGGTTTTATTACTTTTAATGGTGGTGGTGGATTTCTGGGCGCCATTGTTGGTGGCTATTTAGCAACAATTGTAGTTTGGGGATTACAAAAATTATTTAAACCATTACCAGATGATAAATTTCGCGGCTTAAAATCAATTTTCCTATTTCCAGTTCTAGGAGTTTTAATCACTGGTTCTATCATGTATTTATTAAATACACCGATTAAAGCGATTAATGTAGGTATGATGACATGGCTCAAGGGTTTTGAAAACACTAATCCGATTTTACTTGGAATCATTGTCGGAATAATGTGCGCATCTGATTTCGGTGGACCAATTAATAAAGCTGCCTATGTAACGGGAACTGTTTTACTTGCACAAGGTAATTATTACTTCATGGCTGGTGTTTCTGCTGCATGTATTGCCCCACCACTAGCCACAGGATTTGCTGTTTTAATGAATCCTAAAGCATATTCTAAGAGTGAAAAAGCTGCTGGTTATGTTAATTTCCTACTTGGTTCAACCCATATTACGGAAGGAGCTATTCCGTTCGCTGCTAAACATCCTTTATGGAATATTCCCGCATTTATGATTGGTTCAGCTGTAGCTTCTGTTCTTACCTATATTTCCAGGATAAGTGTGCCTGCACCTCATGGCGGTTTTATCGTTTTACCATTAGTTAATAAACCACTTTTATGGGTTTTGTGGATTGTAATAGGCTCAATTATCTCCGGTGCTTTATTGGCATTGATTGCTTCTCGTTTTGCCAAAAAGGATGCAATATCCACTGAAAATGTTGTGATACCTACTTCTTCCAAAATAAAAAATGAAACAACAGCAACAAATGAGAAAACATTTGATCCGAGTGATATCTTAGAAATAAGAAATATTAAAACAGATGTTGATATATCAACTCGTGATGAGGCTTTAAAATATTTAGCTAATTTTGCAGTTAACAATAATTTAGCTAATGATAGTGAAAAAGTTTATGCTAGTTACACTAACCGTGAACAAGAAGGTTCGACGGGTATGACAGATGGTTTTGCAATTCCGCACGCTCAATCAGCTGCAATTGAAAAATCAGCAATGCTAATTCTTAAATTAAAGCATCCAATAGACTGGCAATCATTGGATGGGCATAAAATTGATACGGTAATTTCATTTTTAATTCCACAAGTTGACAGTAATGAGCACCTAAAATATTTGTCAAATACGGCCAAATTGCTAACACATAAAGATTTTATTACTAAGCTAAAGGCTGCTAATACGTCTCAAGATATTTTTAACTTATTTAAAAATACTAAATTTTAATTGATCACATGCTAAAAAGCGGTTAAAGGAATAATTTTCCTTTAGCCGCTTTTCCACATTTTTTGTTTTAGTGTATTTACAATAAAAAATAAGTGCTCTCATGTTAAACAATAAAATTTTGAGAAACTCTTACTCTTCTACTTTTTTAGCATTATCCAGTGCCTTCATAATTGAAAGATTCTTAGTATGACAATCTTTGATCATTTGCCAGTCTTTTTCATCCAACTTAACGAGATATTTACTCATTATTCTCATCCTTTCAGTAAAACTTTTAGCTTAACTATAGCACTTTAAATAAAAAACAACGATAGTTTTGTAAAGGTATTTTTCAATTGTGTTGCAAAAATAGTTACCTTCATGCCAAATTGCTTAATGCAAATATGAGTCTTTAGACTAAGAAATTGTATCTCAAATCATTGTTCTTGTGCGTTTTTGCTTAAAAAGATGCTTATAAATTAAATGTTACAAATGTGACAAGAATTTTTAACAGAGTAATCTTTTCTTAAAGCGGGAGTGATAGTTCTGTTATTGTTCTGCAATTAAAACACTGTAATATATAGACAATCAAATTGATAAGTAGATTTTTATTTTTCAATTTGATGGGAATAGTATAGATATGAAACTTTATAAGGAGAGAATTTTTTTGAAGGTAAAATCGATCTTAGTTAAATCAGCAGCAGTAGCAGCATTATCCGCTTCAGGCGTTGCTGTGATGAACAGTGCAAAAACAAACACAGTTCACGCAGCTATCGTTGAAAATGATGCAGCAGTTGTAACTGTAAATTATGTCGAGGGAAATCAAATTCGTGTATGGAACAGTTATGAGGAACCTGAAGCTACTGGACAAGTTTTACCAAGTAATTCTTCTTGGAAAGTCATTAAAACTGCTTATGATCAGTATGGTCATAAGTGGTATGACTTGGGCAAGAACCAATGGGTAAAGGCAAAGTATGTTAACCAAGGATATTACCCAGCACAAACTCAAACGCAATCTCAAGAAGTAGTTGCAAGTGGCAATGCAGATAATAGTAGTGTTAACTATACCGCAGTTGCATCTGATTCAGAATCCAGTGCTAAAGCTTGGATTGCTAACCGCGAATCTAGTGGCTCATACAGTGCACAAAATGGCCAATACATCGGTAAGTATCAATTATCATCATCTTACTTAAATGGAGATTATTCCGCAGCTAATCAAGAACGTGTAGCTGATAATTACGTGGCAAGTCGCTATGGCTCATGGGTAGCAGCTAAACAATTTTGGCAAGCTAATGGCTGGTATTAATCATATTTCCATTTCGTTTTAAATAAATAATATATAAGTAGGCACTAGTCGCTAAAACTGGTGCCTTTTTTGTAAAAATAATTATATTTTAAACTGCGTAAATTAATTGCTATTAATAGTAATTAAGTTTTAAAATTGTCTATAAAGTTATAAACGTCAATTAAATGAAAGATATTCTTGGAGAAGATAAATGAATAAAAGCAAAATAATGCTTGCAATAACCAATGTTTTCTTATGTATGACTATTTTGCAAATCATGGTGAATCAATCACAACAGGTACATGCTGTAACAGTTAAAGGATATGTTGTAGTTAAATCCAAGAAGAAACCACGACTATATAATGAATCGGGAAAGATTACTGGTTCTTATGCTAGTGCTAAAACATCTTATCCGTATAGTATTAAAAAGAGAATTGGTAAGAAAAAAATTCTCGCATACAAGATTGGTAATAATTCTCATTGGATTTTAGCAAAAGATGTAAAGCAAAAAAGAAAACAAAGTTCACCGATTTATATTAAAGCTAAGTTGAATTTACCTTCCGGATATACTAAGGCGGAAGTATTGCGAGCATATCAAGGAAAGCCAAGTAAAGCTTTTATTAATGCATCAATGCGAGGAATGAAAGTTAATGACTTCAGCCGCGTTAAGTCGAGTGAATCAAAGACAGATGATTTGATACAAGTGAATTTGGATGCAATAACTTCTGATCAAATCAAAAGTTTAACTGAGTTTAGCTTGCGTCTAATCAATGATGCTAGAAGCGACTTGGGGCTTATGCCTTGGGTTAATAGTATAGGAACATCTAAATTAGCTCAAGATATTGCCGTTGAGTATGCTAGAAATAATCAAACTATTAGAAATAGTCACTATATTCCTGGGATTGTTCGAGCCTGTAAAACTAACGGACTGAATTTGGATAATAATTATGTTGAAGACATGGCTGGATTTTACAATCCTACCCAAACTATGACAATGACGCAACTTAAAAAAAGTATCTATTTTGGCCTGAAACAAATGCTGTTCGGATATACTGGTAGTGGAGAAGATGGTCGCAATAATCGTAATTATTATCAGGAATGGGACCATGCTGGTGACTTATTAAATACGCAAGGCTCATTACATGATGGCGATTATAATTATTTTGGCTTCAGTATTTCACATACTAGTAATATTTGTTCTTTGCACTTCATTAGTGTGCCGACTTATGTAGTAAAAAGCAAAAAGTATAATATTGGATTTCAACCATAATACTTTAAAGTAATCTAATAAGTTAGTTTTATTTTTGTTCTTAAAAAGTGAGGACAGGACAATGGCAATATATATTAGACTGGCTGAAACTAAAGATTTGGCAAAAATTATGAATATTATCACTGATGCCAAGAAATTGTTAAAGAATGATGGTAATCCACAATGGCAAAACGGTCGTCCTAATCAAGCAATAATAAATGAAGATATTATCAAAAAACAGGCATACTGTTTAATAAATGATTCTCAAATTGTGGGTGTAGCAATTCTGCAATGCGGAATTGAGCCGACTTATCAACAGATTGAAGGTTCTTGGCGAATCACGAATGCTCCATATGCGACCATCCATAGGGTAGCAATTTTATCTGTCTTTCGAGGACAACAATTAGGGAAAATTTTGATATCAAATCTGATTTCACGTGGTATGTTGTTAGGAATACATAACTTTCGAATAGATACTCATGCTTCTAATTTGAGGATGCAGGGATTAATTAAGGCAACAGGATTTGAGTATCGTGGTATCATTCATGTCGATAGCGGCCAAGATGGTATGCGCTATGCTTACGAGCTTAATTTATAACTTTAAAAAAATAAATTTTTTCTTGACTCGCAGTCAACAATTTTCTATACTAATAATGTTGAGCGATGAGGAAAAGCTCAGTTTGATTGGGTTATAGCCAAGCGGTAAGGCACTAGTTTTTGGTACTAGTATGCGCTGGTTCGAATCCAGCTAACCCAATTGTTCATACGAACACCCAACCCAGAAAGAAGCAGTCGTTTGACTGTTTTTTTTTTATCAAAAAAATTAAAAATATTTTTGCTTTTAGGTATCAAATTTGTACTAAAAGGTTTAACATTATCCATTGTACTTCTATATTAAAAACTAATTATTTGAGGTTCAAAATATATAAAAATGGAAAAAGTCAAAAATAAAACAATTGTCTTTGGTCACCGTGGTTATCCAGCCAAGTTTGCTGAAAATTCGCTTGCTGGTTTTGCTGATGCTGTTAAAAATGGTGCCGATGGTATTGAATTTGATGTACAACTAACTAAAGATATGATCCCTGTGATTATGCATGATGAGCGTGTTGATCGCACTACCGATGGAATAGGTTATCTTAAAGATTTCACTTTAAAAGAATTGCGTCAATTGCATTTGGCAAATGGTGAGCCAGTTCCATTGCTACAAGAAGTATTTAAATTAGTTAATAATCGAGATATTGTTATTAACCTTGAATTCAAAACTGGTGTTATTCACTATTCAGGAATTGAAGAAATTGTATTAAATTTGGCCAAAAAATACAGTTTTAATCATCCCATTATCTATTCTTCCTTTGATTACGTTACGCTGAAAAACTGTCAGGAAATTGATCCTAATCAAATTTATTGTTATTTAACTGATGAAGAGGTCGCTAATCCCGCCAAATTAATTGCGGATAATCATTTTGCAGGTATTCATCCTAAGCAATTATTACCTACAACAAAGGCGATTTCACAACGTATTTGGACGGTGGATGATCCAAAAGTTGCTCAAAAGTGTTTTGAGTCTCATGTAGCTGGGATTTTTACGGATAATTATCCTTTGATGACCAAAATAAGGAATCAGGTACAGGATTAAAAACTAATTTTATTTAAAAGACGCAATGTATGCGTCTTTTTTTGTTAACTAAAAATTAAAAAATATAGCAAATTTTGTTAATAAAATGTATAATTTGTTAAAAATGAAAGGGGATAATAAGAAATGATTAATTTAACTAAATATATGAGAAAAGGTTTAGCCAATGCTCCTGAAAATCCAATTTTAAAGTTTGCGACATATGCAAGTCAAATTCCCGACGTGGTAAAGTTCACTTTGGGTGAGCCAGATTTTAATACACCAGATCATATTAAGAAAGTTGCACAAAAGTCAATTACTGATAATCATTCGCATTATGCTCCGTCTAATGGAACGATAGGTTTAAGAACTGCGGCCAGTATATTTTTAAAGAAAAAGTATGGTCAAACATATGATCCTGCTACTGAGGTTTTGGTTACTAATGGTGTAAGTGAAGGGATTTTTGATACAGTGGTTGCGGTTTTAAATCCTGGTGATGTAATGGTTGTACCAACGCCAATATTTTCGTTATACATGTCTGATGAAGCAATTATTAATGAGGGAATTGAGGTGGTTGAAATTGATACATCTCAAAGTGATTTCAAATTGACACCTAAACAACTCCAGCAAGTCATTGATCAATATGGTGACCGGGTACGGATGTTAGTTATGAATTACCCCACAAATCCAACAGGTGTTGTATATACTCAGTCCGAACTTGATGCTTTAGCAGATGTAATTCGTGATCGGCCGATTTTTGCTTTATGTGATGAAATTTATAGTGAGTTAAATTATGATCAGCCGCATGCTTCAATGGAAAAATCATTGCATGATCAAGTAATCTTAATGAATGGTGTTTCTAAGTCTTGGGCAATGACTGGTTACCGAATTGGAATTGTTTGTGCACCAAAAGAAATTTTGACTCAAATTGCTAAGGTTCATCAGACAATTGTTACAACTGAGCCAACTCCGATGCAAGATGCTGCTGAAGAGGCTTTCAAGAATGGGATGGATGATGCACAGCAAATGAAATTGGAATTTCAAAAAAGACGTGATGTTTTATATGAAGGATTGACTAAGCTTGGCTTTGTTTGTGCTAAACCTGAAGGTGCGTTTTATATTTTTGCTAAAATACCAACTGGCTTTGAGCAGGATGATAGTAAGTTTATTTACGATTTGGTAGATAAAGCACATGTGGCTGTAACTGGTGGATCATGTTTTGCAAAGGGTGGCGAAGGCTATATTCGTTTTTCTTACGCCGTGGCAATGTCTCAAATTGAAGAAGGGCTTAAACGGCTTGAAAAATATGTAAAAGAAAATCGAAAATAATCAAATTTTTACTTGCATTTACGTATGTTTTTAGGTAAGATAATTAACGTGCGTAACGGAGGAGTAGCGAAGTGGCTAAACGCGGCGGTCTGTAAAACCGCTCTCTCTGAGTTCGGCGGTTCGAATCCACCCTCCTCCATTATCACTGGGTTATAGCCAAGCGGTAAGGCACTAGTTTTTGGTACTAGTATGCGCTGGTTCGAATCCAGCTAACCCAATATCAATACTAAATTTAGGCAGCTGTAATAGTTGCCTTTTTACTTGCTTTTATCAACTAAATTTTAATTTAATAATATTTATTGTTTTAAAGCTGATTTTAGCTATTCAGTGATGAAGATAGTACAATAGTAGCTGGCTTACTTTTCATCAAGAAAGGATTTTTATGGCAAGATTAGTTAAAGTGGGGGCCGGTGGCGGCGAAATTGATTGGCACGATGCATTGAAAGATTTGCGTGCAGATGACGTCCTGTTACTAGAACCGGGTTTTTACGAAATGCCACCAGATACATTGCTATCAGATATTACAATTAAAGGCACAGGAAATCTTCCAGAGGAGACAACCATTTTGGGTTATTTAAATTTAGCGGCTGATAGTCAGTTTGTTAATCTGGAAAATCTATGTATCAATACTAATGATGATTCTAATAGTCTATTCGTGCCAGCCGAAGCTAACACGTATTTAACCTTGCGCAATTGTCTTGTAAAAGGCTATGGTAATGATACGGCAGTTTTGGCGGCCAATGGTAAGGTTACTTTAGAATTATATTCAACTGTTATTTTAAATGGCTCTGTTTCTTTATTTGCAGATTCTGATTTTCGTTTAGAGATGAACGATTCTTCAATTGAAAATATTGCTGAAGATTTTAGTGCTTTAGCTTTAGAAGGTCACGGTACAGCAATTATTAGTAATTCACGTATTTATGGTAGTATTGATACTTTTACCAAAAGTAATGTGGAACTTGATTTGAATAATTCAGTTGTGGACACAATGTTATTACAGGGACAGGTTTGGCTGAATATGCTAAATAGCAAAATTTTATCGCATGATGATACTAGTTTGTATATCACGGATGAGTCATGGGTTAATATTATTGCTAGCAACTTTGAGGGGGGAATTTATCTTGACAAAAAGCCCTCTGTTATTATTCAAAATAGTCGCATTAGTCGTTTAGTTGCAGTTAATGATACACAAATAACATTGATTAATACGATAATTTTAAATCATGCTGATTTTCAGGATAATGTAAAATGTAATGTGCGTCGAAGTACATTCAATGGAGGTAATGAGTATCAATACTTTTTGGCGTTAAGTGATCGTGCTCAACTTGAAGGACATGATCTAATACTTAATTCTAATGGTGCTGATTTAGCAGTAAAGGATTGGGCAAAAATGCATGCCAGTGTTCTTGCTACCAGTGATGAGTCAATTCTGGTGGAATGCAGCCACGATGCCAAGGTTCAAATCTTAGGTATGAAGTGGACCACTAGAAAAAATTAGTTAGAGAAATCAATTAATTTTACTTTATCATAACTAGACCAATTTGAGTTATAATACAATAGGAGGCATGCTGATGGAAGAACCAATGTATATCAAAATTCATAATCAAATTAAGCGTGAAATTGAAAATCACGTTTATCGGGTTGGTAGCAGAATACCAGCCGAGCGGCAGCTTGCTCTAAAATTCGGCGTTTCGCGTATGACTTTGCGTCAAGCAATTAAAACACTCGAAGATGAAGGGATTTTAGAACAACGTTTAGGTAGTGGCACATATGTTGCTAATCAGAAGGTTCAAGAGAAGATGTCGGGCATCATGTCATTTACGGAAATAACCCATGCTAATGGTCAGGTTCCGTCAAGCAAATTGATTTCGTACCGAGTGGGCAAGCCAACATTATCTGAGAGTGAGCGGCTTGGGTTAACGGATAACCAAGAAATTCTACGAATGGAACGAATTCGCTATGCAGATAATATACCAATTTGCTATGAAGTTGTGACAATTCCGCAGCAACTAATTATGGGGATGTCCAAGGCAGATATTTCGGCACATTTGTACCATACATTGAAGAAGAATGGTTATCAAATTGGTCGGGTAACCGAACATATTTCTGCAGCGATCGCCAATGAAAATACAGCCCGTTTACTTGATGCAAAAAAGGGTGAAGCATTGATTACTCGTCTTCAGGTTACTGAACTTTTGACTGGAGAACCATTTGAATATACCAGAGCAAGCTATGTGGCTGATCGCTTTGAATTTACATTTTCAAAATAATGATGTGACTATGTTTTGGGCTTACAACCGAATTAATGAAATTAGCAAAGAGCCTATAGTTATAGTGATTTTGGGGGATTGCTTAAAAACAAATATTATTAGCAGTTAAAAGATAAGTTGAGTTTGATATTTGTAATTCTTACCATCATTGAATTTAAAACTGGTAAAGTATGCTACAGGATTATTGGCTTAAATAATTTATTATGAAATATGATTTTAAGAAATAATGTTTAAATCAGTTTGGTTGGCAAAAATTTGATAACGAGTTTGACATTTTTATTATATTTCGAAACAAAAAGACGAGAATCGAATTCGATTCTCGTCTTTTACTTTAAATCATTTTTTATTTTGCTAGTTGAAACACCTGGTGTTCGAGGCAAGTAAATAACTTCGCAATATGGTTTTAAAAAGTCAAACTTGCCCTGCCAGTCGCTTCCCATGACAAAGGTGTTAATATTATACTTTTTAATATCTTGGATTTTTTGTTCCCAATCTTGTTCAGGAATCACCTCATCAACGTAGCGAATGGCTTCTAAGATGTATTTACGTTCTGCATAGCTATTATAAGATTCCTTATGCTTTTGTAATTCGTTAAATTCGTCTGTTGAAAGTCCAACAATTAAATAATCACCTAATTCTTTAGCACGTTTCAATAAACGAATGTGTCCATAATGTAACAAATCGAATGTTCCATAAGTAATAACTTTTTTCATATATAGCGCTCCCGTTAATTTAACAAAATAATAGTATCATATTTATAGAAAAGGTAAAACCTGTCCCTCAAAACCTAATAGTTTGCTAAAATAAAGTAAATCGGACATGAGGGAGATAGTCATGGATAAAGTAAATGTTTTAGGCGTTAACTTTGATAATAAAAGCTTTAACCAGTTTCAAAATAAATTTATTGGACGAATTAACAATCACCAGTCTACGTTGGTGGTGACCGCTAATCCTGAAATTGTGATGACTGCGAATGAAAATCCTGAATTTATGAAACTCTTAGGTTATGATGCGGATTATATAACAGCAGATGGGATTGGTATTATTAAAGCAGCTAAAATTTTAGAGACACCATTAAAAGAACGCGTAACTGGCTATGATTTGTTTTCTTGGTTAATGACCTTAGCTAATGATCGTGGTTTGCGAGTTTACTTAATTGGTGCCAAGCCTACTGTTATCCATGCTATTCAAGCTAAGATTGCTCGGGAATACCAAGATATTCAATTGGTTGGTGCGCAAGATGGATATTTTAATGAAGATTTAGAACTAGTAGCATATCAGATTGAACGTACTGAACCCGATTTGGTATTTGCTGCTCTAGGGTCGCCACGACAAGAACAACTTTTAGCTTTATTGCGTAAAAATCTTTTGCCAGCTTTAATGATGGGCGTTGGTGGTAGTTTTGACGTCTTTTCAGGAGAAGTTAAGCGGGCACCGCAGTTTTGGCAAAAGGCTCATTTAGAATGGTTTTACCGTTTATTAAAAAATCCGACACGTTGTAAACGAATGTTGGTTTTACCCAAATTTGTCCTGAATGTTTATCAGGAAAAAAGGAACAAAAAAAGATGAAAGTTTTGCACGTTAACGCCGGTCTCGAAGAAGGTGGCGGCTTAACTCATATCATTAACTTGTTAAGAGAAGCAAAGATTGAAAATCAGGACTTTGAATTATTATGCCTTGCTCAGGGTCCAGTTGCCTATGCTGCTCAGGCTGCAAGTATACCTGTTTTTGTATTAGGAGCGCGAAGCCGATATGATTTAGGCAGTTTAAAGCGTTTGGTCACTTTTATTAATCAAGGTAACTATGACATTGTGCATACACATGGGGCTCGCGCTAATTTGTTTTTGTCATTGATTAAAGCAAAAATTAAGGCTAAATGGTGTGTAACAGTTCATTCTGATCCCTACTTGGATTTTGCCAATAGGGGTTTACTTGGTCATGCTTTTACAGTAGCCAATATGCGTGCACTAAAAAAGGCAGATGCCATTTTTGCAGTAACGCAGAAATTTGCTCAACTGTTGATAACTAAAGGTCAAATTATACCTGAAAAAGTTCATGTAATATATAACGGTATTTTTTTTCATGAGAATCAATACTTTTCGTCTAAAGAAGACCACGTAGCTTTTAATATTATTAATGTTGCTCGTACGGAAAAGGTTAAGGGTCAAGAACTATTGTTAAAAGCAATGAAACGTCTTAATAAAAGCAATATCCATCTTTATATTGCTGGCGACGGCTCAGAATTAATTACATTAAAAAAATTGGTTCAGGACTTAAAACTGGAATCGCAAGTCACTTTTGAAGGCTTTTTGACACACCAGCAACTGGAAAAACTATATCATAAAATGGATTTAGCTGTTCTAAGTTCCTATTCGGAAAGTTTTCCGTTGGTTTTACTAGAAGCAAGTGATAATTTGGTACCAATTATGTCTACAAATGTTGGTGATATTAGGATGATGATTCCTGACGAAAGACATGGTTTTGTGGCTCAAATTGGTGATCTTGATTCAATTACTCAGACGCTAAAATCAGCTATAAATCTACCTGCTAAAAAGCTCACGCAAATGGCACTTTGTGAAAAAAAATATTTAGCTCACAATTTCTCTTTAGACAAGCAATTATCAAGTCTGATGGGGGTTTATCATTCATTACTCAAAGTCGACTGAATTGTTTAAACTAATTGAAATGTTTATAATAGAACAAAATTGGTTTGAACTAAATTAAGAGGATAGAATGTTTTATCAAGAATTAGATCAGGATGATTCCTTGACTTTACATACAGATTTGTATGAACTCAATATGATGTATACGTATTTTAAAAAAGGAATTGCTCAGCGTAATGCTGTCTTTGAAGTCTATTATCGTCAAGAACCTTTTGGCAATGGTTATGGTGTTTTTGCTGGCCTACAACATGTTATTTTGTATTTACAAAATTTGAAATTTAAAGAGAGTGATCTGCAATACCTCAAAGAGGAAGTGGGTTATGATTCTGATTTTATCGATTATTTGCGTAACTTCAAATTAAAGTTAACAGTACGTTCGATGCGTGAAGGTGAAATTGTTTTTGCCAATGAACCATTAATGCAAATTGAAGGCCCGTTAGCCCAGTGCCAATTAGTTGAAACAACGATCTTGAATATTATTAATTATCAGACATTATTAGCAACTAAAGCGGCACGTGTAAAATTAGCGGTTCAAGGTGACGGTGTCATGGAATTTGGAACGCGTAGGGCCCAAGAAACGGATGCTGCGCTTTGGGGAACAAGAGCGGCATATATTGGCGGATTTGATTCTACTAGCAATGTCCGTGCAGGGAAACTATTTGGTATCCCAATTTCTGGTACACATGCACATTCTTTAGTTGAAGCTTTTGGTAGCGAATACGAAGCTTTTAAAGCTTATGCACAAACGCACCGAGATTGTGTTTTTTTAGTTGATACTTATGATACGGTAAGAAGTGGTGTTCCAAATGCCATCCGAGTTGCCAATGAAATGGGCGATAGAATTAATTTTCAGGGAGTTAGGATTGATTCCGGTGATATGGCATACATCTCTAAACAGGTGCGTCACGAACTTGATGCAGCTGGCTACCAGAATGCTAAAATTTATGCATCAAATGACTTAGATGAAACAACCATTACTAGTTTGAAAATGCAGGGGGCTAAGATTGATGTTTGGGGAATTGGTACCAAATATATTACAGCTTATGATCAGCCAGCTTTGGGAGCAGTTTATAAACTTGTTTCGGTTGAAGATGGCAATCAGCAAATGCAAGATACGTTGAAAATTTCTTCTAACGCAAGCAAGGTTTCTACCCCGGGTAAAAAACAAGTGTGGCGTATCTCTGCCAATACTCAAAAGAAAAATGAGGGTGATTGGATAGCACGTTCAGGCGTTGACCCACGGACATTTGATTCGTTGTTTATGTTTCATCCCGAATATACCTACATCAATAAAGTAGTTTCTAATTATACAGCTGAACCACTATTGAAGGATATTTTTAAAAATGGAATCTTAATTTATCAGCAACCAAAGTTGACGGCTATTAGGAAATTTTGTGCTGCTAATTTAGATGGCTTATGGGATGAATATAAAAGAAGTTTAAATCCGCAAGAATATCCAGTTGATTTATCTCAAGAATTATATGACAGTAAGATGAAATTAATTAAGGATATTCGTCAACAAATTGCCAAAAGGAGATAATTAAATGAGACCATTACAAAAGAAAATAATTGCGTATGAACATGTTTTGCCAGAAATTGACCCTCAAGTAGAAATAAGACGTTCTGTTGACTTTTTAAAGAATTATTTAAAAGCAAATCCCTTTTTAAAATCATACGTCTTAGGAATTTCTGGAGGTCAAGATTCTACTTTAACTGGTAAACTATGTCAGATGGCAATTACTGAAATGCGCCAAGAGACTGGGGATGACTCATATCAATTTATTGCTGTTCGCTTGCCTTATGGTGTTCAGGCGGATGCTCAGGATGCTGCTGATGCGATTTCTTTTCAAAAGCCAGATCAAGATTTAATTGTTAATATTAAAGAAGCTGTTGATGCTACAGTGTCCAGTTTGAACACGGCTGGTCAAGAAATAACTGACTTTAATAAAGGCAATATTAAGGCGCGTGAGCGAATGATTGTTCAATATGCAATTGCTGGCGCACATAACGGTGCTGTTGTCGGCACCGATCATGCAGCCGAAAATTTTAGTGGTTTTTATACTAAATATGGTGATGGAGCTGCTGATCTAACTCCATTATTTAGATTAGATAAGCGTCAAGGAAAACAAATGTTAAAAGAATTAGGCTGCCCAAAACATCTATATTTAAAAACACCCACTGCTGATTTGGAAGAAGATAAGCCCGATTTGCCAGATGAAATTGCTCTTGGAGTCAGTTATAATGATGTTGATAATTATTTGGAGGGACGAGAAGTTTCGCCTGAAGCAGCTGAAAAAATTGAGGCATTATGGCGAAAGAGTGAGCATAAACGCCATTTACCGATAAGTGTGTTTGATAATTTTTCTATTAACAATTAATAAGTTGTTTGAGGAGATAAAAATGATTCGACTAGCCAAAGTGGCCGATGCAGAGCAAATTCAAGAAATTAATCAAGAGCAATTGGGTTACGATTATCCGGTTAAACAGACTAAGGAAAATTTGTCAAGACTTTTAGCTGATAGTAAGCACCATTTGCTTTTGGTTTTTGAAAATGATTGTAAAGTAATTGGTTATGTTCATACCGAATTATTTGAAGAAACCTATTTTCCGCCAATGTATAATGTGCTGGCATTAGCTGTTGCAAAATCAGCGCAGCAAAAGGGAATTGGTACACAGTTAATGAATGCAGTTGAACAGTTTGCTAAAAAAGCGGGAATTAATGAAATAAGATTAAATTCTGGTGAAGAGCGGTATGGCGCACATCAGTTTTATGAACGATTAGGGTACCATTGTAGTAAAAAACAAAAACGATTCGGTAAACGGTTAGATTAATATAGATGGGTAATGGAATCATTGACAAAGATTGTGCAAGTAGTACAATTATTTTTAACTTAAGATATGTTTTTTAAAATGACGTTTCAAAGAGAGAGCCGGATGCTGAGAGCGGTTTATGGTCATTTAAAAGATGCTCCTTACAGTTTTTACAAAATAAGATAATTAAGAGGTAACAAGCACTGTTGCAATTGAGGTGGTACCGCGTTTTATGCGTCCTTAAGTATAGCAACAGTGCTTTTTATTTTGAAAAGGGAGAAAATAATGAAAAAACTGACGAGTTCTGAATTTAGACAAATGTTTTTGGACTTTTTTAAAGAACACGGTCACATGGTAATGCCGAGTCAATCATTAATTCCACAAGATGACCCAACTTTACTTTGGATCAATTCTGGTGTAGCAACGATGAAAAAGTATTTTGATGGATCGGTTGTACCTAAGAATCATCGTATCACAAGTTCACAAAAATCAATTAGGACTAATGATATTGAAAATGTTGGTAAAACTGCACGACATCAAACATTCTTTGAAATGTTAGGTAACTTTTCCGTAGGTGATTATTTTAAAAAAGAGGCAATTACTTGGGCTTGGGAGTTTCTTACTAGTCCGAATTGGCTTGATTTGGATGAGGACAAACTTTATTGTACGGTTTATCCTAAAGATACCGAAGCACAGAAAATTTGGCTTGAGGTAGGGATGCCTCAAGATCATATTGTTAGATTAGAAGAGAACTTTTGGGATATAGGTGAAGGTCCATGTGGTCCAGACTCTGAAATTTTTTATGATCGAGGACAAGAAAATAATGATATTTCTGAAGATGATCCTGAAAATTTTCCAGGAGGTGAAAATGCTCGCTACTTGGAGATTTGGAACATTGTCTTTTCACAATATAATCACCTGGCTAACGGAAAATATGTTGATCAACCGCATAAAAATATTGATACAGGAATGGGCCTAGAACGTGTGTTATCAATTTTGCAGGGAGCTCCAACTAACTTTGAAACAGATTTGTTTATGCCAATGATTCATGCTACTGAGGAAATGACATCGGGTAAGAAATATGGTCAAAATGGATCTGATACCACCGCATTTAAAATTATTGCTGATCACGTTCGAACGGTTAGCTTTGCTATAGCCGATGGTGCACTTCCTTCAAATACAGGTCGCGGTTATGTATTGCGTCGGTTGATTCGTCGTGCTGACTTAAATGGTCAGCGCTTGGGAATTAAGGGCTCATTTCTTTATAAATTAGTTCCTGTGGTTGGCAAAGTTATGGAAAGTCACTATCCAGAAGTAACTAAACAAAAGGATTTTATTGCTAAAGTTATCAAAAATGAAGAACAGCGTTTCCAGCTGACACTTGATTCAGGGTTAACCTTGCTTGACAAGTTAATTGCTGATGCTAAAGAAAATGATACTAAGACAATTAGTGGTGAGGATACTTTCAAATTATTTGATACTTATGGTTTTCCATATGAATTAACTTTTGAAACTGCACAAGATGCTGGCTTAGAAGTTGATAAAAAAGGTTTTGATAAAGAGATGGAGGCCCAAAAGAAACGTGCGCGAGAAGCACGCGGTAATTTGCAGTCAATGGGAGCTCAGGATGAAACCTTAATGAACTTGAAAGACAATTCTGAGTTTGAGTATGGTATTTATGAAGAAAAACATGCTAAATTGATAGATATTATTGTTGACGACAAGTTAGTTAATCAAGCTGATGGTGAACAAGCAACTTTGATTTTTGATAAAACACCATTTTATGCAGAACGGGGTGGTCAAGTGGCTGATCATGGTTCAATTTATGATCATGAAGGTAATCTTGTTGCTCAAGTTGTTGATGTTCAGCATGCACCTAATGATCAAAATCTGCATTACGTTGACGTAATTTTACCTTTTAAAAAAGGTGAAGACTATACTTTAAAAATCGACCGTGCACGCCGTGAAGGATTGCGCCACTCACATACGGCTACTCACTTATTACATGCAGCTTTGCGCAGTGTTCTTGGTGAACATACCCACCAAGCTGGTAGTTTGGTAGAACCTGATTATTTGCGGTTTGATTTTACTGCAATCGAACCTTTAACCGACAAGGAAATCAAATCAGTTGAAACATTGGTTAATCAAAAGATTTGGGCAGCAATTAATGTTAAGACCACTATTACTGATCCAGAACATGGAAAAGAAATGGGTGCATTAGCCTTATTTGATGGTAAGTATGGTGACCAAGTTCGCGTTGTACAAATGGATGACTTTTCAATTGAATTTTGTGGTGGCACTCACTGTTCTAATTCTAATCAAATTGGAATTTTCAAAATAATATCAGAATCAGCTATTGGTGCAGGTTTAAGACGAATTGAAGCGGTTGTTTCTCAAAAGGCTTACGAGTATTTAGCACATCGTTCAGAATTACTTGATGAAGTTCAAAGCAGTGTGAAATCAACGAAGCCTGAAGATGTAATTAATAAAGTTGAGAGTTTGGAAGAAGAACTTCATTCAACTCAAAAACAAGTTGACGATTTGAACATGAGAATTAACCAGGCAAAAGCAGCATCAATTTTTAATAAGGTTCAACAAATAGGTAGCTTAACAGTTATTGCTGAACAAGTTGATGTCAATGGCATGAACGACTTGCGCGAACTTGCAGATGCATGGAAGAATAGTTCTAAGTCTGATGTTCTTGTATTAGGTTCAGCCAAGAATGACAAAGCTAACATGATTATTAGTTTGGGACAAAAAGCTCTCGATGCTAATCTTCATGCAGGTAAATTAATTAAGCAAGCTGCGCCAATTTTTGGCGGTGGTGGCGGCGGTCGTTCTAACATGGCTCAAGCTGGTGGTAAAAAGCCTGAGGGGTTAGGCAAAGCTATTCAAACTGTTTTGAACTTAATTTCTGTAAATTAATTTATTGAGTTTATGAAAGTTTTCAAGTAAAATTACGTCAGGAGGAATGATTATGAGTTCATTAGGTAAAACAATGCATTTCGACTTTAATGAAAATAAGGGTAAAAATGTTTATGATACGCTACAAGATGTTTACAATGCACTTGAAGAAAAGGGCTATAATCCAATTAATCAGATTGTTGGCTATTTATTGTCAGGCGATCCAGCATATATTCCCCGGCATAATGATGCTCGTAATTTAATTTTAAAGCACGAACGTGATGAAATTATTGAAGAACTTGTAAAAAGTTATCTAGGTAAAGATAAATAATGCGGTTAATTGGGCTAGATATTGGTTCTAAAACCGTTGGGGTCGCAGTTAGTGATGAGTTAGGAATAACCGCTCAAAAAATTGAGACGATTTTGATAGATGAAAAACGACATAATTTTGGTATGAGACCCCTTAAGAAAATTGTTCGTCAATACAATGCGGATGGCTTTGTATTAGGTCTTCCTAAAAATATGGATGGTTCATCAGGTGCTTCAGTTATTAGAAGTAAAGCATATGGTCAAAGATTACAAGACAAGTTTAAGTTGCCTGTTTATTATTCAGATGAACGTTTGACAACTGTCGAATCTCAACGAATTCTAGTGGAAGAAGCTGGAATTCATGATCGGCATCAGCGTAAGAAAATTATTGACCAAATGGCTGCTGTCTTGATTTTGCAAAATTATTTAGATCAAAACCGAAAGGATTAATATGACACAAGAAGTTCACGGTGAAGACCGTCAAATCACCTTAATAGATGATCAAGGTAATGAAGAATTATACGAGGTTTTATTCACATTTCATTCAGATGATTATGATAAATCATATATTTTACTATATCCAGCTGCTACCAATAAAGATGAAGAAATTGAAGTGTTGGCTTTTAGCTATGACGCTGATTCAGAAGGCGATGTAACTAGTAGCGATTTGCATGAAATTGAAGAAGACGAAGAGTGGAATATGGTTCAGGGAGTGCTTAATACGTTCTTGGATGATGACCGCTTAAGTGGTGAGTAAAAAAAGACTGGCTTAGCCAGCCTTTTTTAGTAATAGAGAATTTGTTAATGATGAATAATAAAATATTAGAAACTTTAGAATTTGCCAAGATTACTGATAAATTGCAGCAAATGGCAATTACAATGCCGGCTAAGAAAAAAGCTGCTACATTAACTCCAAGTAGCGATTTTAAGAAAGTTGAATTTGCTTTGCAACAAACTTTTACTGGTGTAAACCTGCTTAGAGTCAAGGGTCAATTACCACTTGTGGATTTTATGGATGTCGTGCCAAGTACAAAGAGGCTTAAAATCAATGCTAATTTGAATGCGACCGAATTAGGCAATATTTTGTTGGTGTTGACTCTTGCAAATGAGGTTAATCATTTTTTAGACCAAAGTGAATTGTCACAAATAGATTTAACAGCAATTACCGATATTTTGTCTAACCTTAAGGTTCCTGCTAATTTGTTATATGAATTAAAAAAATCACTTGATTTTGATGGGACAATATTGGATACTGCATCGAGTGACTTAATGCGATTGCGTCGTGAGCTTAAAAAGAATGATGAAGAAATTAAGATTCGGATGGATGATTATGTTAAAGGTGGTGCTAATAAGTATCTCTCAGATCAGATTGTGACTATTAGGGATGAACGCTATGTTATTCCGGTGAAACAGGAGTATCGTAATAAATTTGGTGGTGTTGTTCATGATCAAAGTTCTAGTGGCCAAACTTTGTTTATTGAACCAAGCGCAGTGTTAAATTTAAATAATCGTCAGCAAAACCTTCTTGCACAGGAACGCCGTGAAATTCAACGTGTTTTACATCAATTATCGGATATTGCACGCAATGATGTGAAGCAGATCGATCAAATTGCTTTAGCTCTCGTTGAACTTGATTTTATTCAAGCCAAGGCCATGTTAGCCTCTTCATTAAATGCAAGTGAACCTAAATTAACTAAAGATCAATCTTTGTCTTTCTTGAAAGCAAGGCACCCTTTAATTACGCCAGACAAAGTTGTTGCTAATGATATTTATCTTGGTCAAGACTTTGATACTATGTTAATTACGGGACCGAATACTGGTGGTAAGACTATTACTTTGAAGACAGTGGGGCTATTGCAATTAATGGCACAATCGGGTCTATTTATTCCAGCAGCTGAAGGAAGTAAAGCAGGGGTATTTAAAGACATTTGTGCTGATATTGGCGATGAACAGTCGATAGAGCAGTCACTTAGTACTTTTTCATCACACATCAATAGTATTATTAAGATAATGAAAAAGGTTGATGATCACACCTTGGTTTTAATTGATGAAATTGGTGCGGGAACAGATCCTGAAGAAGGTGCTAGTTTGGCAATTAGTATCTTGGATTTTTTACGTAAAAAAAATGCTAAGATAATTGTGACTACACATTATCCAGAGTTAAAGCTTTACGGTTATAATCGACACAAAACAACTAATGCATCAATGGAATTTGACTTGAAAACTTTGTCACCAACTTACCGTTTGCAAATTGGTATTCCCGGTCATAGCAATGCATTTGCGATTGCACGTAGGTTAGGTATGCGTGAGGATGTAGTCAAGGATGCACAGGAAATGATGTCTGATAGCAATGTTGATGTTAATCAAATGATTACGGAACTGACTAAGCAAACTAAGGCAGCTACTCAGGCTCGTAGTCACTTGCAATCAAGCCTTGATCGAAGCCGAAACCTTGAACTAGAGTTACAACAGGCACTTGATTGGTACAACCAGCGAGTACAGAAGCAATTGGAATTTGCACAGGAGCGGGCAAATGAAATTATAACCAAAAGTCGTAAAAAAGCTGACCAAATAATTACACAGTTAAAGCAACAAGGAAGTATTAAGCAAAATGAGTTAATCGCTGCTAAAGGTAAATTAAATCAGTTAGAGCAACAAAATGAAAAATTGGTCCATAACCGTGTATTACGACGAGAGAAAAAAAGACATCATGTGCAGGTTGGTGATAGGGTAAAAGTTTTATCTTATAATCAGTTGGGTACAATTACTAAAAAACTTGGTGAGCATCAATATGAAGTGCAGTTAGGTATCATTAAAGTTAAAGTTAGTGACCGAGACATCCAAAAAGCAGGTACTGAAACTAAGTCAAAGAAAGTTATACTCACTCATGCTGTTAGCTCTAACCGTCGTAGTAATGCTAGGAGTGAACTGGATTTACGAGGGCAACGATATGATGAAGCCTTGAATAATCTTGATCGTTATATTGACTCCGTTTTGTTAGCTGGACTTGATGTTGTAACAATTATTCATGGTATTGGTACAGGAGCGATCAGAAAGGGGGTATGGCAATATTTACATGCAAGTAAACATGTCAAAAGTTATAATTATGCTCCAGCTAACGAGGGTGGGAATGGTGCTACAATTGTTCATTTGAAATAAACCCCCTTGCTTGTAAAAAGTAAGTTAAATTGCTATACTTAATCTATTAATAAGAAAACTCCTTATTTATATGAAAGAGGAATTATTTATGGTTGATGAATTAACAGATCAAAACTTTGAAACTGAAACTAAAAATGGCGTAGTGCTAACTGATTTTTGGGCTACCTGGTGTGGTCCATGTAAAATGCAATCACCGATTATCGATGAGTTAGCACAGGAACGCCAAGATGTAAGATTTACCAAGATGGATGTTGATCAAAATAAAGAGACACCTAGTTCATTAGGAATAATGGCAATTCCAACTTTAATTATTAAAAAAGATGGTAAAGTTGTTGATCGTCTTACTGGTTATACTCCTAAAGCCAAACTTGATCAAATTCTGAGTCAATATACTGACTAATTAAAAAAATGGGGCTAACCTCCTCACGTTTTAACCAAAACAGAACGCAAATCGCTTTTAGATGATTTGCGTTCTGTTTGTTCATTCATAGTTGTCATCAATAAAAAGGGAATTTATTTTTTGGCAGGTTTGCGTGATGGTTGGAGCTTAAGTAAAAGTTCTGTGAAAAAGACGTTGAGTAAGAAAACTCGACGTCTTTTTTGTCTAGTAAACAGTATTACATAGACTTTTTACTTATTTTTTTCTTTTAGTAAATCACAAATTTGTTTCAAGTAATCTTCAGTTGTAGGACCAGCAGATTGCTTAGCTGGGTGGGTAACTTTGTTAACGGCTTTAACAAGTAGGAAAACAATAAATGCAATAATCAAAAAGTTAATTACTGTGTTAATAAATTCCCCATATTTAAACGATGCATTACCAACTTTAAACATCAAATTAGATAAGTCAATTCGGCCGATAAATAAGCCGATTAGCGGGTTGATCAGATTTTTTACTAATGAATTAACAATATTAGTAAAAGCCCCACCGATAATAACACCAACAGCTAAATCGATAACATTGCCACGTTCGATGAATTGTTTAAATTCTTTTAGCATCTTAATTCCTCTCCTCTACATTAATAACATTACAAAAATGGTAAAAAGCTCAATTAATATACTCAATAAATTAATTGAGTTTAGCAATTAAACGAACTTTTTTCTTTTTATTATCAATTTGTAACTCACATTCAGCTGTGCGTCCAGTTTCTTTTTGTATTCCTTCGGCAATAATGCCTGACTCTAAAGAAAATTCATGGCTACCACTATTTAATCGATCAGTTACACTCTGACCACTTAATTCTAGTATAATTTCTGTACGTCGTTCCTTAACTTTAGTTAAGGTACCAAATTCAGTTGTGGCAAAAAAACTATTGATATCGTCAAAACAAGTTAAATCGTATTTACGTGCTATTCTTTTGCCACCCCAGTAAAGAATTTCTTCATTATCCTCGCCTAGAATTTCTGGTAATAAAAAGTCACGATATAGCTGATTGACAAAATATACATGTTCACTATGTTGATTATTACTTTGCATTAAGAAGTCATCCCTTTTATTTTCTTCTATTTTACCGTAAAATTGATAAAAGTAGAAAATATTTAAGGAGATTTATAATATGGATAAGAGACCAATCGGTCTTTTAGACTCTGGTGTTGGTGGGTTAACAGTAGTTAAAAAGTTTATTCAAAAAATGCCGAACGAGTCAACTATTTTTATCGGCGATAATGCGCATATTCCGTACGGTAACAAGTCCAAAGATGAAATTATTGCGTTAACTTGGCAAAGTGTAAAATTTTTGTTGCGGCAGAATGTTAAGATAATTGTTTTTGCTTGTAATACTGCAACAGCAGTGGCAATGAGGACAATTCAAAAGCAGATTGGTGTACAAATTGTTGGAGTTATTCAATCAGGAGCTAAATCGGCAATAAAAGCAACTAGAAATAATAATGTTGCGGTCATAGCAACACAGATGACGACAGCAATGCATGCGTATCAAGAAGCAATCATTAGTCAATGTCATGATATCCGAGTAAATGAATTTGCAGCACCGAAGTTGGTTCCACTTATTGAAAAAAAAGCAGGACACAATGCATATCTTAAAGCCATTAAAGAAACATTTGTGTCACTTAATGGGTTAGATATTGATACTCTTGTTTTAGGATGCACACATTACCCGATTATTCAAGCAGAATTTAACCAGTGTATTCGACCTGGAATTCGGTTAATTGATCCAGCTGACCAAGTTGCCCAAGATACTTATGATATTTTACAACATGAGCATTTGCTAAATGAAACTTCTCTTATTGGCAGACATGAGTATTACACTACTGGCGATGTTAATTTAGTGAATGAATTAGGAAAACTTGTGCTCAATGAACCTGAATTTCATGCACAGCGCTGCATTTATTAGAAAGTGGGTAATAATCAGTGAAAGTATTATTTGCGACAACTAATCAAGGAAAGGCAATAGAACTAAAAAAGGCTTTTGAAAACGCCAATATTAATATAAAGATAATCACCAATGCGGATCTAATTAATCCGCCATTTGTGGATGAATATGGGACAACTTTTGAGCAAAACGCCAAATTAAAAGCGCATGCTCTTGCAAATTTTAGTCACTTGATAACAATTGCTGATGATTCTGGATTAATGGTTGATGAATTAGATGGGGGTCCAGGAGTGCACTCTGCTCGTTATGCTGGTGAGGAGCACAATGATCATAAAAATAATGCAAAGTTATTAGCTGAATTAGGTGGGGTACCTTTGTCAAAAAGAACTGCTAAATTTAATACCACGATTGTGGTTTCAATGCCGAATGCTTTTGAACAAGACTTAGTGGTTTCTGGGCAATGTTCAGGACGTATTTTAACTATGCCACGAGGTAAAGATGGATTTGGCTATGATCCATTATTTTATGTTGATGAAATGGATAAAACTTTTGCAGAAATGTCAGTAGATGAAAAGAATAGTTTATCACATAGAGGTAAGGCACTTCAAAAATTGCTTAAACTTTTTCCAAGTTGGTTAGCTCAGTTTAATACTAAATAAAAAGGTGGTTAGTCTGATTAGACTACCACCTTTTTAGCTAGCAAGAGTAATTTCGTTTTCTTGTAATACTTTTAAATATGTCGCTAAATATTGGTCATGTACTTCTTTTTCTTTTCCAGGTATAACTTGAAAGTGAATAACATAGTTTACTGTTTGAGCGACTTGAGCAGTAATTCCAATGATTTGAGGCTTTTGAACCAATACTTTTTTAATTAGCCCAGCATTATGGTTTACCTGTTCAATTAGTTGTCGAACCTTAGTAAAGTCATTGGTTACTTTTAGTTGAAGTTCAATGTCAAGACCAAACCCACCATGGGCTAAATTCTGTACGATTGAGATATTACGATTGGGAATATAAATAATTGATCCGTCAGCGGCTTTGAGTCGAGTAGTTCTTAGACCAAGTTGAATTACAATACCAGTTTGGTTATTAATTTGGACAATATCACCGACATCAAACTGGTCTTCACTCAAAATAAAAAAGCCGTTGACCAAATCACTCACAAAGCCCTGTGCTCCCATACCTAATGCTAAGGAAAAAATTCCCGCACTAGCTAATAAAGTTCCGATTGGAATTCCAAGAATTGATAAAACAGCAAATAAATAAAAGAATAAAACAGTGTATTCGAAAATACTGTTAATTAAAGCTGTTACCGTCATCGATCTTTTAGTTTGTGGACGTTTGCTGTGTTTTAAATAATGACCGATTATTTTTTTTCCAAGGCGGTAAATAATATAAAAAACTAGAGTCGAAACTGCTAGTTGCCACATCATAGTGAGGACTTGTTCTCCTAATCTGTCCCAATTAAAAGTTAAAGCTCGTTTATTAATTTGGAATATTTTGTTCATGATTCTTGCCCTTTCTTACACTCTATGTTTTACTATATCAAAATATCACATATGGTTTGAGATTAAAGTGTTTTCATGCTAGACTTTTTTTAGGTACAGAATTGGAGGTAGAAGATGACAATTTCTTATGGTGCATTAGCAGGACTAATTGCTGCCGTTGCATTATTAATTTTAGTACTTTTTATGATACCGGTACTTATCAGAATTGCAAAGGCGACCAAAGAAGCAGATAAAACAATCCAGGTTACTAATGAGTCAATTCAGCAAGTTACTAAGGAGATTGAAGGGTTACTTGATCAAACTAGTGATTTGTTAGATAAGACGAATGTTCTTCTGGCAGATGTTAATGTGAAGATGAAGACTATGGATCCAGTAGCACAGGCAGCTGCAGATGTGAGTGAAAGTGTTTCAGATGTTAATGCATCCACACGCAGACTAGCAAAGAGAATTAGTGGTTTTCATTTGAAACGTAACGGTGTTATGTCTTCTGCTTTAACATCAATGTATGCACGGCGTAGACGTCGTAAGGGCGCAGATTAATAAAAGGAGATACTTTTATGAAAAAAATTACAAGTTTTATATTGGGGACAGTTATTGGTGGTGCAGCAGGCTTTTTGGCTGGTTCACTACTTGTTACCGATAATCAAATTGATGAATTAAAACAAAAAGTTAAGAATAATGAAACAGTTCAGGATTTGAAGAAAAAGTACGATAACGGTACAGAAATAGTTAAGAATCAGCTATCATCATTTCCAAAGGATGTTGATGATGATTCAGAGATAAAAGATTTTGATGATATTGTAATTGACAATTCATCAGATGATAGTTCAATTGAAAATCATTTTGCAGATTCTGTTGATGATTTGCAAAATGCCGAAAATCCTTCTGATTTCAATAACCAGAATGAGTTAAATCATCCGGAAGATAAGGTTATTGGTTAAATAAAATTATCTATTAAAAAATGCATTAATGGAAATCATATTTTCCATTAATGCATTTTTATATTTTGTTACGAACTTTAGCTTAATCTTTTAAATCAAGGATACGTAATTCTTTACTGGTATGGGTAAAAGGTTCATAACCATTTTTGGTAACTACACCGCAATCTTCAATTCTGACGCCAGCTATATTTGGAATATAAATGCCGGGTTCAATTGAAAAGCACATACCTTCCTCAATGATTAAATCATTGCCTTGTACGATTGATGGATATTCATGAACTTCTTTGCCAATACCATGACCGAGACGATGAATAAAGTATTTACCATAACCAGCTTTAGTGATAATATCGCGAGCAACGCTATCAAGTTCAGAAGCAGTTATCCCTGGTCTAACAGCCTCAATTGCTGCTTGTTGAGCTTCTCTATCGATTTCATAGATTTCTTTTTGTTTGGCGGTTGGCTCACCGTAAGCAACTGTTCTACTAGAGTCGGATGCATAACCATTATGCATAGTTCCCAAATCAAATAGAACTAATTCGTGGGGGTTGACTTTATCCATTGTTGGTCCTAAATGTGGGTTGGCAGCGTTGGTACCCGTTTGTACGATTGTTTCAAAACTTTCATGCATTACCCCTTTTTGAATTTTTAATTGATACTCAATTTGTCCAGCAATGTAGCGTTCACTTACGCCAGTTCTAATTGCATCAAAACCAATCTGAAATGCAAAATCAGCCTCACGGCCAGCTGCTTGTAATTGCTTGATTTCTTCTGGAGTTTTATACAAACGAATTTTGGCAATAAAATTTGAGATATCACCATCAAAATTAGCATCGGGGAATTGTTCATGGATAAGCTGATAATGAGCTACAGACAAATTATTTTTTTCTAACGCCCATTTTTGGTATGCTGAAGTACGGCTTTTTATTTTATCAGCAATAACTGCCCAAGGATTTTCAGAATCGAGATAGCCATAAACATCACCATTCCAAGCGGAATTTTTCGCTTCTTCGATGTTTAGAGCGGGAACAAAAACAAATGGTTCCTGATCTTTGAATGCTAATAAGCAGAAAATCCGTTCATGAGGTTCCATTTCATAACCGGTAAAGTAAGCAATTGTGGTTGGATTGGAAATATAAGCCACATCGTTACCAGAACTTTGTAGCCATTCTTGTAATTTGGTTAAATTCATTTTTAATCCTTTCAAATTAATCGATTAATTAGGAAAATTATATCATGTTCTTGACCTGAAAAAATGAAAGAATAGCTGGAAACGCTTGCAATTAGATAAAAAGCATGCTAAATTTGATACTAGTATTTAAGATTAAGATAGGGGAATGAGGATGCGTAAACAAGATATTACAATTTATGATGTTGCTCGTGAAGCTAAGGTGTCAATGGCCACAGTTTCACGGGTTGTTAATGGTAATACTAACGTGCGCAAAGATACGCGCGATCGAGTAATGGAAGTAATTAAGCGGCTGCATTATCAACCTAATGCCGTGGCTCAAGGATTAGCTTCCAAACGAACCACAACTGTTGGCTTAATTGTACCGGATTTAACCAATCTATATTTTGCTGAATTGTCAAAAGGAATTGATGATATTGCTCTTTTATATAAGTACAATATTATTATCACAAGTATTGAAAATCGTTTAATGAAAGAAGATCAAGCGATTCAGAGCTTATTGAATAAGCAAGTTGATGGTGTAATTTATATGTCAGACAATCTTCCAGATGAAGCAGTTGAAGCTTTTAAACGAACAGCTACACCGGTAGTCTTGGCTGGAACTAAGGACAAACATGATGAATTTCCATCCGTAACCATTGATTATAAAAAAGCCGACACGGAAGCTTTAAATTTGTTGTATAACGATGGGAAAAGAAATTTAGCCCTTGTTTTGGATAATTCCAGCACAGTTGTTAATACTGATAATCGTATTGTTGCTTATAATAAATTTATGACAGAGCATAATCTAGGTAAGGGACATATTTATAATAATATTAAAGATTATTCAGATGGTTATAACCTGTTTTCACAATTAATGCGTGATAATATTAATGGGGTTATTGTTACAAATGATATTACGGCTGTTGGAATTTTAAATTCAGCAATTGATGCGGGAATGAATGTTCCTAAGGATTTGGAAATCATTACGACTAGTGCAACTCAAGTTGCATCGGTAGTGCGGCCAGCTTTAACAGCAATTCGTCAACCTTTGTATGATATTGGTGCAGTTGCGATGAGATTACTAACAAAGATGATGAACAATGAAGAAATTAGTGATAAACAAATAGAATTACCATACGAATTGCTCAAAAAGCAAAGTACAACAAATGAATAATTTTAGTTTTGAACCAATAAAAAGCGATTTACAGTATTAGTAAATCGCTTTTTATATTGCTATGTGATTAATTATATTTAGTTGTTGCTTAATTGAAAGGACTGCTGGTGGTTCAACTGGTTGATAAGCAGTTAGTGCAAGATTGTTGTAGCGATTCATTCGTGGTAATTGGCGATATTGTTGCCAAGAAGTGTCGTCGAAGAATCCGTAAAAGAGAATATCTTTAGCTCTAATCCAACCAGATGAAATCCGTAGCCACATGCTTTTAGGACTGCCATTAAAGTTCTGGATTTTATAGAGTCGATTTGCAGGAAGTTTTTGAGATGTCTTTGCTTGATTTTCTGGGTAACGGTAAATCATTACGGATGATTTAGGTTTTGCTAAAATTTGTTTATTCTGATAAGGAGCCACATCCTGTGGTTTTAAATCGAGGTTAACAAATTCAGCAGAAATAAATGTTTGATTTGCAATTTGATAGTAGAGCTGATTGTGAACGCGAACACCGTACATCACATTAACATTTTGTCCGGGATATACATACTTATGCTGTTTATGTCGAACATAAGGATTCATCATGGTTGCTGTTCTTACTTTACCAAAATAGATTCCTTTACGATGAATATCATATTTTCGAGATCCTTCTTTAGCAAGTTTATACTTAAAGCCAGTACTTGGAAAATTAGTAACCACACCATCAATATTTTTATTTATAAGCCAATGCCACAAGCTGGGAGATTCATCCATTTCAGTCCAAACAAAGACCTGCTTATTTAATAAATGCAGCCAATGTATCAGCCAGGGGTGGTTTAGAATTAAATCAGAAGAAACGTTAACAGCATTAACTTGTGGTAAATTACTAAAATTCATTCTTTTAAGACTGCCAACAATTAGAATTAGATATGAATCAGGCAAAATTTCACGAAAATGAAAAAGGCTTGCTGCTGAAAATGAGTGAATCATTATTCGTTTTTCCATGTGATATTTTTTGACAGTAGCAGCAATTTCATCTTCAAGCATATAAGATGAATCAAGTGAATGATCAATTTTGGTTTCCAAAATAAACTTAGCTTGCGGTCTATGTTGATAATGTGCAAATAACTCAGCCAGACTTAATACATGTTCGCAATTATCATAAGTTAATTGACTAAGTGCGTGCCAAGTATTTTGTGATACAATGGCAGGAGTATGGGTAACTCGGAATAAGTCATCGTCATGCGATACCACAGCTACACCATCTGAGGATAAATGAAGGTCGAGTTCAACGTAATCAGCGCCTGAGTTAAAGGCGGAATCGTCACTTTGAATAGTTTCTTCAGGATATTTGCTAGGGTCGCCTCGATGACCGACAACGGTGAAACCGCTAGTTGTTAAAAAGATTATGCTAAAAAAGAGAGCTGCAATCAGCAGGCTTTTATGTTTCATGTGTACACCTCTATTAAATATTACAATAGCATGGTTACACATTTTTTGCTATATATCACTGTTTAAGTTTATGTAGGGATAGTTAATGAATCAACAATATGAAGAATTAGATTTAATTGAAGAAATCACTCGTAATGATGGTAGTAAATATTTTGAAATTTCCAATATTGATCAAAACGGAATTGCTGAGTTGGCCGTTGATCGAGGATTAATCAAAAATGTTAGAATTTTGCAATTAAATATACCACGCACAAAAGCCTTGATCACTTACGAAGAATATATTAATAAAAATTACAAATTAGAAACTTTAACTAATGAAGCTGATTGGAAGAATCCCAACTGGGTAGAATGGGAAAAACCAGAGGGAAAAATTTTAGATACATATAATCTGATTTTAAGATCAAATAAAATAGGATAGAGAACATAAAAATGGAAAAAATTCGTATTTTACATACAAATGATTTGCATTCGCATTTTGAGCATTTTCCTCAAATTGGACGCTATCTGCATGCGGCTCAACAAGATCGATCGGTTGATCAAGTGTTGACATTTGATGCCGGTGATTTTTTAGACCGTTCTAATCCATTAACGGATGCTACCTTGGGACAAGCAAATATTAAATTCATGAATTCGTTTAAGTATGATGCTGTTACAATTGGTAATAACGAAGGGATTTCCAATTCACATGAAGTTGTTGAACATTTATTTGACCATGCTCAATTTCCAGTGCTACTTGCAAATTTACGTGAGGAAGACGAAAGTATGCCACATTGGGCACATGATTATAAGATTATGCGGACAAAAAAAGGAACACGAATTGCACTAATAGGACTAACCGCTGCTTATCCGCTTTCTTATAAACCGAATCACTGGCATGTAAAAATGCTGCGAGAAACAATGGATCGAGTTTTGCCTAAAATTACTGGGAAATATGATATTTTAATTCTTTTAACACATGTTGGTTTGAATATGGACCGTTTTTTAGCTAAAAATTATTCTCAAATTGATCTGATTATTGGTGGACATAGCCATGATTTGCTAAAGCATGGTGAGAAGGTTAATGGAGTTTGGATTACACAAACTGGTAAATGGGGAAATTTTGTTGGTAATACGTACGTTGAAATTGATGATCAGCACCATATCCAAATGATTACACCATCTGTTGAGTCAACTAATCTAATGGAAACTAAACCATGTGATAAAGAATTGGTGCATGAATATTTTGAACACGGTCGAAAAATCTTGTCGCGTGAACCAGTTGCAAAATTACCGTACAAATACGAAGAAAATAATGATGCTGCTATTCGTGTTTCGATGGATGCAATTGCAAACTTTGCGGGCACAAATTTAGCGATGCTTAGCTCAGGATTATTCTTAACACCATTTAAGTCAGGTGTGATAACTAAGTATGATTTACAAAAATCACTTCCACATTCAATGCATGTAGTGCGAACGAGGCTAAAGGGCTGTGATTTATGGCGCTTAGTGATGGAAATTGAAAAGAACCGTCATTATTTAGATCGTTTTCATCTTCAAGGAATGAGCTTTCGAGGAGAAGTATTTGGTCAAATGCATTATCGTGGCATTAAATTTGATCCAATCAATCGTACAGTTTATGTAAATAACCAAGAAATTGATCCAGTTAAGAAATATGAGCTTGCTGTTTTAGATCATTATGTTTTGGTTCCCTTTTTCCCTACACTTGCAATTGTTGGAGAAAACGAATTTTTGTTCCCACAATTTTTGCGTGAAGTTGTGGGTAACTATTTGGCACAAAAATATCCTTTAGCTGGGAGCAGAACTTATGACAGATAAAGTTAATAATGATAATAAATTTACCAAACAACAACCGTTGAGACATTCACTGGCTTCAGTGACCTTAAATGGTGACCATTTAAAAATTAATAAACAGCTCTACCAAATTCTTGTAAATAAACAAGAAGCTATCAATTTAGACGTTTTGCGTAAAAAATATGATCCCTACTTAGATCAGTATGATTTTTTAGTCGGGGATGTTTCTAGTGATCATTTACGGCTTAGGGGTTTTTATAAAGACAACGTTCAAACTGCTATTGATCGCAAGCAACGTGCAATAGCAGATTATTTAATGGAATTTTGTAATCCCGGGGGACCGTATTTTGTTTTACAATTATTGACCCCTGTTCATCATTATAAAACTGGTAGTCGAAAAAATTGGGGAAGCACTAAAAAGCATAGACAGAGTGCACGTCTTCGAAAGGATAATAATTTGTCCTACCGTCATCATCAACCAATGGTTCATTTTAAAAAACGCGAAACTGGGAAAATGTCAAAAGAAGTTGGAATTCACCATTCTTTTATTATAAAAAAAAGAAAGAGTAGTAACTAAGTGAAGAATTACCGTTTATTTTTAGTTGATCTTGATGGAACCATTTATCGCGGAAATTATACAATTGCAGCAGGAGTCCGTTTTATTAAGCGACTTGATCAAGCAAAAAAAGATTATATTTTCTTAACCAATAACACTACACGAACACCGCAGATGGTAGTTAAAAAATTGGCTCAACACGGTATAAAAACAGATACAACTCATATTTATACTCCTAATATGGCAACAATTGACTTACTTTTAGATCAAGAAAAAGACCGAATTGGTAAAATTGGTGTTTATTTGATTGGGCAAGTTGGACTTTGGAATGAGTTTTGGCAACATTCACAATTTGAATTAAATGAAGAAAATCCAAATTATGTAATTGTGGGAATGGATACTGATTTGACTTATCATAAGGTTCAAGTTGCAACTAATGCTATTAGAAACGGTGCAATCTTTATTAGTACAAATGGGGATTTGAATTTGCCTAGTGATCAAGGACTAATGCCTGGAAATGGTGCACAATGTGCAATGATAGCGGCTGCAAGTGGAAAAAAACCACTTATAATTGGGAAGCCATCCAAAATTATTATAGATAAATTACTAGTGAAAATGCATTGTCTTAAGGAAAATGCATTATTAGTTGGTGATAATTATGAAACTGATATTAAGGCAGGCTTTAATAGTCATGTTGATCAATTGTTAGTTACTTCTGGAATTACACAAAGAAAAGATATTGTTGATCAAAAACAGCCGACATTTGTCGTTAACAACTTGGATGAGTTTAAATTATGAAAATCAAAAGTAGTTTATTGACGTTTTTTTATCATTTTATTTTTGCAATTACCAGTAGTGTAGTTGGAGCGTTATTTGCAAGTTGGCCTTTACTAGTTGTTTTTGTAATTGTTCAAAAGACCAACCGAACTGTCAATTTGTCATTGGGTCAAGTTATGGCAAATTATAATCAATTGCTGAAGTATTTGGTTTGTCCATTTGATAAGAAGCTAGTAATGACTAATTTTCGAACTTCACCAATGGCTGCTCAACATTTTGCAGAAGTTAAAAGGTTGTTTATTTTAGCAATTGTGGCTTTTTTATGTTGTTTAACGATTCACTTTTTTGTTAAACACAAAAACAGTAAGGCACTTAAATTAAATAAAGTTTCAGCACTTTTATTATTGGTTTTACCAATAGTCGTATTGCCATTTGCATTAGCAAATTTTGATCAATTTTTTGTAACTTTTCACCACCTGTTTTTTGCTGGAAGTAATACTTGGTTGTTTGATCCGGAAACTGATCCCATTATTAATGTGCTTACAGAAGGTTTTTTTGCAGCCTGTTTTGCAGTTTGGGGAATAATTTATGAACTGTATTTTGCTAATCAGTTGTTACAACGTTAAAAAAGGAGCTCCTTAATGAAGCTCCTTTTTTTGATTGAATTGTTTTTTTAAAGCAATCATTGCAATAGGTAAAACCGAAATCAGAATGATTGCAATAAGCAATAGAGAAAAGTGCTCCTTAACTAGGGGAATATTACCGAAAATAGCGCCAATGATTGTGAACAATCCACTCCAAACAATTCCACCAACTATATTATATAGTGAAAACTTGCCATAATGCATCTTGCTACCACCAGAGATAAAGGGCACAAAAGTTCTGATGAATGGGATAAATCGACCAATGACAATCGTAATTGGTCCATGGCGATTAAAAAATTGTTCTGCAGCTAAACGATTTTTTTGGTTGATTAATCGGTTAAACCAAGAATGCTTAGAACCGGCATTAACTGAATATGCACCAATTTCGTAATTGCAGGCATCACCTAGAATTGCCGCCAATAAAACGGCTAAATAAATTAACCAAATGTTAAGGTTGTATTTTTGATTGATGGCCATGGAACTTGCTGCAAAGATTAGTGAATCTCCTGGTAAAAATGGGAAGATTACTAAGCCAGTTTCGACAAAAATAATGCTGAAAATAATCAAGTAAGTCCAGTTACCAAATTGATTAACTATTTCTATTAAATGATGATCAATGTGAAGAATAAAATTGATTATGGGCATAAGGCTACCTTCCTATAAACTTGTTGAATGAACTGTTAAGGTTTTTTCAGGAAAGAGGAACCGCATGATGGAAGTAACTGCGATTTGAGCTTCTCCAAAGCCGAGCGCAATTACAGGAACGCGACCAGGATAGGTCACAGCATCACCAATGGCGTAAATACCGGGGACGTTAGTGGTCATTTCGCGTGAAACTTTAATTTGACCATTAACTAAGTTAATTCCCCAGTTGCTGACAAAATTGTTATTACTACGGAATCCATAAGCAACAATAATTTGATCAAACTGATGACTAATAATTTCTTTATTACTTATTTGCTTTAGCTCCACTTCAAGTTGATTATTCCTGATTGCAATAGAATTAGGAAGATATGGCGTTATAATTTCAACATTTTTTAAACTTTTTAACTGTTGAACGTTTTTTTCCAATCCGCGAAATTCGTTACGCCGATGAATTATTTTTACGTGAGTATTATTTTGGCTTGCTAGTTCAAGTGCCCAATCAAGAGCAGAATCACCACCTCCAAAAATGCCAATGGTTTGATTAGTAAATAGATGTGGCTCTTTAATAAAATAATGAACCTTTTTTTCAACTGCTTCACTCATTTTTAGTGGGAACTTTCTTGGTGAAAACGCACCATTACCTGTTGCAATAACGACACTTCGCGTTTCAAATTCATTGTCAATAATAAAAATATTCTCGTGCTTTTGAATTGCTCTTACCTTATGATCTAACACAAAATCACTGTTTTTCTTAGCAGTTAAATGCAGTTGCTGAATAAGAGCGGCACCAGTAATTTGATTAAAGACAGGTATATCGAATATTTTTTTAAAAGGATACAGCATTTGAGGCTGTCCACCAACTTTCTTTAATGAGTCGAAAGTTACAGTTTTTAAGCCATGTAAATTTGCAAAACTAGTACAAAAAAGCCCAACAGGTCCAGCACCAATAATTGCTAAATCAAATTTTTTTATTTTAAAAACCTCCTATAAACGTTGATATAACAACTTTATCATGAAATGCTTTGCAAGTCACTTCAATAAATTTCAAAAAAAGCTTGCAAAAGAAGAAAAAGGTTGCTAATATAAATAACTGTCGTCGGGCGAAAGTCAAAGAGACAGAAGCGAAGAGGACAAAAACATTTGAAAGAAAAGCTTGACAAAGGAAAGCTGATTTAGTAAGATGATAAACGTTGCTGCTTGAAAGAGCAGAGAGCGGACAGAAAAAAGTTCTTGACAAAGAGAACAAGATCTGATAAATT